>JAFZVY010000093.1 GCA_017617575.1 Bacteroidaceae bacterium | reverse complement strand
GCATCCAAAAGCACCTAAGCTCACAGCAGTACAACAGCAGGAATTCTCAAAGCTTAACACTTTTGGTGTTCCATTCGCCAAATTGACTGAGTGGATTGAAATGCCAATGGAAAAACGTGATGAGTTCTTAAAGAATGAAGGGGGAATTCCCATAGCTATGTCAATAAAAGACGGTCAACCAAATGAGTTTCAAATATGGTTGAAAGCAATTAAAGAAGTGATGCAAAGTCATGACCTAGGAAAAGATTTAACTGGTGGTCAAGGTGTTGCTATTAAAGCAGGACAATATTCTCCTTACAGTTTGGTTCAAGTTATTATGGACAACTTGCAGACTGAGAGGTTGAATAAGTTCACCTTGATGACTTCATTAAAAGCAGAGGAGGAGGAATAAGATATGGCAAAGAAAGATAAAAGTCGTCAGAAAAAATTTGACACCCGTATCGACTTTACTCCAATGGTTGATATGAACATGCTTTTGATCACGTTCTTTATGTTGTGTACTACAATGTTGAAATCTCAAACTCTTGACCTTGTGTTGCCAACTAACGACGACGTGAACAAGGAGGAGGAGACAAAGATTAAGCAAAGTGATGCTGTTACTTTCATCATTGACGGTAATGTAACCAAAGACAATCTTGGCAACGATGAGGTGAAATCAGGTGTCATTTACTTCTACGAAGGTCAACCCGACATGGAGAACTACACTCTTGATGAGATCAAGTTTGGAAACAGCAAGGATGCCATCCGCGGCAAACTTCAAGAGAAGAATAAAGAACTTCTCGTTCAAATTAACAAGTTCAAACAAGAGTGGAAGAACGGTACAATAAACGACTCGGTTTATAACGAAAAGGTTAAGAAGGCACGTGCCGACCAAGCTGCCGACATTAACGCCAAGAGACCTATCGTTATGATTAAGCCTACTGCAAACGCCAGCTATGCTGACGTGGTAAGATTGCTCGACGAAATGCAAATCAACCAGGTTTCGACCTACCAGATTGAGACGCTTAACAAGCAAGACTCAATTCTCTATGAGAAGAAGGTTGGTCATCCTCTTGCTGCTGCTAAATAATTATTAATCTTTTAAAAAAGAAGAATTATGGCAAAAGATGTAGATCTTTCATCGAGAGAATGGCTTGATATAGTATTTGAAGGCAAAAATAAAGACTTTGGTGCTTACGAACTTCGTAACGAATCGGCAAAACGCCACAACAAGTCGGTGATTTTCACGTTGATCGGCATTATCCTTGTTGCTGCATTAGCGTGGGGATGGAGTAAGTATAATAGTTACATGACCGAGAAACGACTTGCTGAGGAGAAAGCTCGTCAAGAAGCCCTTGCCAAGCAAATGGAGAAAGAGCTCGAGGAAGAGCTTCAAGATGAGCCCGAATATATCGAACCTGAAAAGGAGGAAGTTATTCAAGAGGAAGTTCAGAACTCTCAGAAGGTTACTGAGCTCAACATCGTAGCCGATGAACTTGTTAAAGAGCCTCCCAAGACACAAGAACAGCTCAAAGAAGATGAGCGTCAGGTTGGTGCTGTTGACGAAGACAAAGGTACTAACGACATCACAAAAGATGTAGTTAAAGTTGACCAGACAGTGGTTGAGGTTAAGGAACCACCCAAACCAAAAGAAGAGGAGAAACCAAAACCTGAGCCTAAACCCAAAGAGGAAGAGGTATTCAAGAGCGCTGCTCACATGCCTTCATTCCCTGGTGGTGACGCTGCCCTGATGTCGTTCATCAACAAGAACATCAAGTATCCTCAGGTGGCTCAGGATAATGGCGTTCAAGGTAAGGTTATCGTTCAGTTCGTGGTAGAGAAGGATGGTAAAGTTGGTGAGGTAAAGGTTGCTCGTGGCGTTGATAAAGACCTCGATCGTGAGGCCGTTCGCGTCTGCAAGATGCTTCCTAAATTCTCTCCTGGCCGTAACGCGGTTGGTGATCCTGTTCGCGTATGGTACACCCTTCCCGTAACCTTCAAGCTGCAAGGAGTCAACTAATCTCAGTTATTTCGAAATTCAAATTGAATTGAAATAGTTTTCAAAAAAGCTACAGAGCTAATGCTTCTGTGGCTTTTTTGATTTTTTATATCAAAAACTTGTGTCAGCATAATTATTTTACCTAATTTTGCCATAATAATTTTAACCAGAAACGTATGAATTGTCCAAATTGTGGCACGCAAGTAAATGCCAATGAAACATATTGCTCCTTTTGCGGAGCACGGTTGTATCATCAACCTGTGGTGAATCAACAGCCACAAAACGCCTCTCCAAGCCAAAGTCACATGCGTGGTGCTACTCCTTCACCGCAAGATGACAGCTCCAAGAAAAATCTCAAGGCTCTATTATTGTCTATAACAGGTATAATCCTGGCTATTGCCCTTGCGACGGGAATTTTCAGTTACATCAACAACAAGAATCAGCAATCGCTGTGGGAGGAATGTGTGTCGAAAAAGCAAATCAACGACCTTAGGGCGTATGTGGAGAAATATCCTGATGGAGAGCATTACGCGGAAGCGAAAGAAATGCTTGACAAACTCGTCAGAGACAAGGAGACGTGGGATCAAGCGCGCGTGAGCAACGATGAAGACCACCTGCGCTCCTACATAAGAAACCACCCCAACGGTGAGCATCTTGATGAGGCCCGCAATCTGCTTGATGATGTGGTGTGGAATAATGCCATTATTAAGAACAACAAATATGCCTACGAACAATACATTAAGGAGTTTCCTAATGGTAAGCACATTGTTGATGCCCAAAACCTTTTTGACGAGAAACGCCGTGCTGAACTCACAACCGGCGAGATTGACAACGTGAGAGGAAGTGTGCAGAATTTCCTGATTGGTCTTGAGGAGTGGGATGAGAATCTTATGGTCTCCACATGCAACACCCAGATGTCGAACTTCATGGGCAAGTCGCAGGCATCGATCCAAGATGTTAGAGATTATTTTGAAGCCTATAAAGAAAAAATTGACTCCATTGGATTCACAACACCAATTGTTGATGTGAAAAAGGTGATAACTAGTGATAAAAGGACTGAATATAAGGTTAGTTTCACAACAACACGCAGAATGCTGCTTGAGGAGGGCGAGAGTGAGATTGTCGCCCCAATGAAAGGGCAGGCTGTTCTAGATGACCGCTTCCTTTTCAAAGAATTGACATTGGATAAAGATACACAATAGCTAAAGCACTAGTTCATGATAACTTGTTCAGGTTATTTATATAACAGAGTAGTTTAATTTTTGTGTTAAGATTTTATAATATGTTAGTGAGTTTGGGGCGGTCTATCTATTTTTTTAGTACTTTTACAAGTTAAAATGAATTGTTGGTCGGTTTTCTGCTTTTTGCATTAAACAAAACTACAATTGCTAGGTCTAAGGTACAAATTTAAGAAATTGAGATAATGCAGTTTAAAGCATCTAGTTTATTTAAGGCATTAAGAATACTCTTTGGAGTGTTTATGATATTGGTATATCTAGGTATGGCTTATCTGTTATTTATCAATTTCTTTCAATGGTATAGTGAGCCGTGGCTCACGCTGCGATATGTTTTCGCAATAGTTCTCGCCCTTTATGGCATCTATCGCTGCTACAGGCAGATAAAAGGCATCGATTATTATCGCCTTAGAGATATGGAAGAAAGATATGACAAATACAACAAAACACCAGACAATCATGAAAATCAATAAAATAATATATTGTATCGCATTAATAGCCATAACAAGTGTCACAATAACTTCTTGTAGTGGTTGTTCCGATAACAAGAAAGAGTATTCAAGCAATTTGTCTAAAGTCATCTGTGACGAATCGTTTAAAAATATTCTTGACGAAGAGATTCAGGTGTTTGAGTATCAATATAGAGACAAAAATACTAGTGTTTTACCGCTTTATCTTGATGAGGCGTCGGCGCTGGACTCTTTGCTTGATGGTAAGGTTAACGTGATTATCACTTATCGTGATCTTACCCTTAACCAAAAGAGGATTCTGAAGGGACAAAACAGGGCATATCGTTCAAAGCGTATTGCTGTAGATGCCATAGCCCTTATTGTCAATAAAGATAATGACATTGATTATTTATCAATGAACGATATACAGGACATTTTAACTGGTAAGTCAACTAAATGGGGAGAAGTCTATCCCACCAAACTAAAAGACGAGCCTATACATGTTGTATTTGACCGAAATGGTTCTGGTGTTGTTCATTATATGAAAGACAAGTTTAACAATGGTAAGGATTTCCCAATCGAGTATTTTGCTCAAGGAAGCTCTCAAGCCGTTTTTGACTTAGTCGAGAAAGATAAAAATGCTATAGGTATAATAGGTGTAAGCTGGATTACCGACGATATGAAATCAACAGTCAAACCAATTGAAGAACGTTTCGCTGATTTGGAAAAAAGTGGTTCAGTTGAAGGGACGTCTTTTACCGATAAAATAAAAGTCCTGGGAGTCAGGAAAGAAGATGTCATCAGAGACTAT
>JAFZVY010000092.1 GCA_017617575.1 Bacteroidaceae bacterium | reverse complement strand
TTGGAGTCACTTCGGTGTCATAGCGAAGGCATGACGAAATCATGACGTTAGTGGTTCGTAGCCAGTACGTACGGGAACGTACTCTCAGTACGTCCCCAACGTACTTGGAGTACGCTCGCCACGTACTACGAGTACGTTCCCGACGTATTTTCAACTTTCTGTAGTCTAACAATATTAGTTACCCACTTTATTCCTAACTTATTCTAAGGCTTTGTTTTAACTTGTTTTTTAATTCTATTCCGTATTAATTTCTTGTAGAGCGTGGAAAAACACGTGAAGATGTAATGCTTATTTCTATATAAACTGTAATTTTGCAAAAAAAAGTAAAATATGAATTATAGAAGCGAAATGAATAAGGCTTTGAAAGCATATTTCAAGTCTTTGGGTTTTAAGTATGTGCCACAAGAAGGTGGCGGCAATTATGAAAAATATTATAATGATGATATTCTTTATACAATTCTGATTACAGATGAAAAAAGATATATGCCAAGGTGTTTTTGGCTTGATATTCTTTTATTTGTGGATTCTGTTAAGTTTAACAAGGTTATAGAGGAATTGACAGAAGGTTTACTGAAAGAATGGTCTGTTTTAGTCTTCATTACAGTTCCGAGTCGGAAAGAACCACATGTTGAATTTGTCGAAGAACGTCCTATGGAGGAAAATGTTAGATTGTTCCAAGAACACATGGAAAATATAGCTTTTCCTATATTGGAAAAATTCACGGATACACGACAGATAATTACTTCTGTGCTTCATGATGATTTCGTAATCAAGAGAAATCGAAAAGAAGATATGTTTACACGTCCTATCGCACTTTATTTAGAAGGTGAATCGCAGAAAGCAATAGAGTATATGGATAAATGTATGGCAGAACTTGAGCACTGTTTGTCTCTTAACCCTGGTAACACCCTTGTGATTGATGAGATAAAACAATATCAGCCATTCCAGAAGAACCTAACTCAATGGATGAAGGAAGGTAGAATTTTAGATTTGTAATAGTTCTGACTTTGATATGAGAGGGAGGTATGTTATTTCCTCTCCTCTTATACAAATGTTTAACACCTATATCTTTCGTTCGGGAGATATGGGTGTTCTGTATCTGTATATATGGGTGTCACTCAAAGTATAGACAAAGTATTGACTTATATGAGACTTGTTTGTGTATTATCTGGAAAAGTGTTATTTTTGCAGTTGGAAAAATAATTCTTTGAGGATGAGAAGATATATATTGACTATAATGGCAGCTATGATGGCATCTGCCGTGGTGGCACAGGTGGCAACAAGGACGGTACGTGTGGAGGTCAGAAATGATAATGACTTCGACAAGGTGGCTGAGCCTGTTGCCGTCAAGTTGAAGGATGTGAAGAAACTGAATTTCTCCGTCCGTGGTGCTTCGGTTATGGAAGGAGGCAAGGTCATCCAGTCACAGTTGGATGATATGGATGGCGACTTTGAATATGATGAGTTGTTCTTCGTGACCGATATTAAGGCGCATGAGTCCAAGGTTTTTGATGTAAATCTATCTGCGACGAATGACGAAAGTAATAAATTTGTCGCTTTAAAAGGAGACGAGAACAAAATATACACGGCTCTTCAGTTTCGTGACAAGAAGGATAAATATCCAGACTTGTTGAGGGTTGAGGCGAAAGGCTCGACCAACTTGTTTAACGACATCTATATGCACGGAATGACCATAGAGAGTGAACTTACTGGCTATCGCATCTATTTTGACGAACGTCAGAACATAGACCTCTATGGCAAGAGATACCCTAGGATTGAGTTGCCAGAGACACAATTCTATACTACGGCTGAGCAGCTCAAGGCTGGTTATGGCGTGGATGTGCTTTGGGCTGGTAAGGCGATAGGTTGCGGTTCGTTCAAGCAATATGACGGTAAGCAACCACAGAACTGGACGAACGTGGGTCTCAGGGGACAGAGAGTCGTTACTACTGGTCCTTTGCGTACGATTGTCGAGATGTATGACTTGGCTATGGAGCGTCCTTCTGCCAATGGAGCGGAGAGGTATGATGTTCGCCAGATGTACACGCTCGTGGCTGGTCATCGTGACTTGACCGTGGATGTTACATTTAGGAACGTAGGCGACATGAAGTTCTGTACGGGTGTGCAGAAGGTAGGCGTTACGGCAGATGATAGTGTTCGCCGAGGCCATAAGCCAGAAGGCATGATACGTGAGGACGGTATTGCCATGTCGTGGGGATGCGACTATCCAGATATGGGAAAGAAGCAAATATGGGCACCTGAGGCGATAGGTATGGCGGTTTTTGTTCCTACAAAATACATCAAGGGGCGTAATGAGGATGAACTCAACTATGTCTATGTGGTTACACCAGACGCTTCGCAGACGCTAAGGTATTACGTTACTTTCTGCGCAGACAAGGAGGAACAGGGCTATCATAGCGCAAATGAGTGGTTTACCTCACTTGATGCTTGGAAGAAAAATGTTGAAAAAACTGTAAAAATTCGTGTTCTGAAATAATAAAAGCAAAAGTTTTGCGTTATTTCTTTTAGATTCGCAAGTTTCGCTTACGCTTCACTTGCTTGGAGTTAAAGGGAGTAAAAAGAAGTTTATTCCGCTTTGCTCCATGGAGTAAAAAGACGTTTGACTATTTACGAAAAAACAATCATCGTTTATAGTTGATTAGTCGGAAGGGGGCATTGTGAATTATGCATTATGAATTCTTAATTTAATTATGCCTATGGTAGATTCTACTCCAGTAAGAACGCAAAACAGAACGAGAGTAATCAGTATGAACGTGAAGCCACTCCTTCCACGCAAGGAGGTGCTTGACTATATTAAATGTTTTGCAAGGTCGTATAGACCTGTAATGGTTGAAATTGGAAATATCTAAACTGCTGTCGCTCTTGGCTTCGGACAAGGAAGTCAAGAGTCTTTGTAAATCTATTTGCTCGTCAGCAATAGAACATATTCACGTAGGGGGGCTTATTGGCTCTTCTGCGCCTTTGTTATTTGCCTCTGTCGCTCAGATGATGGAGGGAAAGGACGGCTTGCCTCTGTTGGTATTCGTGCTTGATGATGCCGACTCGGCAGGCTATTTCTATCATGACCTCGTGCAGATGCTGGACGACCAGCAGGTGCTGTTCTTCCCGTCATCCTACAAGAGGGCTATAAAGTACAACCAGAAGGATGCGGGCAACGAGATTCTGAGGACGGAGGTTCTCAGCCGTATGGCTCAGCAGCAAAGGCTTCTTGTCGTTACCTATCCTGATGCGCTTGCCGAGAAGGTCGTGTCGCAAAAGAAGCTTGAGGCAAATACCATAGTCCTCAAGAAGGGCGGTATGTACGACGTTGGCGAACTTGAGAAGAAGATGCTTGAACTCGGATTCCTACGCAAGGATTATGTGTATGAACCTGGACAGTTTGCGGTCAGGGGAAGTATCGTGGACGTGTATTCCTTCTCTTCGGAGAATCCTTACCGTATCGACTTCTTTGGCGACGAGGTGGATAGCATCCGTACCTTTGACGTACAGACACAGTTGTCGGTTGACAAGGTGGAAGAGATGACCGTCGTGTCTCAGATGGGAAGCGATGGTGGCGATTATGTTGCCATGCTCGATTTCCTTCCACGTGATGCGGTTGTCGTGGCACGTGACTTTGCCTTTGTCTGCGACCGAGTGGCGCAGATTTACGACGAGGGCTTCTCGCTTTCTGCCATAAACGTGGAGAATGCGGAGGCTGGAGCTACGGGAAAGGTCTTGGACAAGGACAAGGTTATGGTGGAGGGAACGTCCTTCGTGCGTAGCATGTCGTGGTTCAGGAAGATAACCATAAAGCCAAACATACTTGATAGCGAGATTGAGGACAAGGCAAATGCCGTGGTGCGTTTCAATATGACTCCTCAACCTCTGTTCCACAAGAACTTTGAACTCCTCCAGTCGGAGCTGTTGAGGCTTCAGTCAGAGGGGTACAGGATAAATATCTTCGCGGATAGCGAAAAACAGATAGCACGTCTTCAGGACATCTTTGCCGAGATGGCTCAAGGCGAGCATGAGAACGTGATGTTTGAACCAGTCAACAAGGCGATACATGAAGGCTTTATTGACGTGTCAAACAAGAGATGCTACTTTACCGACCATCAGATATTCGACCGTTTCCACAAGTACAACCTCAAGTCGGACAAGGCTCACAAGGGTAAGGTTGCCCTCACCCTCAAGGAGATACAACAGTTTGAGCCGGGCGACTATGTGGTTCATATCGACCATGGAGTGGGACGCTTTGGCGGACTTGTGCGTGTGAATGAGAATGGTGTGATGCAGGAGAAGATACGCATCAACTATTCGGATGGAGGATTCATTCTCGTAAGCATCCATTCACTTCATAAGGTTTCAAAATACAAGGCAAAGGAAGGCGAGCCTCCACGTGTGAACCGTCTCGGTACGGGAGCGTGGGAGAAGATGAAGGAGAAGGTCAAGACCAAGGTTAAGGACATAGCTCGTGACCTTATCAAGCTTTACTCCCAGCGTCTCAAGGAAAAGGGCTTTGCCTATAGTCCTGACTCGTTCATGCAACAGGAGTTGGAAGCCAGCTTCCTGTATGAGGACACGCCCGACCAGCTCAAGGCCACTCAGGATGTTAAGGCAGATATGGAGAAGGAACGCCCTATGGACAGGCTTGTGTGTGGTGATGTTGGTTTCGGAAAGACGGAAGTTGCCGTACGTGCTGCCTTCAAGGCGGCTTGTGACAATAAGCAGGTGGCAGTACTCGTTCCTACTACCGTACTTGCCTACCAGCATTACCAGACGTTCAAGAAACGACTTGACCAGTTCCCAGTAAGGGTGGAATATCTCTCACGTGCAAGGTCAACGGCAGCTACCAAGGCTGTACTCAAGGATCTTGCAGAGGGAAAGGTAGATATAATCGTCGGAACGCATAAATTGATAAGCGACCAAGTGAAATTTAAGGACCTTGGTCTCTTGATTATAGACGAGGAACAGAAGTTCGGAGTGGCTGTAAAGGAGAAGTTGCGCCAGAAGAAGGTGAATATAGACACCCTCACCATGACGGCAACACCTATACCGCGCACGCTTCAGTTCTCGCTTATGGGAGCGCGTGACTTGTCAAGCATACAGACGCCTCCGCCTAACCGTTATCCAATACAGACGGAGATAGCCGTGTTCAGTCCTGAGGTCATAGCGGATGCCATAAACTTCGAGATGAGTCGAAACGGTCAGGTCTTTATCGTAAACAATGACATCAAGAACCTGCCTATGCTTGAGAATCTCATCCATGAGCACGTACCTGATGCGAGGGTGTGCGTGGGACATGGCAAGATGAACCCTTCAGAGTTGGAGCAGATTGTGTTCGACTTCATGAACTACGACTATGACGTGATGCTCTCCACCACGATAGTGGAGAGTGGTATTGACGTGCCAAATGCCAATACCATAATCATCAATTCGGCACATAAGTACGGCTTGTCAGACCTGCATCAGATGAGAGGACGAGTGGGACGAGGTAACCGTAAAGCATTCTGTTATTTGCTTGCGCCTCCGCTTGCACTCCTGAGTGATGATGCAAGGCGTAGGTTACAGGCGATTGAGAACTTCTCAGACCTTGGTTCTGGAATCCATATTGCCATGCAGGACCTCGATATTCGTGGAGCTGGAAATATGCTTGGAGCGGAACAGAGTGGATTCATAGCCGACCTTGGATATGAGACTTACCAGAAGGTTCTTAATGAGGCTGTGGCTGAACTTCGTGAGTCGGAGTTTGCAGACCTCTTTGCCCAGCAACAGAAGGCTGATACTGGCGTAATAAAGGGCGATAACTTTGTGGACGAGACGGTAATAGATAGCGACATCCCAGCATTCCTTCCAGAGGAATACGTGCCTGTTAGTGGCGAGCGAATGTCACTCTATCGTGAGCTTGACGCCATGACTCAGCAGAGCCAGATTGATGCGTTCAAGTTGAGGCTTGTTGACCGATTTGGCGAGATACCTCCTGTTGGTCAGGAATTGCTCCGAGTCATACCTGTGAAGTGGATGTGCAAGAAGCTCGGATTGGAGAAGGTTCTCATGAAGAATGGCAAGATGACTCTCTATCTCTATTCTGACCGTGATAGTGCATATTACCAAAGCGAGGCGTTCAGCAAGATAATAGCTTACGGTACTCAAAATGCAAGAAGATGCAAGTTCAGGGAAACGGAAAAACTTGCGATTGTTGTAGAAAATGTACGTTCCTTTGACGAGGCTGCAACGATATTGGAGCAAATAGAAGGTCAAAATGTGAAATAATCTTTGATTATTACCATCCATTTTGCTCAAAAAACGTATCTTTGCATTTAAAGAAAAAAACTAAGAAAGAGAAATGAACTCAAGTGACAGTATAGTAATCATTCCTACGTATAACGAGAAGGAAAATGTAGAGAAAATCATCAGGGCAATTTTTGCTCTCGAAAAGTGCTTCCATATACTCATCATCGATGACGGTTCACCAGACGGAACGGCTTCAATCGTGAAGGGACTTATGTCGAGCGAATTCTCTGACCGCCTCTTCCTCGTGGAGCGTTCAGGCAAACTTGGACTTGGTACGGCTTATATTGCTGGATTCAAGTGGGGACTTGCCCATGGATATGATTATATCTTTGAGATGGATGCAGACTTCTCTCATGCTCCATCTGACCTACCTCGCCTCTATTCTGCTTGTGCGGATGAGGGTTATGACCTTGCTATCGGTTCACGCTACATTACTGGTGTGAATGTGGTCAACTGGCCAATAGGACGTGTGCTTATGTCTTACTTCGCAAGTAAGTACGTGCGTTTCATTACAGGATTCCAGGTTCACGATACAACTGCAGGATTCAAGTGCTACCGTCGTAAGGTGCTTGAGACAATAGAACTCGACAAGGTTCGCTTCAAGGGATATGCCTTCCAGATTGAGATGAAGTTCACGGCATTCAAGTGCGGCTTCAAGATTAAGGAAGTGCCAGTAGTCTTTGTGAACCGTGTGGAAGGAACAAGCAAGATGTCTGGCGGAATATTTGGAGAAGCATTCTTTGGAGTCATGCGTCTTCGTCTTGACGGATGGTTCAAGAAATATCCAAAGGCAAATTAACTCACGGCAGCCTCATTTGGCTGTCGCTCAAAAACAGGGAAAAACTTAAAATATAAGCATGAAAACGATAATTAGAAATGCGACGATTGTTAATGACGGACGCAAATTCTTAGGCTCTGTGGTCATCGAGGACACGATGATTGTACAGGTCATAGAAGGGGGAGACGACTCGACCCAGACGTACGACAACGAGATTGACGCAACAGGACTTTACTTGTTCCCTGGTGTCATAGATGACCACGTTCATTTCCGTGAACCAGGATATACTCATAAGGCAGACATTGCCAGCGAGAGCCGTACGGCTGCTGCTGGTGGTGTCACTTCGTATATGGAGATGCCGAATACCAACCCTCAGACAACTACTCTTGAACTGCTTGAGCAGAAGTTTGAACTGGGTAAGAATAACAGTCGTGTGAATTATTCGTTCTTCTTCGGAGCGACAAATGACAATACAGACCTTCTACCTCAACTCGACCCTCATAGGGTTCCTGGCGTGAAGGTGTTTATGGGTAGCAGTACTGGCAATATGCTTGTGGATAGTGAGGACGCTTTGCATAAGTTGTTCGAGACTTCACCTTTGCTCATCATGGCACATTGTGAGGACACGAAGATAATAAACCAGAATATTGCTGCTTTTACAAAGAAATACAAGGGACAGACAGATTTCCCTGTTAGATACCATTCAAGGATTAGGAGCGTTGAAGCTTGTTTCCAGTCAACTTCCCTTGCCGTCAAGTTGGCGCAGGAGACTGGTGCACGACTTCACGTGGCACACGTGTCATCTGCACGTGAGTTGACCTTGTTCGAGAATAAGCCTCTTGACCAGAAGAAGATCACGGCTGAGGCTGTTATAGCTCACCTTATGTTCTCTTCTGAGGACTATGACAGGATGGGTACTCGCATCAAGTGTAATCCTTCAATCAAGACTCCTGAAGACCAGCTTGCTCTTCGTGAGGCTTTGACAAATGGCCTTATAGACGTGGTTGCTACTGACCATGCCCCTCATCTTCTCTCGGAGAAGGAAGGTGGTGCGCTTAAGGCTATGTCAGGAATGCCTATGGTACAGTTCTCACTCGTCTCCATGCTTGAGATGGTGGAAGAGGGCGTGTTGCCAATAGAGCGTGTTCCGCTTCTCATGAGTCACAATCCAGCCTTGCTCTTCGGTATTGACCGTCGTGGATTCATACGTGAAGGCTATTATGCCGACCTCGTACTTGTAAATCCAAATGCAAACTGGCAGGTGGGCGAGGGACGCTACTACACAAAGTGTGGCTGGACGCCTATGGACGAACGCTTCTTCAAGTGGAAGGTTGTTCGTACAATCGTGAATGGTAAGACGGCATATTGTGATGGTATCGTCATAGATGGCGTTCGTGGTAAGGAACTTGTCTTCAACTAAGGCAATCCTTTCGTAATATGCTTTGAATGTTTCGCGCTTTATTCTATGCAACGCAGGTATCAGATAAATACGTTAGTTCCTTACATCAACTGGCCTTACTTCTTCTATGCTTGGAAGGTTAAGGCTGAGAGTGATGAAGGAAAGGCTCTGAAGGATGAGGCTCTTGCCATGCTGAATCGTCTTGACAGACACTATCGCATTTCGGCAACTGTACAGCTATTCAGATGCTACTCTGACGGAGACGATATCGTGTTGGTTCATCCAAATGATTGTCCTTGTCCTTCATGCAAGAATAATCCTGTGGTGATAAAGCGTTTGCCTATGTTGAGGCAACAGCAACCATCGAGCAACGGCTATTGCATGTGTCTTAGCGACTTCATTCGTCCTAAGGGATTGGGATTGCAGGACACGATAGGCATATTTGCTGCATCCGTTGACAAGTCCATGCCTGAGTTGTATGGCACGGATGACCCGTACAATCAGATGCTTGTGCAGACTTTGTCGGACAGACTTGCCGAGGCAGGCGCGGAATGTCTTCATGAGGAAGTGAGAAAATCCATTTGGGGGTATGCTCCTGACGAGAACCTCTCTATTGAGGAAATGCACCTTGAGAAGTTCGTGGGCATACGACCTGCGGTAGGCTATCCATGCTTGCCGGATATCTCGCTTAACTTCATAATTGACGAGTTGATTGACTTCAAGAGCATAGGTGTGAAACTTACGGATAATGGCATGATGGTGCCGCACGCTTCTGTAAGCGGACTGATGCTTAGGCATCCACTTGCTCATTATTTCTCCGTGGGAAGGATAGATGGCGAACAACTTGCCGACTATGCCAAGCGTAGGGGAATGAGCGTGGACGATATGCGTAGGTTTCTGCAAGGAAACGTGATGTAATTCATAATTTATAATTCACAATTCATAATTATGGATATAAGAACCAATATTAAGAAGCACGGATTACGTGTGGGCTGTATGGCAATAGTCATGCTGTTGGTTCTTATTGTGCTTACGGGAGTGTTCTGGGGTAGCCGCCACTTTATCGTACGCCACCATGTTGTCTTTTACGACAATCTTCCAGAAAAGTTTGACGGATATAAGATTCTGCATTTCTCCGACCTTCATATAGGTACTTTCCGTGGTGGTCGGGAGGACGATGTTGAGACGCTTGTTAAGCTTATCAACGAGCAGAATTGTGATGCCGTGGTATTTACGGGCGACATGGTCAATCGTGAATCATGCGAGCTTGCAGGAATGAGGGACATCCTTTCACAGATAAAGGCTCCTGATGGCGTGTATACCGTACTTGGCAATCATGATTACGGAACTTACGCAGGATATGAGGGCAAGCAGCAGGAGGCTGACGTGGAGAAGCTTCTTCTTTACCAAAGAGGTTTCGGATGGACTCCTCTCCTTAATGACCACGTTAAGATATACAGGGGAAAGCAATCCATATCTATTGCAGGAGTCGAGAACTTTGGTATTCCTCCATTCCCTCAGAAGGGCGACTTGTCCGCAGCCTTGAAAGGATTGAAGAAGAGTGATTTTATAGTTTTGCTCTCACATGACCCGGATTTCTGGAGGATGAAGGTACTTGACACTTCAGTTCAGCTCACTTTGTCGGGACATACTCATGCAGCCCAGTTTAAGATATGGGGATGGTCGCCAGTATCGTGGAGGTATAATGAGTGGTCAGGCATATACGTCGATGGCAATCATGCGCTGAATGTTTCCGAAGGCATAGGCGGATATATAGGTCCTTTCCGTTATGGGGCATGGCCAGAGATAAGTATCGTAGAATTGAGAAAGATAAAGCCGCAGTCCTCCACAAAGTGAGAGTGACGAATGCAGGACAATGATATACAAGAGTGTCGGGTTCGGCACTCGCTATTATAAACTAAACATACACATTCAAGATGATATATAAGACTTATACATATCTGTTTGCAACACCATTATTTATTGTCGTGTCTGCATTATGTGGAAGTATTACGGCTCTTGCAGGCTTGATGGGCGACAGACGATGTGTGGCTCACTATGTGCCTGTTTTCTGGTGCTGGTTCACTTGCCATATCTATCTCCTGCCAATAAAGGTGGTGGGTCGTGAGTATCTTGACCCAAAGCAAACGTATGTGTTCATGCCTAATCATCAGGGCTACTTCGACATATTCCTTATATATGCTTATCTTGGAATGAAGTTTAAGTGGATGATGAAGGATTATCTCCGTAACATTCCTTTCATCGGTTATGCTTGCCATTGTTCCGGTCACGTATATGTGGGCGATTCCGTGTCTTCCATATCAAGGGCTATACAGCAGTCAAGGGTTTTGCTTGAAAACGGTATGTCCATGTGTATCTTCCCAGAGGGTACGCGTACTCATACAGGCGACATGGGTGAGTTCAAGCGTGGCGCGTTCATGCTTGCCACTCAGCTTGAGAGACCTATCGTCCCTATTACCATAAATGGTAGCTATGATGTGTTCAATCGTGAGGACACTATGGTTAACCGTCATTCCTTGGAACTCATAATACATAAGCCTATACCTTGCGAGTCGTTCAAGGGAAAGAACACAAAGGTGCTTATGAAGGAAGTGTTCGACATCATTCATGATGACTTGAAGCTGAGTCATCGCAATACTCTTGAAAAAGAGGGATAATAGTAGATGTAGTAAAATGTAGTTAAAAGGAGTAAAGGGGAGTAAAAAGACGATACTATAATGTCCAATTAATGCGTCCCGATATTAACCGAAGGCATAAATTACAGAGTTGAGACTTGAGATAATGACATCCGTCTCTTTACTCCTTTTTACTTCAGTTTACTCCTCCTTACTACAAAAAACAAAAAAAATATGCTGAAAAGAAAGATTAATCCTCAGGATGCTACTAAGATAAAGAAATACTTCGACGAGTGTAAGAACGTGGTTGTATTCACCCATACCTCTCCGGATGGTGATGCTATCGGTTCTTCGCTTGCACTCAAGGAATATCTCCAGCGAAAGGGAAAGAACGTGTCGGTTATCGTGCCTAACGTATTTCCCGATTTCCTCAAATGGATGAACGAATCAGATAAGATTGTCTTGTATGACCGCCAGAGGGCGTTTGCCAACAATCTTATCAACATGGCAGACCTTATTTGCTGCCTTGACTTCAACCTCCTCTCACGTATTGACGACCTTGAGGCTTGCGTGCGACGTTCTACGGCTCGCAAGATACTCATCGACCATCATCTCGGACCAGACCACTTTGCCGACATCATCGTTTCATGTCCAGAGTGCAGCAGCACTTGCGAACTCTTGTTCCGAGTGTTTGAGGCTATAGGAGGATTGTCAAACCTTTCGCTTCATGGAGCAGAGGACTTGTATGCAGGAATGTGTACCGATACAGGAGGCTTTACATATAATAGTAACGACCCTGATATCTTTATGATAATAGCCGAGCTATTGCGCAAGGGTATAGACAAGGATATCATCTATCGCAGGTTGTTCAACACATATACGCTTGACCGCTATCGCTTGATGGGATATATTCTCCACGAGAAGCTGGTGCAGATACAAGACCTTCATGCGTCCTACTTCTGTGTGTCAAGGGAGGAACTCAAGCGTTTCAACTTCCTCAAGGGCGATATGGAGGGAGTCGTAAATATGCCTCTTGCCATTCGTGGACAGAAGCTTTCCATCTCACTTCGTGAAGATACGGAGAAACCAGTAGTGTGGATTTCCGTTCGTTCCTACGACGACTTCTCTGCTCGCGACTTGGCTGAGCGTTTCTTTAATGGCGGTGGACATTTCAACGCAGCTGGCGGACATATCGACGGTACGATAGAGGAGGCAGAGGAGATATGCAAGAAAGCTATCGAGGCTTACCGCAACCAGCTCATGGATAAGGAATAAAGAATCATGCGAGTGCCATGCTTGGCACTCACTCTTCATACTAATACTAACTAAACTTTACTATAAGAATAATGAGACGTAACCTATTTCTCGTTGCTTCTTTCGTAGCAACCGTGGGCGCATTCGCCCAGCATTCTGTTGTCAGCGGTCCTGACGGCAAGTTGAAACTTGACTTTGACCTCAAGAATGGTAAGCCAGTCTATTCCGTCACTTACGACGGTGTGCAGATGCTTGACGAGTCACCACTCGGCTTTGTTGCCAACTTTGCAGATTTCTCACAGAACCTGACGTTTGTTAAGGCTTCTGAGAAACATCTCGCCTATGACTATACAATGGACAGAAGCAAGTTTGCCAATGTCAAGGTGGATGCAAACAATCTTGTCGTGACACTCAAGAACGACAAGGGCATGACTTACGATATTGATTTCCGTGTCAGCAATAATGATATTGCTTTCAGATATGTCATTCCTAACCAGCCTGACCGTGCACACGAGAAGAAGTTTTCTATTCGCATAATGAAGGAATGCACGGGCTTTGACTTCCCATCTTCCACTACTACATTCCTTACTCCGCAGTCGGACGCCATGGTAGGATGGAAGGGTACTAAGCCAAGCTATGAGGAAGAGTACGACTACGAGGCTCCTATGGCTAAGAAGTCACGCTTCGGCCATGGTTACACTTTCCCTGGACTCTTCCATGTTGGCGGAGCTGATGCAGAAGCAACTCAGAAGCAAGGCAAGAAGAAGGTAGAGGCTAAGCCTGAAGGTTGGGTACTCGTCAGCGAGACTGGCGTAAGCTCAAGCTATTGCGGTTCACGTCTCTCTGATATGAAGGGCGACGGTCTCTATACACTTGAGTTCCCTATGATGGAGGAGAATGGCGGCAACGGAACTATCGAACCAGCCTTTGCCCTTCCGGGTGCAACTCCTTGGCGTACCATCACCGTGGGTACTTCGCTCAAGCCAATCGTTGAGACTACCGTGCCTTGGGACTACGTGGAGGCTCAGTATGCTACTCAGAACAAGTACAAGTATGGTCGCGGCACATGGAGCTGGATTATCTGGCAGGATAATTCAATCAACTATGACGACCAGGTGAAGTACATCGGCCTTGCCAAGGCTATGGGCTATGAGTACGTACTCGTTGACAACTGGTGGGACAATAATATAGGAAAGAAGCGCATGGAGGAACTTGTTCGCTACGCAAAGACACAGGGCGTTGACGTCTTCCTTTGGTACAGTTCGTCAGGCTACTGGAACGACATCGAGCAGGGACCAATCAACATCATGTCAAATCCTATCGTGCGCAAGCAATACATGAAGTGGATGAAGTCACTTGGTGTCAAGGGTATCAAGGTCGATTTCTTTGGAGGCGACAAGCAGGAGACTATGCGTCTCTACGAGGCTATCCTCTCTGATGCCGACGACAACGGACTCATGGTCATCTTCCACGGATGTACCATCCCACGTGGTTGGGAACGTATGTATCCTAACTATGTAGGTTCAGAAGCTGTGCTTGCTTCCGAGAATATGTTCTTTGGCCAGCATGCCTGCGACGTTGAGGCTCGCGACGTGGCTACGCATCCATTTATCCGTAATGCCATCGGCTGTATGGAGTTTGGTGGTTGCTTCCTCTCACGTACCATCAACAAGGGCAATGATGCTTCAAAGCATGGTAGCAAGCGTGTGACTACAGATTGCCACGAGCTTGCAACGACAGTTCTCTTCCAGAACCCAATACAGAACTTTGCTCTTGCACCAGAGAATCTGAATGAGATAGGCAAGGGTGGCGCTCCAGCCATCTGCCTCGACTATATGCGTAACGTACCAACAACTTGGGAGGAGACTGTCTTCATCGACGGTTATCCTGGAAAGTATTGTGTCCTTGCTCGCAAGAGCGGTGGTAAGTGGTATGTCGCTGGAAACAACAATACAGGCAAGCCTCTCACACTCAAGCTCAACCTCCCAATGGTCAGCAAGGGCGACATGATTACTGTCTATTCCGACGACCTCAAGACACTTGAGCCACAGAAGAAGGAACAGAAGGCTGGTGCAACCGTTGCCATCACCATGGCTAACCAAGGTGGATTCGTGATTGTTAAGTAAAGAAAGACCCTCTCCCCATCCCTCCCCCTCTATGGGGAGGGTACTAATAAAATACAAAACAAGCAATTACTATGGCTAAAACTATTTTCTGGCATATTTTTCTGCCAATCCTATGTTTTTTGTTTCCTATGTTAGGCGTGATTTTATTCTGTATGGCAGGTCATATAGAGTCTTATGACAAGCGTATAGCAAGGATTTATCTTTATAGCGCAATCGGAGGTTTCATCCTTTGGTGCATCAAGTACTTCTTGTTCTAAATAAAAAAATCGTCCGAGTTGCAAGTAAGTTGCGACTCGGATTTTTTTGTATGCTTATAATATATTATGTGTCTGTCACGAACAATTGCTCAATCGTTAGCTTACAAAAAAATTGGTCACGACCAATCTTGAAATAGTCGTGACCAATATGGTTGTCGTTTGTGACGTATGGTTTACCTCTCCCTTGCCATCCTGCTTGTTTGCAAAGATGGTGGGGAAAGGCTTGTGATGCTTACTTCAAGTTCTTGAGGTCAAGAATCATGCCGCCACCGTTTGATGAAACGGTTGGAAGGTGTCCGTCCCATTTCTCTATCCAGTCTTCCTGAACAATCATAGGAGAGAGGCTGGCTGCAATGGTACGGTTGTAGTAAGCCTCGGCATCAGCCTTAATCTGGAGGGCTTCAGCCGCACCCTTTGCCTCGGCAATCTTGATTGTGGCGTTTGCCTGTGCCTCAGCCACCTTGTTCTTTGCCTTGAGTGCTGACTGTACGGCTGCATTCTTCTCGTTAATCATCTGTGCAAGTGACTGAGGAGGTGTGATTTGTGAAGTGAACTCCTCCACGATGAATCCTTCTGCCTGAAGTGAAGTCTCAAGACGCTTGCGCACGTCACTCTCGAAGTTGGCACGGCTTGACATCAACGAGTCACTCGTATATCGGTTGGCACATGTGCGGTATGCCTCATAGATGCAAGTGCGGATGTAGCCGTTCTCAAGGTCGGTAACACCCTTGCGGTACTTTACGAAGATGTCGCACGCTTTCTCTGGATTGATGCGATATGCGATGGTTGGGTCCATCTGGAAAGTGGAAGCGTCCTTTGCGTTCACGTTGAACGCCTCGTAGTTCTTACGCTGGATATATGTAGGATATGTAAACACTTCGGTTGTGAAGCAGTTATAGAACACCCATCCCTTGCAAGTACCTTCCACACCGCCGTATTTTTCCTCCGACGTGTCCCATTTGTGGAACTTGATTCCAATCTCTCCTGAGTCAACCACCGTGCATGATTTAGCAAGGAAAAGTGAGAACAGGAGTATTCCCACCACGGAAATGATTATCCACTTGAGACGACCTGTGAAGAGAGGCGCGCTTTGTTTTTCTGAGTTTGCCATTGTCTTTTAAGTTTGTTAGTTAATAATCTGTTTTATGTTTGATGCCACAAAGGTAAACAAAATATTCAAGTAAATTTAACACTTGAAAGGAATATTTCTTCACATAAAAAGCGTATCTTTGCATCCAGTATTTAAGGACATAAGAAATGAAAGATAAGAAAAACGTTATTCTTGCCGCCGTAGTGGCAATTCTTGTTGTGGTTTTGGCAGTAATGGCCTACCTACTTATTGACCAGAATATAGAGAACAATCAGTTGCAGGAGCTTGCCGAGCTTGACAAGCAGGAGATGGAACAGCAGTACAAGGACTTCGATGCCCAGTATGGCGAACTCCAGAAGCAGATACGCAACGACTCTCTCATTGCTCAGATAGAGGAAGAGCGTCGTCACACACAGGAACTCCTTGAGGAACTGGAACGCACAAAGTCAACAGACGCACGCGAGATAGCACGCTTGAAGAAGGAGATTAACACTCTCCGTCAGGTACTCCGCAACTACATCATGCAGGTTGACTCTCTTAACCGCATCAACGAGGCTCTTACTAACGAGAATGCCGAGATGAAGAATCAGGTTAATCAGGCCAACAACCAGATTTACTCTCTCTCATCGGAGCGCAACGCCTTGAAGGACAAGGTGAACATCGCTGCACAGCTTGACGCTACAGGTTTCTGGGTAAGCCCAAAGAACAAGCGTGGCAAGGACGCATCAAAGGCAAAGGACTGCAAGAAGCTTGCCTTCGGATTCACAATCGTTAAGAACGTGACTGCATCAAACGGAGAGCGCATCATCTACGCTCGCATCCTCAAGCCAGACAACAATGTGATGGGCAAGAAGGGTACGTTCACTTACGAGGAAACAGCCGTTGAATACACAGAGAAGAAGTACGTTGAGTACAACGGCGAGGAGATGAAGGTGACAATGTACTCCGACATTGACGAGTTCCTTGAGGCAGGAACATACAAGGTTCTCGTATTCTGCGACAGCCAGATGATTGGACAGACTTCGTTCTCTTTGAAGTAAGTTTTTAAGTTTGTGAGTTTTTAAGTTTTTATGTTTTCGTTAAATGGTTGATTCGAGAAAAACTATGAACTTGTATCCGCAAGAACTTAAAAACTTACAAACTCAAAAACTCACAAACTTAAAACCTCATCTCCGCAAGAACTCAAAAACTTAAAAACCTAAAAACTCAAAAACTAAATGATAGTTTCTCCATCGCTTCTTTCTGCCAACTTTGCAGATTTGAAGTCAGACATAGACATGATAAATAGAAGTGATGCCGACTGGCTTCACCTCGACATTATGGACGGTGTGTTCGTCCCAAACATCAGTTTCGGTTTTCCTGTGTTGGAGGCAGTGGCAAAGCATTGTACAAAGAAACTGGACGTGCATCTCATGATTGTTGAGCCAGCAAAGTTCATCCCACAGGTTAAGGCTCTTGGTGCTTACATGATGAACGTACACTACGAGGCTTGTCCTCACCTTCATCGCACCATCCAGCAGATTCATGAAGCAGGAATGAAGGCAGCCGTCACGCTCAATCCCCACACACCTGTCTGTCTGTTGGAGGACATCATCCGTGATGTTGACATGGTGCTTCTCATGACCGTAAACCCTGGTTTCGGAGGTCAGAAGTTCATTGAGCATTCCATTGACAAGGTCAAGGCACTTCGTGAGATGATTACCCGTACAGGCAGCAAGGCACTCATCGAAGTTGACGGAGGAGTGAATGCCGACACAGGCAAGCGTCTTGCCGAAGCAGGCGTTGACGTCCTCGTTGCAGGAAGCTACGTGTTCGGTGCAGAGAAGCCTGAAGAGAAAATAACATTGCTTAAAAAGCTTTAAGATAAAAAACAAGATTTACACCCTCTGTTCAAGATGGGGGCTAAAACAAAAGATATGAAAAAGATAACTTATACAGCACTTATGCTTGTGTCTGCATTCACAATGATGTTCAGCATTGCTTCTTGTAATGACTATGAGACATACGCAGATATGAAGAAGAAGGAAAGGAAAGCCATTGAGCGTTTCCTTGCCGACAACGATGTGTGCGGACATATCAATGTCATTAGCGAGAATCAGTTCTATGCACAGGACAGTACTACGAATGTGGATAACAATGAGTACGTACTTTTCGAGGAGGATGGCGTGTACATGCAGATTATCAAGAGAGGCAACGGCAAGTCATTCCCAGAGATGGCAAAGGAACAGCCAGACAGTACAGTCAACCAGAATGTCCTTTGTCGTTATCAGGCATACAACATAATGACTGGTGATTCCACTACTTTCAGCTATGGCTACCCTGGTAATGCCGTGGATAAGATGCTCGTGAAGTATTCTCATCTTAGCCGTTCGTATAGCGGTTCGTTCACTCATGGCATTATGTACACTTATGAAGGACAGACTGCTGTTCCTTCAGGATGGATGAAGCCATTTGACTTTATCCGTATGTCACGTAGTTTGGATGATGTGGCTCACGTTCGCATCATCGTACCTCACAACTCAGGTACGACATCAGCATCTACCAAGGTCGAACCATATTATTACGATATAACCTACCAGTTAGGACAATAGTAATATCTTGCTGTGGCTCTTTCGCATCTTTTCTTAGCGGACGTCTTTGGCCGCTCACGCATTTTAATCATAAATCATTAATTAAGGTAATTTATGTCACTAATCAAATCAATTTCGGGTATTCGTGGTACCATCGGCGGTAAGGCTGGCGATGGACTCAATCCACTTGATATAGTTAAGTTCACATCAGCATACGCAACACTTATCCGCCGCACAACAAAGGTGCAGAGCAATAAGATTGTCGTAGGTCGTGATGCACGTATCTCTGGCGAGATGGTCAAGAACGTGGTGTGCGGTACACTCATGGGTATGGGATTCGATGTTGTCAACATCGGTCTTGCCTCTACTCCAACTACAGAGATTGCTGTCACAATGGAAGGTGCATGTGGTGGTATCATCATAACAGCAAGCCACAACCCTCGTCACTGGAATGCTCTCAAGCTTCTCAACGAGAAGGGCGAGTTTCTCAATGCCGTTGAGGGTAACGAGGTACTCCGTATAGCTGAGGCAGAGGACTTCGACTTTGCAGATGTTGATGGTCTTGGTAAATATACAGAGGACAACACATACGACCAGAAACATATCGACATGGTTCTCGGTCTCAAGCTTGTTGATGTTCCAGCAATCAAGGCTGCAAACTTCAAGGTTGCATTTGACTCCATCAACTCTGTGGGAGGAATCATCCTTCCTAAGCTCTTCAAGGCACTTGGCGTGAACGATGTCACAGCTCTTTATGACGAACCGACTGGTGACTTCCAGCACAACCCAGAACCACTTGAGAAGAACCTCTCAGACATCATGTCGCTCATGGCAAAGGGTGGTAAGGATGTTGCATTTGTCGTTGACCCAGACGTTGACCGTCTCGCATTCATCTGCGAGGATGGTAAGATGTATGGTGAGGAATACACTCTCGTTACTGTTGCCGACTATGTACTCAAGCATACTCCGGGCAATACAGTGAGCAACCTCTCATCTACCCGTGCACTCCGTGACGTCACTCGCAAGTATGGCCAGCAGTACAACGCTGCTGCCGTAGGTGAGGTGAATGTGGTAACAAAGATGAAGGAGACCAACACCGTTATTGGCGGTGAAGGTAATGGTGGAGTCATCTATCCTGAGGCTCACTACGGACGTGATGCTCTCGTAGGTATCGCACTCTTCCTCTCTCACCTTGCTCACGAGCGTCAGCAGAAGCCAGGACTTACTGTAAGCCAGCTTCGTGCAACATATCCTGAGTATTGCATCGCTAAGAACCGCATCGACCTTGATGCAAGCACAGACGTTGATGCTATCCTTGCAAAGGTAAAGGCAATGTACTCTAATGAACCGGATACAGAAGTGAATGACATTGACGGTGTAAAGATTGACTTCCCAGACAAGTGGGTACACCTTCGCAAGTCAAACACAGAACCAATCATCCGTGTTTATTCCGAGGCAAACACCATGGAAGCTGCCGACGAGATAGGCAAGAAGATTATGGACGTTGTTTACTCAATGAAGTAATCATCATTCCAATCATAATAAAAAGGGTGCATCACCAATTTTATTAATTGGTCGATGCACCCTTTTTTGTTTGTTACCATACAATGTATGTTATTGTATATTCTTCATTACTTTTCTATGGTCGGTGAGACCGTTTTGCTTTGTTTATCATTTCTCGTCATCCTCACGTATATCGTAACACCAGTAATAGCTATGATGCCAATGATTATGTTTGCAATCCATAGGTTTGTTGTGCCAAGCTCAGAAGTAACCTTGTCGTATGTGCCGTTGGCTGAAAGATGATAGAGGAGTAGGGATGTACAATTGTTGATGATGTGTAGGATGGTAGAAGGCGCAAGACTGCGTGTCTTGACATATAACCATCCTGTGATAATGGCAAAGACTGCAGTAGGAATGGCACGTTCAATGCTGTAGTGACAAGCTCCGAATATGATGGCTGAGATGATGATTGCCTTCCATTGGCTCATGCCTTCTTTCATCAGGTTGCCAAGGATTCCTGCCCTAAAGATGCATTCCTCCACTATTGGAGAGAAGATTGCCAAGTAGATGGATAGCATTATTCCATAGGTGTAAGTCGTTGCGCCACCATTTTCCTCTAATTCCTCGTGGAACATAGGCATGAGGCTGAGAATGTGCTCAAAGGCATAGAAGAGCAGGTTGAAGCCCACGAGGCCAAATATGGTGTAGCTCCATCGTATGTTCTTTGTCCTCACATATAGCTTTGGATTGATGATATTTGTTCGTGAAAGGAATATGAGTATGATGATGGCTGCTACTATGCGTGACGAACCAATAACCTCTGGTGACCTCATGATGGAATAGTGTTCGTCAGTGTATTCACCCGTGAGAATAGCTGTAATGAATTGTGGGTTATGAAACACCAGCGCCAACTGGGAAAGTAGAGCTACGACCCAGTTGAATGCATAGAAAGTGAATAATGCAATGATTGGTTTCAGGTACTTCTGCATAAATGAGTAGTTGTTAGTCTTTGTCTTATTTCCTGTGTTATTGTTCGTTTTGTTTTAACACATTGCAAAATTACGATGTTTTTCTTTAAGATGAAACAATTTTGTAGTGGAAATGGCGCATTTTAGGACTTTTTGACAATTTGAGGGTTGCAAAAAGCTTCACTATTGTTTGTTCGGAATTGTGGAAATGCCTCAGATGCCTCATTTTGTTTTATGTGCTTTTGTTATCTCATATTAAAAACGTAACTTTGCATCATAAATTAAGATAAAGGGAATTTTTAGATGATAAATGTTATTGATACGGAGATTGATGGCGTGAAGATTATTGAGCCACGTCTCTTTGGTGATGCGAGAGGATATTTCTTTGAGAGCTTCTCGCAGAAGGAGTTTGAGGAGAAGGTGTGCAAGACTACATTTGTGCAGGATAATGAGAGCAAGAGCATTGCTGGTGTGGTTCGTGGTCTTCACTTCCAGAAGCCTCCGTTTACTCAGAGTAAGTTGGTGCGTGTTGTAAAGGGCGCAGTTCTTGATGTGGCTGTGGATATCCGTAAGGGTAGCCCTACTTTTGGAAAGCACGTGGCTGTTGTCCTAACAGAGGATAACCATCGTCAGTTCTTTGTGCCAAGAGGCTTTGCTCACGGCTTTGCCGTGTTGAGTGATGAGGCTGTTTTCCTGTATAAGTGTGACAACTACTATGCTCCACAGAGTGAGGGTGCAATCGCTTGGGATGACCCTGACCTCGGAATCGACTGGCAGGTGCCAAGTGACAATCGCATCCTTTCAGAGAAGGATTCACATCATCCTCGTCTCAAGGATGCTGAACTCGTGTTCGACATCAATGAACCACTTTATTGATAATGCCAAATTTATGCCTCCGGGAAAATCGTTGGAGCATATCTGTTTATAACGCAAAAGGTGCGGACGAAGTAAAAACGTCCGCACCTTTTATGTGTGAAATCTTATCGGGCAATCTTTTTGCCGTTGCTGATGAATATTCCGTGTGATGGTATTGATGATATTTTCTGCCCTGTTATTGAGAATAAGTTTGTCGGGCGTTCATCTTTTTTGATATCATCAATGGATAGAGCTTCCTTTGCTGTAAGGAAATCCTTTAGCTTGAGTAGGGTAGGGAGAGCCTTGTGTGAGGTGTTGTCCCATAATCCTCGGTTGAGCCAGGAGGTTAAGACTACGTTTGAGGCACTCCATGTTGCGCCTCCGTTGCCGTTCTCCTCAGGGAACCAGTAGTAGAGGCCTGTCACCTTTGGATGATTGTTGAGCTCCGTTATGAGGTCGGAAACGAAGGCTTCCTGTCCTGTTGGCGAAGCTGCCCACTTGCTTTGAGTGTTGTACTTGCTGTCTGATGCAAAGTACTGGTAGTAGTATGCTGTTTCCACAATCTGGATGTCCTTGTCAGGAAAAGCTGTCTCAATGGTTGAGAGGGTAGAACTGAGGTAGTTGATGTAGTTGTGGAAAAAAGGATAGTAGGACAGACCTATGATGTCGTAATCTACGTTATGGGCGTTGAGTCGTGAATAAATCTCCTTCGTTGTGTTCGCTTCGCCGCTTCGTTCCGTGTGGATGATAATCTTTGCATTTGGTGTCACTTCCCTTACTGCTTTGGCAGCAGAGGAGAGCAGGGAGTAGAAACGTTTCCATTGTGTGCCTTCTGCACTTTGGGAAGTGTAGCACTTGTCGTTGTCGCTACCCCAGAGCATTCCGTATGAGACCTCGTTGCCTATCTGTACAAAGTCTGGTGTTGCGCCTGCGGAGACGAGTGCTTCGAGGCTCTCCTTGGTGTAGGTGTAAATAATTTCTGTGAGAGAGTGGCTTGAAGGAAGCCAACTCTTAGGAATGCTTTGGTTTGCTGGGTCTGCCCAAGAGTCGGAATAGTGGAAGTCGAGGAGGAAATCCATACCTGCATCCTTGATGCGCTTGCCAAGTTTCTTGACGTATTCGAGATCTTGGCACACGCCAGAGCCAGTCGCCCCATTAGGAGACACGAAAAGACGAACTCGCATGGAGTTCATCTTTGCCTCATCCTTCATGTATGTAAGTGCATCAATCTTTGTTCCTGAATTGTCGTAATATGGGGTGTTCACCCTTTCGTATTCAGGTAGCATGGAGATGTCGGCTCCCAAACTTATCTTATTTTGTGCCGTCATGCCTAATGACATGACGCACAATATGCCAGTTAGTATGGTTCTTGTCATTATGTTGTTTTATAGTTTATCCTTTGTTGTTTCATCCCAGTTCATGGAAGTCATGACGGAGAAGTTTGGACAGTTGTCGCCACGGAAGAATCCAGATATGCACACATCTGCCTTTTCCTGTCGGAAGTATTCCCAGTTCTTGTCAAGTGTTTCCTTTGTGTCATCACCTATGGCGATGGCAATCTTTACATTCTTGCACACGAAGCATTCTCTCAACTCTTTTTGATTCTTTAGGAGTTGTGAGTCCTTAGAATTACCGTTAAACAAGTTCATCAACTTGTTGAGTGGTGAATCGTTAGTATAGTCTTTGTTTCCGAACAAAGCGATTAAAGCGTCCATAGTTGTACAAATTTAGGTTTTGTTGGTCTTTCAAGGCTCGTATGAGCGGATGAAAATATTCTTTATTGTTATTTCATTCTTGGGTTGCAAATAAACACATTTTGTACCGATTGACAAAATAATTTGTTGGAAAAGTACAAAAAAGACAAAAAATATTAGTTTTTCGTGCTTGTTACGTAATTATTCAGATGATAATTGTTAATTGCGTGTGCTGTAAGTCATAAAAAGTTGTACCTTTGTAGGGTGTGAGATTTATGCGGTTGTACGGTATGTCGTACATGGGGTAAGCCGTGAGACAAAAAAGCAATGGTGTTAGTTTGGTTAACCGTTCAACTGTAAAACCTAAAAAGCGTAGCGACCTCAAAGCCGTATAACCTCACAACCATAAAAACTGAAAAAAAGAAACGATATGAATATACTTTATCCATTACAATTTAAACAGAATTTCCATGAACTCGTATGGGGTGGCAATCGTCTCAAACCATTGAAGGGATTACCTGCCGACAACAAGCGCATAGGCGAGAGTTGGGAGGTAAGTGCCGTTCCGGGCAAGGAGTCGTATGTGGCAAACGGAGCTCTTGAGGGACGTTCGCTTACAGAAATATGTGAGGAATATGGCGAACTTCTCCTTGGTCATAAGGTTGTGGAGATGTATGGTAAGAAGTTCCCGCTTTTGGTTAAGTTCATCGATGCAGCCAAGGATTTGAGTATTCAGGTGCATCCTGATGACGACCTTGCCATGGCTCGCCACGGATGTTTCGGCAAGACAGAGATGTGGTTTGTTGTGGATGCAGAACCTGGTGCTTACATTTATTCTGGTTTTGCCACTCCAATATCCAAGTATGAGTACGAGAAGCGAGTGGAGGATGGTTCTATCTGCGATGTTCTTGCCCGTCATGAGGTGAAGCGAGGTGACGTGTTCTTTATCCCTGCAGGTCGTGTTCATGCCATCTGTGGAGGGATAATGGTTGCCGAGGTTCAGCAGAGTTCGGATATCACTTACCGAATCTTTGACTACAATCGTCCGGGACTTGACGGCAAGCCTCGTCAGTTGCATACGGAATATGCCAAGGATGCCCTCGACTATAAGGTGTACGACAATTACCGCAGCGATTATGAGTACAAGGTGAACAAGCCTATTGCCATGACCGAAAGTCCATACTTTACGGTTAAGCGTCATGTCATCAACCGTTCCTTCCATCGTAAGCTCTTCAAGTACGACAGTTTCGTTATTTATATGTGTCTTCATGGTAATTGCAAGATTGAACTCAGGAGTACGGAGGGCTTTGGTGGAATGATGCCTGCCATACGTGAGATTGAGCTTACCAAGGGTAACTCATGTCTCATCCCATACGCATGTGCCGATGTCAATCTTGTTCCGAACAATCCTGACCACATCACAGAGCTGCTTGAGGTCTATATTGACAATAAGAACTTCAATTAAATATAGAAAACCCTGTGGAAGGATATCCCTCCATAGGGTTTGTTTTTGATGTACCGAATCCCATTACTTCACACTTCCGTCGGAATTAGTTCCGAACAACTCTTGGAACTTGGCAGGCAATCCTGAACGTGTCCAGAGACCTGTACTTATCGTTCCATCCTCATTTACATGTGTTAATTTAAATGCGTCTTTTCCATCCCATTTAATCGTGTATTCTATACCTGCGTATATGAAACCTTGTTTCGTGTACTTTATCTTGTTAATATTCATATACGACTTCAGAGTATTGGCATCCTTGATATTAACACGAAGTCCATCGACATCTGAAATGATGAAATATAAATCATTGTCAAGTTTTGTCAGATACTCCTTACTTCCGACTTTTGTGATAGAGCCAACCTTATGCCAACAACCTATAAGATTATTTCCCTTTTCAGGTTTCAGCTTCATTTCACAAAGCGAGACAATATCCTTCATCCTTTCTGAAACGCCAACCTTATTGTTGTACCATTCGTCAATATAGCTATGGTATGGGAATAAGTCATTACTGTTCTGTTGCGTTTTGCAATACCAAGAATATATGAATCCTGTTTCACCACTATCATACACTCTTATGCCTTTTCCATCCTCTCCACAAGGAACATCGCCCGTGTGTTTCAAAGGATAAGAGCCATCTATTCTTGTCTGAACCCTATATATGGAATCGGAAGATAAATAAACAGAGAAATTAACAAAACAATTTGCACCAATATACTTATACTGCTCAAAAGGAGGAATATTTGGGGATTTGTTATTCTTGTAAGACAAAAGCAACAACCTATACAATCCCTTTGGATCTTGTGTTCCCTTTTCATTTTGCGCTGACGCTTCAAATATGTACTTTAACGTGGAAACCAAGTTACCTCTATTTTTTAAGCTAAATGTAATAGGCAAAGTATATCTCACACTAACTGGTTTGCCTTCAAAAGTACCCGGCTTCCATGTTGGCATAAGACCAACGACACGGCAAGCCTCTGCATCCAGCAAAGGATTGACACTCTTTGCCACTGCCACATTATTTACCGAACCGTCTTTCCTTACGACAAATGTTACCTTGACCTTGCCTTCAATGCTATCTGCCACACATTTGTCTGGATATTTCAAATTTGCTTTAAGAAATGACATCAACGAATCATTTCCACCTGGGAAAATAGGTTTTGTTTCGTTTCTGATATAAGTGTCCTGTGCATAGCCAGCAAAAGTAAGCAAGCTAATTAGGATAAAAAGAATTGCTTTTTTCATAATTGTAAGTTGTTTTTAATTGTTTGTTACATAGTATTCGCGAATATACAAAGAGTTGTCATCACAATTTGCACAAAGGAACTTGCCGCTTATAACAAAATCATCCATGTCGTCCTCCATCAAAGGAGTGCTGTTGGCATCATTTGCCTCTGTGTAATTAAACACAACCTCGTCAAGTTCTGCGGTATGGATTTCCTCTGAAGCGGAATCCGTTTTTTGAGGAACAATACCCACCTCTGTGCGTTTAACCTGTGCAAGTTGTTTTTTCTCTTCCATTACAGGAAGGGGTTCTGTTGGTTGTATGGTAGAAGGTTGTTTTACGACAGGCTTTTCTACGTCAGCTACCTGTGCAACATCTATGTTGTCTGTCTTTTCATTCATCAAGGACATGTACGCACATCCGAAGATGACGGCAACAAGACAAGCCGCGGCATACCAATAACGACGGTCGGAAGTCCTGCGTAGAGGAACGGCCTTTGCCTTTGACAATGCTGGTGCCTTGCCCGAAGCAATAAGGTTGTCGTATTCCTTTGCTCCAGCATCAAGCTCTGCCATAAACTGCTCGTACAGTTCCTGTGCATTCTTATTGTTGTTATCTATTGCCATCATACCCTTAATCTTTGTTGAAGGTCCTTAATTAGTTTCTTCTTTGCCGTGGAAATCATGCTCTGGACGGATGTCCTCGGCAATCCTGTGTCCTTGGCAATGTCCTCGGTTGACTTGTCCTCGATGTGACGAGCTATTATCAGTTGCCGTTCCCTTGGGTTCAGCCTTCCTATGGCTTCGTCTATCTCCTGTTGAGTGTCTTCTGCTATCACACCTGCATCTGACGAATCGGAACATGGAGCGGAAAGCGTCTCTGGAGGTTCTATGTCATCGCTATTCAACTTATGGTAGATATCCACGCACACGTTCTTGGCAACCTTGACGGCAAGTGCCTCGATGTTCATGTCGGGTTCGAGTCGTTCGCAGTATTTCCAAAGGCGGATAAGAGCCTCCTGCGCAACATCCTCGGCATCCATTGTGTTGCCGAAGAAATCACGACCAACCCTCAGCATCGAGGGTCTTAGCCTTGGAATCATCTGTTCAAACTCTTTTCTATTCATCTGTGATTAGCGTTGTTCTATAGATTGTACTCCTTCAGAAACGTATTCTTTAGTTGGAAATGTAATTTTTTTTGAAAAAATGCAATTGGCTTGTTTTTCCTCCCTCACTTGTCCGCATTTATTCTCTAACTGGTGTGCAAATTCTGTCTGTTTTGTTTGGCGTTGCAAAGATACGAAGACACCATTGCGCTTAACGAATACTTTGCCAATTTTTTTTTCATTTTTTTTCTCCTTTCTCTTTCTCCTCAATGACTCCTCATCACTCCTCATGTTTTTTCAGTCATTTTAGTCATTAGTCATTTAGTCATTTTCGATTTCACACTCTGTATTTTTGCTCACTATAATAATAAAAATATATTTTTATTGTTATAGTGGCGGATTTTGGGTGTCCGAAAATGATTTTGACTAAATGACTAATGACTAAAATGACTAAATGAATATTCTTTGAGGACTGTGTGTAAATATCTTGACTTTCTGTACTTTATAGTCTTTCTTGCATTTTTTGCAAAAAAAGTTGGTAAAGTATTCGTTAAGCGCAATGGAGTTTTCTTACCTTTGCACCGTCAATCTGGGATGTGAATGTGCGTGGCAATAATGACGTCTGTTTTTCTTTGTGAACGATGTTGAATGTGAAATGTAGTCCTTTGTGTCTATTTATGGGTGCATTATTACGTTTTATTTTGTTCTTGTTCGGTCTTTCTTCTGGTTTTATCAAGTGAAATTGTAAAAAAAAATACAAAGAAATGTGGTAATGTGTAAACGAAAAAGTTTGTCTTTGTCATGACTAAACAAAACTCAACAAAAACTATAAACACGAACGAAAGTAATGTTATTTGAAATCCTAAAGGTTCTTCCAATGCTTGTATGCCTGTTTGGGGCATTGCAATATTCATCACTTTATGCGAAAAGCGTAAAAGGCATTATGACATTATGACCCTGTTCATGGCTAACTCCACGTTCCTTTACTGGGGCTTGTCCTTTTTTGTGTCGCGCGGACGGTTTTGTTTGCGCTTTTTTCAGCCTTAATGAGGTGTGGAAATGTTTCAAATATGATGGTTTGTATGAAACGAATGGAGGTGTTTTGTCTGTCATATTCGCAAGAAACTTTCATAATCGCAGTTTTTACCATGAATTTTAACTTTTAGTCGTATTTTGTAATGATAATAAACAAGAATAGCGTACTTTTGCATTACTCGGAATTACATTACAGATAACGATTAATGGTATAACGGTTCGTTTTGCATGTTTGACGAATGGTTTTTAATTAGACTTATTAGAATTTAAAATTTGAATGTGTAATTCGTGGGCGTACCTGCCATTGTGGTTGGTGCGCCCATTTTTGTTTTAAAAACTAAAGAACCTAAGCTCCCAACGACACCCAAAAACTAATAAACTCACAACCCCAAGAACTCAAAAAACTAAAAACTTATTCCCTTAAAATACGTATCTATTTGCTTTTGTTTCTGCGTAATTGTCCAAATTGTCGCTGAAACTTGGAAAATTGACGGAAGGATGCCCTCTATGTGCGCTAAAAGTCATAACTTTGTAGTCGAAATAATTCCGAGTAGTATAATATATTTTTTAGCAAGAAAGAGAATGTTCGCGCAAATTCTTATCGTACTCCCCATGCTTGTTTGTCTATTCTGGGGCGTAGCCATATTTGTCACGCTATGCGAGAAACGCAAATTGCATTATGCCGTACTTACGCTTTTCATGGTGGTTGCCACGCTCCTCTACTGGGGACATAGCATCTACTTCTTCCATGATGCGCCACTCATACCATTGTCCGACACGGTTTACACTTTCTGTAACCTTGCCGTCTATCCGATGTTCCTGTGTTACATCATCGCGCTCACCACTAATGGACAGAACATCATTCCCACCTTCGTGCGATGGCTCATGCCTTCGTTCATCTGTTCCGTGCTCGTGGGTGCAACGTACGCTGGGATGAGTGATGACGAGTTGCGTGAGTTCACGGATTCGTATCTTTACATGGCTTCGCTCGACAACTTCCAGGGAATGCCATTCGTCATGGCAAAGCTTCACGTCCTTCGTCGAGTGGTGTTTGCCGTTCAGGTGCCATTTGTCGTAGTCGTGGGATTGCGCCATATCCGTCGCTTCAACCGGCTTGTCGATTCTCTCTATGCCGACACGGAGCATAAGTCTCTCTATTCCATCCATGTCGTGCTTTATCTCTTCATAGCCATCTCCATTCTTTCCATAGTGTGCAACATACTTGGCAGGAAGGTGCTTGTCACTTCCACGTGGATTCTCTCTGTTCCTTCCGTCATGTTCTCTGCTCTTCTATATGGCTTTGGCTACATTGGCCACATGCACGCTTTCTCCTTTGCCGACATCCAGCACGACATAGAGGGTACGAGCGAGCAAGAGGGTGCCGTGGCAAATATGAATGATGATGACCTTGACGACAATATTCTCAACATCGACCATAAGGATGGCAAGGAGGAAGTGGGAGCCGACAACCAGCCGTCAGAGTTGCGCCAGCGCATCGAGCGTGTGATGAAGGAGGAAAAGCTTTACCTCACGCCTAACCTCAAGCTGGTTGACCTCGTGAAGACGCTTGGCACTAATCGTAGCTACATCTATAATGCCATCAATCGTGAAATGGGAACGTCATTCTCCGAGTACGTCAATAGCCTTCGCGTGGAGTATGCTTGCGAGGTGTTGCGTCGTGACCCTTCCATCTCTATACAGAAGCTTTCGGAGCAGTCGGGATTCACGAGCGACGTGTCTTTCTATCGTAACTTCAAGCTTTTCAAGGGCGGTTCGCCAAAGGATTATATAAAGAATCGAGGTAGCTTGTAATTAATAATTAATAATTAAGCGAAGCGGTCTCACCGACCAAAGGGAAGGAATTAACATGCAGGTTCGCTGTGGTTGTTAACAATTAATATGATGGAAAAAGTTTTTTACACTACCATTTAGCATGAATTGCCATTAATTAGCCACGAATTATCACAAAATCAATGATAATTCGTGGCTAATTTTTGATAATTCGTGCCCAAAAATCAAGCATGAAAACTTCCATGTTAGTTATGTGTTGCTCGCAGTTAACAATTAATCGTTTCATCATTCAATTTTGCATTTTGATTTTTGCATTCTTAATTTAAAAATCATTCTGGCTGGCTCTAACAATGTGTTAGAACCAGCCAGAACGCTTTTTATAGGTCTTTGTGGCTGTACATGCTTTCCCACCAGCTGCCGTCATCCTGAAGATACTTGGCAAACCATGCCCAGATAGTGTTCTGCCACTGTATGCGCTTGTTGTAATCCAATATCCAGTGGTTCTCACCGTCCACGAGTACCATTGCCGTTGGGCGACCGAGAAGCTTGAGAGCCGTGTACATCTGTATTGACTCGCCTACAGGTACGTTGGTATCGCCTGTTCCGTGAACGAAGAGGAGTGGCGTGTGAATCTTGTCGGCGTTGTAAAGAGGCGACTGGTCAACGTAGAGGTCCTTGCGTGTCCATGGGTAGCTGTTTGCCATTGACACCTCTGAGTATGAATAGCCCCAGTAACCTTCTCCCCAGTAGCTTGTGTGGTCAGAGATTCCTGCGTGGCTAACGGCTGCTGCAAAGATGTCCGTTACCGTCTGGAGGTACTGAGTCATGAAGCCTCCGTAGCTCGCTCCGATACATCCAATCTTCTTGGCGTTAACGTATGAGTGTTCCTTGCAGAATGTCTTTACCGCACCTATGATGTCCTCTGCCACGCCCTTGCCTGCAGTGTTGACGTGGGCTGCCGACCATTTCTGGCCGAATCCCGTCGCTCCGTGAGGATTGACAACGAGTACCACGTAGCCGAGCGAAGCGTAGGCGTGCTGTGGATAGCGGCTGTTGAAGTTACGTGAAGTAGGGGCACATCCTCCGTAGTAGTTTACTATCATCGGATAGGTCTTTGTCTCGTCAAAGTCGGCTGGGAGGTAGTAGCGGCAAGATACCGTGTCACCGTTCTCGTTGATGTAGTTCCATGCCTCACACTTTCCAAGGCTCACAGTTGCCATGTGCGCCTCGTCGATGTCCTCAATGAGCGTGCGCTTCAATGTCTTGGTGTTCATCACGTAGAGGCGGTCGCCGTACGAAGCACCCTGTCCGTAGTAAGCTATGGTGTTGGCTGAGTTGGCGAGTGCAAAACGCTTCATCAGCTCCACTCCTGTGTCTATGCGAGTGAACTTGCCTGTCTTAGGGTTGAGGCGGAAGAGGTTCTTGTAGTCCTTGTCCTCTGCCGTGAAGTAAATCATGCCGTCGGCTGTTGACCATTCCACGGAAGTGACGTTAGGGTCGAAGTCGCGTGTGAGTGCCTTCCAGTTCTTTGGGTCGAAGTCGGTGCCCTCGCCAATGACTGGTGAGAGGAACATCTGGTAGTCGTAGGCGTTAGGAATCTGTCCCTCTGCCACGTTCTTGCCTATGCCTCCGAGAGCCTCAGGCGTTCCCACTACGAGTATCTGCTTGCCGTCAGGTGAGAATGAGGCGTCGCCCACAAAACCGTCGCGTGACACGATGGTGTCAACGGCATACGTGTCCATGTTGATGCGGAATATGCTCGTCAGGTTCGTTGGACGTGCCGTGAGCCTTGTCTCAGTCTTCGAAGCGAGGATGTACTTTCCGTCCTTGCTTATGTCCATGAGGCTAACGCTGTGGTGGCCGAACGTGAGTTGCTGCACGAGTCCTGAAGCAAAGTCATACTTGTATAGGTTGTAGCGAGTGCGCCATCCTGGTTGGCGGTCGTCTGGCTCTATCACCTCATATATCTCCTTCTTCTCCTTTGGTCCTTCCACCTTCTCTGAGTAGATTATGTAGTCTTCCGTAGGCGACATTGTGAAACTGTTCACAGGGAGTGTGCGCGTTATCACAGTCTCTTTCCTTGTGGCAGGGTCAACGGTTACGAGAGTGTAGCCAAGTCCGCTGTTCTTCCTTGTGTAGTAGTAGCGGTTGCTCTTAGGCATCCAGCGGTAGTTTCTTCCAGCCTCTATTGTCATGCCCGTCTGTAGGTTCTTGACGTATGAGTTGCGAGTAGTGCTTCCGTCGGTAAGTGTCTCCTCCGTATTATATATAAGGTAGCGACCGTCAGCCGAGAGCGATGCACCAGAGCAGTTTCTTGAGTACAACACGTCGTTGAGCGAGTATGGATGCTTCACAACGGAAGTCATTGGAGCTATGGTAGCGTTACCAGCATCCACCTTCACCACGGCAGAGTCGCTCTTCTCTGGCTTACTGAGGTACTTGATTACCACCTTGTGTACGGAAGGCAGGAGGGTTGTGCATCCGCCGTTCACCTGCTTGTCGTCCACGTACACCTTATATGTAGAGAGTCCGCTCACGCTTATTGTGGCGTTGATATACGAATTGTTCGTTACTGTGAATCCCAGAAGGTGAAGAGCCTCTGATGAGTCGCATCCAGGAAGCACTCCAGATGCAATCTCCCTTCCAGCTTCCACGGCTGACAGGTTCACGTTGTAATCCAGTAGTGAGTGTGGGGCGTATTCCCTTGAGAACACATCCAAGCTGTCCATCTTTATTGGTGACTTGACCACGTATGGGCCTGCGTAGCTGAATGACTTGACTTCAACTTCATCTGCCTTCGCCATCAGCGAAGCCAGCATGGCTAATGGTAAGATAAATAGTTTTCGCATAATGTATGTTAGTTAATTTCCTTGCAAATATACGAAGAAACATTGACACAGCAATAAATTTAATGAAGAATGAAGAATGATGAATGAAGAGTGGGGAGTGGATAATTAGGAATGAGGAACTAAGCGAAGCGGTCTCACTGACCGTAGAAAAGTAATTAGGAATGAGGAGTGAGTAATGAGGAATTAGCAATGAGGAATGTGGAATGAGGAATGGATTGTCATTTGCTCAGCGAACCTGCATGTTAATTACTTCCCTTTGGTCAGCGAACCTGCATGTTAATTATTAATTGTTAATTGGGCTTTAGCCCCTCTGTGTGCGATTCCAAAACGCTATTTTTCGTCGAAAACGCTGTGTTTTCGCACACAATTATTGATTTATATCATAAAAATATAGTAATTTCTTTAAAAACATTGCAAAACATTTGGTGAGTGTCATAAAAACACCGTACCTTTGCAGTGTCAAAAGAAAATAAGAGATAAATAAGAGCTCTAACAAAGAAAAAGCTAAACGGATGCAAGGAGCTCAAAAGATTGTTAAAAAAGGATGCCCTAAGAACTTCGGTTCAAGGGACAGGTAAAAAGAAAGGTTAGGATTATGAAGAAGATTATGACAATGATTAGCGCAATGATGGTTGCAGCTACAATGAATGCAGAGAATATTGAAACTGAGGCTTTCACAGAGACTCTCGTTACAGTTCCAGCACGCGTTCGTTTCGTTAGGGGTGACAACTACTCTTTCAGTGTCGAATCTGAGAATAAGATCGTTGCTGAGTCAGTAAAGGCAGCTGTTAAGGACGGTACACTTTACTTCTCACTCAAGAACGGTCTTAGCGTAGAAGAGGCAAGCGAGAATGACCTCACTATCGTAATTACTGCTCCTGGAATGCCTGAGTTCAAGACTTCACGTAACATGAAGGCAGTTGAAATCAAGAGCGTAAGCGACGATGACAAAAACTCTTTCACTTACAACAAGTAAGCCACAGAGTTTTTTTTTAAGAACATTTAGTACAACAATATATTAAAAAGGAGGCATGCAATCATTTGCACGCCTCCTTTTTTGTTTTAAGTTTGTGATTTTTTGAGTTCTTGAGTTTTTAAGTTTTGGGTTTGATTCTACAAGAATTCGGGGTCAGCGGATTTACCCTGTTGGTGAAGCCTCAAGAAATCCGAATAAAGTGTTATCTTTGCAGCATGAATTCAGACAAATTATTACGTGCTATACTTCCGGAAGTGTTGATAGACAATTTTGATGTGGTAAATTT
>JAFZVY010000091.1 GCA_017617575.1 Bacteroidaceae bacterium | reverse complement strand
GTGCTCCTCGTCAAACTTGAACTCGGCCAAGTGTCTCTTTGGTGTTGTACCAGCCTTCTTGAAGTGACCCATCATTGGCTTTGTAGTGTTCTTTTCCTTAGCCTCTTCGAAGCCAACCTGAACAGCTGCATAACCGTCCTTCTCGACAGTCTTAATCTGAGTTACAACACAAGGACCCAATTCGATAACAGTGCATGGGATATTCTTTCCATCGGCACTGAATACGGAAGTCATTCCGATTTTCTTTCCTAATAATCCTGGCATTTCTTTTTAATACTTTAATTGTTCTCTAATACTAAACCTTAATCTCAACTTCAACACCGCTTGGAAGTTCAAGCTTCATAAGAGCATCAACAGTCTTAGCAGAAGAGCTGTAGATGTCGATGAGTCTCTTGTATGTGCAGAGTTCAAACTGCTCACGAGACTTCTTGTTAACGAATGTAGAACGGTTAACTGTGAAGATACGCTTGTGAGTTGGAAGTGGAATTGGACCACTTACTACAGCGTCAGTTGCCTTTACAGTCTTAACGATCTTCTCAGCTGACTTGTCAACGAGGTTGTGATCGTAAGATTTAAGCTTAATACGAATTTTCTGACTCATAATAATATTTGTTATTAAATAATTAAAAGGCATGGGGTATGCGGACAAAGAGTCGTTTGCTTGCCAGCACCCCGAAACCCATTTTTATGTTTTTACATACTTTAGAGGTTCCGGAAGTTCCGGAGCCTCTAAAGGTATTGTAATTACACGAGATCTACGCGTCCGTTGCACTCAGTAAGAACTTCCTTAGCAACGTTAGCTGAAACTGGTGCGTGGTGATCGTATGTCATAGATGAAGTTGCACGACCAGAAGTGATTGTACGGAGTGCTGTTACATAACCGAACATCTCACCCAGTGGAACCATAGCCTTTACGAGGCGAGCTCCTGAACGTGTAGTATCCATACCCTCAACCTGTCCACGACGCTTGTTAAGGTCACCGATTACATCACCCATGCTCTCTTCTGGAGTTGTTACCTCGAGCTTCATGATTGGCTCCATGAGAACTGGCTTAGCCTGAGCACAAGCATTCTTGTAAGCCTGACGTGCAGCGATTTCGAATGACAACTGGTCAGAGTCAACTGGGTGGAAGCTACCATCAACGAGAGTAACCTTGAGGCTATCCATTGGGAAGCCACCGAGAACACCGTTCTTCATTGCCTCAGTGAAGCCCTTCTGTACAGATGGGATGAATTCCTTTGGAACGTTACCACCCTTAACCTCGTCGATGAACTGGAGACCTGGACCCTGGAAGTCATCGTCAACTGGACCAACGTTTACGATGATGTCAGCGAACTTACCACGACCACCTGACTGCTTCTTGTAAACCTCACGGAGGTTAACAGTCTTAGTGATTGCCTCCTTGTAGTTAACCTGTGGCTTACCCTGGTTACACTCAACCTTGAACTCACGCTTAAGACGGTCGATGATGATATCGAGGTGAAGCTCACCCATACCAGAGATAACTGTCTGACCTGACTGCTCATCTGTCTTAACTGTGAATGTTGGGTCCTCCTCAGCAAGCTTCTGGAGACCGAGTGAAAGTTTGTCGAGGTCCTTCTGAGTCTTAGGCTCTACTGCGATACCGATAACTGGATCTGGGAAGTCCATTGACTCGAGTACGATTGGAGCATCCTCGTCACAGAGTGTATCACCTGTGTGGATATCCTTGAGACCTACAACTGCGCCGATATCACCTGCGCCGATTACCTCAACTGGGTTCTGGTGGTTAGAGTGCATCTGGAAAAGACGAGATACGCGCTCCTTCTTACCTGAACGTGTGTTGTATGTATAAGAACCAGCCTCGATCTTACCTGAATATACGCGGATGAATGTGAGACGTCCTACGTATGGGTCAGTAGCGATCTTGAATGCGAGAGCTGATGTCTTCTCATCCTCTGATGGCTTACGATCCTCTTCAGCCTTTGTATCTGGGTTTGTTCCAACAACAGCCTCAGTATCGAGTGGTGATGGAAGGAAAGCACAGATGTAGTTGAGAAGAGTCTGTACACCCTTGTTCTTGAATGAAGAACCACAAAGCATTGGTGTTGCAGCGAGAGCGATAGTAGCCTTACGGATAGCTGAGATGATCTCATCACGAGTGATTGTTGAAGGATCGTCGAAGAACTTCTCCATGAGAGCGTCATCGAACTCAGCAACGCTTTCGAGCATCTTGTTACGCCACTCCTCAGCCTCGTCAACGAGGTCAGCTGGGATGTCAACAATGTCATACTCTGCACCGTTGTTCTCATCGTGCCAGATGTAACCCTTCATTTCAATAAGGTCAACGATACCCTTGAAGTTTTCCTCAGCACCGATTGGAATAACAACTGGAACTGGGTTAGCACCGAGAACCTCCTTCATCTGTGCAACTACGTCGAAGAAGTTAGCACCAGAACGGTCCATCTTGTTTACGTAACCGATACGTGGAACGTTGTACTTGTCAGCCTGACGCCATACAGTCTCAGACTGTGGCTCAACTCCACCTACTGCACAGTATGTTGCAACTGCACCGTCGAGTACACGAAGTGAACGCTCTACCTCTGCAGTAAAGTCAACGTGTCCCGGAGTATCAATCAAGTTGAACTTATACTTGTGACCCTCGTATGTCCAGTAAGCTGTTGTAGCAGCAGATGTGATAGTGATACCACGCTCCTGCTCCTGAGCCATCCAGTCCATAGTTGCACCACCGTCGTGAACCTCACCGATCTTGTGAGTCTTACCTGTATAGAAAAGAATACGCTCAGATGTAGTAGTCTTACCAGCATCGATGTGAGCCATGATTCCGAAGTTACGGGTAAGGTGCAAATCTTGCTTTGCCATATATTGCTTTGTTTATTTCGAATTAATTAATGAAAAATTAGAAACGGAAATGTGCAAATGCACGGTTAGCCTCAGCCATACGGTGCATATCCTCCTTACGCTTGAAGGCACCACCCTGCTCGTTGAATGCATCCATAATCTCAGCAGAGAGCTTGTCAGCCATGCTCTTACCTGAACGCTTGCGAGCGAAGAGGATCATATTCTTCATAGAGATTGCCTCCTTACGGTCAGCACGGATTTCTGTTGGAACCTGGAATGTAGCACCACCGATACGGCGAGACTTAACCTCAACCTGTGGAGTCACATTGTCAAGAGCCTTCTTCCAGATCTCGAGTGGAGACTTCTCTTCATTCTTCATCTTGTTTTCAACAGCCTTGAGTGCGTTGTAGAAGATAGAGTAAGCGATACTCTTCTTTCCATCGTACATGAGGTTGTTAACGAACTTAGTAACCTTTACATCGCCATAAACTGGATCTGGAAGGATCACACGCTTCTTTGGTTTAGCTTTTCTCATTTTTTTGTTTTGATTTTTTGTTGATCTGAGGTTGCATTTGCATCTTTGTTCTTCAACACCCACAACTGGGCATTTACTCAACCTGTCTTAGCATTGACAACAAATCAAATCTTCGTTAATGTTTTAGTTTGAAAAGTAGAATTACTTCTTAGCAGCTCCTGCCTTAGGACGCTTAGCACCATACTTAGAACGACGCTGTGTACGGCTTGCTACACCTGCAGTATCGAGAGCACCACGGATGATGTGGTAACGTACACCTGGAAGGTCCTTTACACGACCACCACGAACGAGTACGATTGAGTGCTCCTGAAGGTTGTGTCCCTCACCTGGAATGTAAGAGTTAACCTCCTTCTTGTTTGTGAGACGAACACGAGCAACCTTACGCATTGCTGAGTTTGGCTTCTTAGGAGTTGTTGTGTAAACACGTACACATACACCACGACGCTGTGGACAAGAATCCAATGCTGGAGACTTACTCTTGTCAACGAGCACCTTTCTACCTTTTCTTACTAATTGCTGAATAGTAGGCATTTTTAATTTACTTTTTTAATTTATATTATTATTAATTTTTAAGCAATCTTATTGAGTGCCCACCACACTGGCTTCATTTACCTTCTTACATTGAGAATATATACTACTACCTTTGTGGTTGCTACTCGAGCTTTCTTCGTGCAAAATCGAATGGTTACCAATAGGGTCCGAGACCTTATTTAGCCCTATTCATGCCCTCATTCAAGGGCGCACTACTCCAAAAAGTGTTGCAAAGGTACGCATATTTATTCAAATGGCAAATTTTCAACACTATAAAAATTCATTACAAAACGTAAAAATATAAAGATTTAATATTTTTTAACACTTACATTCATCCACTTACCCTATTTCGTGACAAAATTTACCACAATCAGTTCCTCATGCCATCATAATAATATCACGAACAACACCCCTTGAAACCTAAAACAAAAGTACCGCCGGTCTCAAAAAGAAACCAGCGGTACTATACACGTTATTTCAGAGTTAAAAAGCGAAGAGTCAAAGAATCCAAGCTCCAAAGAACTCAAGAACCAAGAAACTTAAGAACTAATAAACTTAAGAACTTACAAACTTAAGAACTCAAGAACTTAAAAACTCAAAGAACTCAGCTTTTAACCTTTAACTGCTAACTTATAACTTCGCACAAGGCGAAGCCGCGTGATTACGCGTCACCCTTCTTGATGTTGAAAGGATTGATAGTGTTAGGCTCAGCTTGCTGACCCTGACGAGGACCGATAGTGCCGAACTGCTCCTCATACTTCTTCACGTTGTCCTGAAGAGCGAAGAGAAGACGCTTAGCGTGCTCAGGAACGAGGATGACACGAGACACAACCTCAGCCTTAGGCATACCAGGAAGCATAGACACGAAGTCAACTACGAACTCGTTAGGAGAGTGAGTTACTACAGCAAGGTTAGAATAAGTACCCTGTGCAACTTCTGGCTTCACTTCAATCTGAAGCTGGCCATTCTTTTCATTTTCATTAGCCATAATCTTTTTAGGTTTTAAGTATTAATAATTTGTTTTATCTTTCAGTCTTGTTTAATGAATTAAGTGCGGAATAACAAAAGCAACTGACAGACTCACGAGAGTCACATATAAGTCAGTACTTAGTCAGTACTTCATCCGAGACACGTCACATCATCATTTCCTCACCCGAAGAAGTAAGAATATAGAGCAGAAACAGGAGGATATCCACTACCCTATTCATACGCTCCATAAGCTTAGTCGGGGAAAACGAAAAAACGTCTCTATCCCTTAAATCGCAAATCCCATGCCAAAAAGGAAAAACTGACATCTCTCGAAAATCATATATATTATAAGGTGTAAATATGACACCTATATGTCACATGACACATAGTACAGGAGAGACACCGCATGACAGAATGACATTTCAAACTGCGTTTTCACATGGCAACGGGTTATTTCCACCGCAAATATAGAGAAAATAAAAACTACACACAATACTTAGAGCCGAATATTTTTGAAAAACTTATTATCGTACCAATGGCACAGGCGAAGAAAAATAGATAAGAACAAACAAAAACAGATAAACAACCGAACATTTTCCCTTACCATCCTCTTACCTTTCCATTACCATTCTCTACGATTTTGTAGAGAATGGTAAGAGGATGGTAAGGGGAAAAGAAGATACTGTAATCTGTTTTCTTTGTAAGCGAGAAATGCAGAAAATACTTGATATATACGATGGGATTTGGCAAAAAGGAAAGAAATCCATACATTTGCAATTGTTTTTATACAAATACATAAAGATTGGACAATTCAGGCAACATCCTCATATCACTTATTAACGCACATGATATCAGCGGTTATAAGGAGCTTTACCATCGTTACTACAAGGCGTTGGTAATGCATGCTGAGGGTATTGTGGGCGACATCCTGATGGCTGAGGATATTGTTGAGAATGTTGTCGTAGTGCTATGGAACAGCAACAAGACGTTTGATGACATCAAGTCGTTCGAGGCGTATCTATATCGTGCTGTTCATAACATGGCAATGAATGAGTTGAAGCATAGTGCCATAGTCAATAGCTATGAGCAGAATGTCATGACGTCCAGCCATGAGGCAATGGATGAATATGACGAGGAATACGAGTTACAGATTGTGAAACTCATGGAGTATGTGGATGAATTGCCAGAGCGAATGCGTGAGGTAATCAATAAGAGTATGCAGGGAATGACTGCCAAACAGATTGCCGAACACCTAAAAATATCTGTAGAGACAGTTAAGACTCATAAGAAACGTGCCCTAAAAATGCTTAGGGAAGCATTCTGTGAGTAAATGACAAATTCTTACAAAAACACGCTAAAAAGATATAAAATATAGATTTTTTCAAGAAAAATGAAAAAATCTATATTTTTTTGTACCCACTTTTTATGTTTCAGTTGTTATTATGATGGATAAAGCAGAAAAAAGATGGACGTAAACAAAATAATAAGGACATTATATAAGAAAGGAGACTATCAGCACAAACGAAAGGTGTATGACAGCCTCGATACGGATGTTGCCTTTGAACGATTCTCAAAAAGGATTGGTATGGAAAATAATGCTAATACTGGCGTAACAGGAAAAAACGTGGGGGGAAGCATCAGGTTCAGACCATATCGTAAGTATGTGGCGGTGGCTGCATCATTACTCTTACCAGCAATCATAGCAACTGCTGTTCTGTTCTCAAATAACAACAAGGAAGAAGACATGCTCGCAAACACAATGCCGGGAACATCTATTGCATACATCGAGACAAGCCGTGGAGAGGTGATACCTCTTGACTCGGCAAGCGTCAATATACGTGAGCATGGAATAAACGCTTCGGTAGCCAATGGCGAACTCGTTATGGAGGGTGCCGATGAGGTGGAGATGACAAGCATATACATTCCAAGAGGCGGTGAGTACAAGCTCACTCTCCTTGACGGCACGAAGGTTCATCTCAATTCGGACAGTAAGCTCACGTTCCCTTCACGATTCACGGGCAACAGTCGTGACGTGGAACTCACAGGTGAGGCCTACTTTGAGGTGGCACATGACGAGGGCAAGCCTTTCATCGTACATCTTGGCAATATTAGCGTAAAGCAGTATGGCACACGCTTCAATATAAATGCCTATACAGGCAAGAGCAAGACCATCACTCTCGTCGAAGGTAGTATCGGAGTCACATCCGGCAATAACGAGTGCCGTCTCACCCCTGGTCGTCAGGCTTGTGTGAGTGGTGACGAGATGAAGGTATGCAATGCCGATGTTGATGCCGTGATGGGATGGACGGAAGGCATGTTCAAGTTTGATGGTGAAAATCTCTCGGACATAGCCACTACGCTCTCAAGATGGTACAATGTGGATGTATGCGTGGATGCATCGCTCAGCAACTGTTGCTTCACAGGAAGCCTCAGCCGAGAGTCAAGCCTTAGGGATATTCTTGAAGCAATATGCGAGATTACAAACACCTCAATAAGCGTTAACGACAACACTATAAAAATTAAGAAATAGACACAATAATGACAAAAAGAACAGGCATTAAGAAACACATCGTGATATTGGTGCTCATGTTACTCGGCACCACTATTGGCTATGCACAGAAGAATGTGACTTTCAACCTACAGTCAGTTCCTGTGAAGACCTTGTTTGACCAGATTCAGCGTCAGACAGGCTACAGCTTCGTGTATAGCACGGATGACCTCAAATCATTACCACCTGTAAGCGTGAATGCGACCAATGAGCCTGTGAACTCCGTACTCGTAAGGGTACTCAAGGACACGGGGCTTGCATTTAACATCAACAAGCGCATCATCACCGTAAAGCAGTTGAGCGACAACAAGCCAAAGGTGGCACGTACGATACGTGGACAGGTGCTTGACGAGAGTGGAGAGCCACTCCCTGGTGCTGCCGTATTCCCAACAGGATTCCTTGAGAACGGAATATCATCCGACGAGAACGGTAGGTTCGTACTCAAGAACGTGCCAGCCGAGGCAAAGTCAATATCTGCCATCATGCTTGGCATGAAGACGGAAGTCGTGATGATAGGTCACAAGGAGAATATCAATATCATCATGCGTGAGGAATCAAATGCACTTGACAATGTTGTCGTTACGGGTTACCAGAAGATAGACAAGCGTTACAGCACAAGTGCCGTAACGTCCATCAAAATGGAAGACCTTAACGTTCCGGGCTTTGCAAGCATCGACCAGATGATGGAGGGAAAGATTCCTGACCTTGTGATGACTACCAATAGTGGTGAAATAAACGCCACTCCTAAGCTTCGCATACGTGGTACATCCACCCTTATCGGTAACCGTAGTCCTCTATGGGTGCTCGACGGTATCATACTGACTGACCCTATCGACCTCTCGCCAGACGTCCTTAACGACCCTGACTACGTGAATCGTGTGGGTAATGCCATTTCGGGTATCAATCCGCAGGATATCCTACGTATTGACGTGCTCAAGGATGCTGCAGCAACGGCACTCTACGGAACACGTGCTGCAAATGGTGTCATAGTCATAACTACCAAGAGTGGACGTGAGGGCAAGGCTGTCGTTTCATACTCAAACACATTCACGGCTCGCCGTCGTCCATACTACACGGATTCAAAGATAAACCTGATGAACTCCAACGAGCGTGTGCAGTTCTCTCAGTATCTCGTTGACCAGCACTACCTCTATCCAAGCAATATGCCACTCGTAGGTTACGAGTATGCACTCAAGAACCTGTACGAGGGTGTCTATACCCAGGAACAGTTCAACACAGAGGTAAGCCAGATGGCTCAGCGCAATACCGATTGGTTTGACATCCTCTGTCACAATTCATTGTCACATGACCATAATGCTTCTGTATCTGGTGGTTCCGACTTTATCAGATACTATGCATCTCTTGGCTATACAGACCAAGATGACGTAATCAAGAACACGACAAACAAGAGATACACAGGTATGATGAAGTTGAACATCAACGTGTCAAAGAAGTTTGACGTGGAGTTCAACATCAACGCATACCAGAACGACCGTTTGTACAATGCCAGCGAGATAAATCCTACTGACTATGCCTACAATACGGCTCGTACAATACCTGCATACAATGCTGATGGCACATATTCGTACTACAAGAAGAATGCAGGTAACATCTACTTGAACTATAACATACTTAATGAACTGGACAATTCCTATAAGTCTCAGAAGGTGACAAACGTGATGGGTACGGTCAATCTCGCCTATCATCCAGTCAACTGGATTCATCTTATGGGAATACTCTCCGTCAATACTTCTGCCTCTACATCAGAGGAGTTGTATGGCGAATCCACATTCCACTCTGCCACATTGAGACAATGTGAGTATGGTGACGTTCCTGGTACTGAAAGCCAGATGCCATACGGTGGCGAGTTCACTCTTGGAACGACAAACTCAAAGGGATATACGGCACGATTCCAAGCAGATGCCAACAGGTTCTTTGGAGAGAACATGCAGCATCTCTTCAACCTCTCTATAGGTGCAGAAGCCTCATCAAGCTCATACAAGGGTTACACTCGCACGGACAGAGGCTACTATCCTGACCGTGGTGAGACATTCGTGTCAAACGTTCCTTCAAGATATTCAGAGTACAGGACTTGGTTGGCAAGTAATGTTCCTTACATCACAGACACCAAGACAAACCTTCTTTCGGCTTATGCCACACTGTCATACACATTCAAGGAACTCTTTACCCTGAATGCAAACACACGCTATGACGGTTCAAACAAGTTCGGAAGCCGAAGCAACGAGAAGATTCTCCCTATATGGTCAGTTTCAGGTAATGCCAATATCGTCGATATTGCCAAGATACAAGAGGACTGGCTCGACTTCCTCACATTCAAGGCAAGCTACGGAGAACAGGGAAACATGCTTGACGACCAGACACCAGTCATGGTTATCAAGAAGGGAAGCATGAACCCATACTATGAGGAGATGGTATCAACGGCAGCATACTTTGCCAACCCTGACCTCAAGTGGGAAAAGACACATTCATTCAATATGGGTGTGGAGTCAAGCTTCCTCTCTGGCAGATTGCAGTTTGGCGTGGAGTTCTACCACAAGCGCACGACTGATGCTTTCCTCTCAAAGAAGATTAGTGACGTGAATGGCTATAACTCATACGTAGTCAACTCAGGAACAATTATTAACAAGGGATTCAACGTCAATATTAGTGCAACGCCTATCAAGATGAAGAATTTCTACTGGATAACATCTGGTAGCCTCTCTAAGATTTACAACAAGGTAACTACTACTCCTGGTGGTGAGACATACGAGTTGACAGACTTCCTCAATGGTACTGCCATTGTTGAAGGGCAGCCTGTAGGTACGTTCTACAGCTATCAGTTCGTCGGTCTCAGTTCCGTGGATGGAGGCCCATTGTTTGAGGACTGGGAAGACAGGCAGAGTGAGTTGAAGAACCTAAGCAACTATGATGCCTACACCAAGGTGCTTGTACCTTCAGGCAAGCGTGAGGCAGACCTTACTGGTAGCCTCTTCAACACATTCACCTATAAGCAATGGCGATTGGGCGTGAACCTCACTTACGCCTTTGGAGCAAGCACACGTCTGTTCCGTCTCTTTGACGGCGTAGGCAGTTCATATTCAAGTGAGGCAAACGTGAACCGTGACCTCCTCGACAGATGGATGAAACCGGGTGACGAAGCAAACACGGATATTCCTGCCATAATAGGTACAGGCAATCCTGCATATTATCAGTACGAATCACACTGGTCTGACAGACAGTCATACACAGGTGCCAAGTTCTCAGCCAACGCATGGACAATGTATGACTACTCTACTGCCCGTGTCGTTAGTGCCGACTACGTGAAGCTTCAGAACATCTCGCTCACATACGAGTTTGACAAGAAGATGATTAAGAACTGGGGACTGGGACGTCTTGCACTCACTCTCTCAGCATCTAATCTCCACACTTGGTGTGACAGTCGTCTCAAGGGACAGACTCCTACTCAGGGAGGATTCACGGAGATACAATTAAGCGACTGTCCGACATACACATTCGGACTTAACGTGGAATTCTGATGAATAAGTGATTTGTATTTAGAACTAAAGGAGTAAAGCGTAGTAAAAAAGAAATATGAAGAAATTATTATACATATTATCAATCGTTATGTTCACATCCTGTAGTGATTTCCTTGAGGAATATTCGCAGGATAAGGATTATGTCCGTTCATGGAAGGACCTTGACGAGTTGCTTATAGGCGACTGCTACCTTCCAGTGACAACATACAATGAACAACGCTTTGTGGAAAGTACAGGCTCGTTCATCAGTCTCTTGGCAGACGAGATGGACGAGAGCCAGATAAGTTCGTTCATGATAAATGGTGATGGTCGTGAGAAAGCTTTCGGTTATTTCACTTGGCAACAGAGAGTGGGACAGAACGAAAGCTATACTGACTACTACACGGAGAATGAGACATGGACAACGATATACAAGAAAATAAACATTGCAAATAATATCCTTGCAAGCGTGGAGACTGTTCCATGCAAGTCCGATGAGGAGCGACAGGGAGTCAGCAAGGTGAAGGGTGAAGCACATTTTCTTCGTGCCTATTACTACTTCTGGTTGGCCAACGTATATGCAAAGCCATACAATCCAGCCACAAGTGCAACGGACTTGTGCGTGCCTATCAAGACAAGCAGTGTCGTAGAAGATACCAAGTTCTCTCGCCAGACTGTGGAAGAGGTTTACCAGTTGGTTCTCTCTGACCTTGCCGAAGCAGAAAGAAATCTCTGTGCCTACAAGAAGGCAAAGAAATCCATCTATCGTGCAGACTCTACGGCTTGCCACCTTCTACAGAGCCGCGTGTATCTCTATATGCAGAACTGGGCAAAGGCTTCAGAATATGCAAAGAAGGTGATGAAGGAGCACCCAGAACTTATGAACCTGAACACGGAATCAGGCAAGTTCTCTGTCAAGGATAACGTGGAGAACATCTTCTCCATGGGTGGCAACACCATATACGGAATGTTCTGTAATTGCGCTCATGCGTTTACCGTAAGCAGCAGTCTCTACAATTCTTATTCTGCCAACGACATGCGCAAGAAGCTATGGTACTGGCACAGGGACTCATTCACAGGACTTGTCAAGTTGCCAGAGGGTGCTATGGAAAAGACGGCTGCCACTTCAAGTTCCTATTATTACGACAGGTATATATGGAACAAGGAACAGCAGGAAGTGTCCGACATATTCCTTTTCCGTTCGGCAGAGGCATACCTCAACTATGCAGAGGCACAGGCTTATATGGGTAATGAGTCGGAAGCCATTGCTACCATCAATACCTTGCGAGCAAACAGAATCAGTTCGGATGGCAATCCAAACATAAGTGTAAGTGGCGACAAGCTTGTGACAGCCATTCGTCGTGAGCGTATGATGGAACTTGCACTTGAAGGACACCGTTGGTTTGACCTTCGTCGCTATTCAGTATGCGGCATCCAGCCAGAGAGCAAGCAGATTGTTCACGAATGGACATACTATTCAGACCATTCAAGTGCCAAGGCTGTTGAACGTCATAGGTTCATCCTGAAGGAGTATGACGACGCTTACACCTTGCCTTTGCCTCGTGAGGTCATTCAGTTCAACACAGGTATGGAGGACAATATCCGACCTTGGCGAGAGTACACGAATGTGGAAATATAATTGAATTCTCCATGGTTCTATTTGGTAGTTAACGGGAGTTAACAGGAAGTTAACAAGGAGTTAACGGACGATACTCAAAATGAATCTCAAATTTCAAATCTATAATTTATACATTCGACTCTAAACCGAAAGCATAGATTTGACATCAACAACAGACATTCGTCCGTTAACTACCATTAACTCCAGTTAACTTCGGTTAACTCCCAGAAATTAAAACGTTAATAGCAATGAAACAAATATTCATCATATTATCAGTCATCTTAGGACTTCAATCGTGTTCAGAGAAGGCGCTTGACGCAGATTACAAGGACGTTACCACGCCTTTTGTTCCTGCTGCCGATGACCATTCGGAGGAAGCGGAACTGAGACGCTCGTTCAATGCTGAACATGGCTCATATCTCCTGTTCAACGACACGCTCCAGCATGTGGCATTAGGACATGACGTGAATGGCAATATGCAGTATTTCACAGAGCTTATAGACATCACATACGAGATAGGTTCGTCAAGTGCATCGAACAACAAGTATTCATACACAATCATTCCTACCATAGAGAGGAAAAGACAGGCCATAGAGTATATGGAAGAATATATCCTTCCGCACCTCACAGGCAAACTGAAACCTTTCTCATGGTTCTTGGCAGACAAGATAACAAGGGATTTCATAGGAAGCCTAAGCTCACCATACGCTGTGGCAGGACAGAGGACAATAGCTGTTGCCACAAATGTTCTGCCTAAGCTGTCAGAGGCACAGAAGGTGCAATATACCCGTCAGATAATGAATTCCATCATCGGTAAGCTTGCTTCTGACAACGCATCGGCTTTCAAGGAGTTCACAGCCGTAAGTAGTGCATACTACGGTGGCTCATTCTCAGCACCTGCCACGAATGCAGAGAATACGGATATCCTCGCCAAGGCAGGCTTCATCTGCAGGGGACAGGACGACTTCAAGTCGGAAGCCAACGGACTCTATCCTTCAGAGGACTTGGACCTTCAGGCTTACGCGCGTATGATAGCTGCCAACACAAGGGAGACGGTATTGGCAAAATATGCTGACTATCCGCTTGTCCTCAAGAAGTATGAGATAGCGTACAATGTATTAACTTCATTAGGATATAAGGAATGAAAAAGATATACTTCATCATAACTCTTGCAGCGGCTCTGTTCACAGGATGCTCCAAGGATGACGACATAGCTCCACAACAGCCTGAGGCAACAGGCACGTTCGTGGATGTACGTGACAACAAGACATACCATTATGTGACTTACGGAGGTCTCGACTGGTCTGTTGAGAACCTTGCATACGACCTCAAGGATGAGGAGCTGTGCATCAAGTACAGACCAAGCGAGCTCGAGGAAACAGGTAAGTACGACAACAACCTGCTTAACCAGATAGGTTATCACTACACATATAGCGGTGCGCTCAAAGCCGTTCCTGACGGTTGGCGTGTTCCTACCGACGAGGAGTGGTCAATGCTTGAGGCAACTCGTGCCTATCAACTGCCAGACTTCAACCTCCTTTACGCTGGTTACAGGAACAAGAACGTAAGTTCATCTACACACAATGACCGTTTCCTCGGTGCATGGGCTTTCTTCTGGACATCAAGCAAGGATGAGGCCAAGACAGGCGAATACTACTTCTATCGCAAGATATTCTACTCTCACGACGAGATGACTCGCAACAGCATGGAACCAGAAGCATGCTATCTTAGCGTGAGGATGGTAAGGAAACACGGTGGGAATTAAAAATGCAGAATTCAAAATGCATAATTCCGAATCCACTTGCGATAACTAAAAAATTCAAGTTTCGCAAGTTCAGCTGACGCTTTGCTTGCAAGGAGTTAAAAAGGAGTTAAAGAGTAGTTAAAGTGGAGTAAAAAAGACGAATGTCCGTTTTGGATAAACGAAAATTTAGAAAATTAAAGAACTTTTCTCACCGAAGGTAAAATTTGTTTCTTCTTATTTTCTCTTGTTTTCGTTATCATTTTTTACGAAGAATGTAATAAGAAATTTTCTTTAATTTTCTAAATTTTCGTTCTTCTAAAAACAGCGAACAATCAAACGTCTTTTTAACTTCCTATATAACTCCATTTTAACTACAATTTAACTACAAGCTAAACTTGAATAAAAAACTTAAGAACTTAAAAACTCACCAACAGAGTATCTTTATCCTCCTCCCCTCGTGGGAGGTCGGGAGGGGGCCAAAATCAAACAACACAATATATGAACAAAGCACTTTCATTTCTTTCAATGGGTATGTTGGCTTTATCACTTCCAGCAATGGCTCAGAAGTCAACAGTAAACGGCAAGATTGCCAAGTATCAGACTACTGATACCCTTCTCGTGTATATTCAGGGACACGAGAAATGTCTCAATGGATATGACACAGTAAAGGTGGATAAGAAGGGACGATTCACAATGTCATACGATGTAAAGGAGATGAGCGAAGCTCTCGTCTTCATCAAGTCAGGCAATAATCCAGAACCTACATCTGCCTTCTGTGTGCTTCTTCAGCCAGACAAGACGTTGAATGCTGACATCAAGCTCAATCCTTTTCAGGTAACATACACAGGTGACGAGCCTGAGAAGTCAACATACGCTAATATGTATTACAATACATTCTCCAACTCATACAGCCTCGTGCCAGACTCCATGGCTGTTAAGTATGCCACATTTGCCGACGCAAAGGCTTTTGTCAATGCCGAACTCGGAAAGATGGAGGCTGTCATCAAGAAAATATCTGACAAGGAGTTTGCAACTCAGGCACAGGCAGCCATCAACGACCAGCGTGACGGAGCACTTGTAGGATATGGTATAAGTCGTGAGAAGTTGGGCAAGACAATGATGAACGAGAGTGACTACATGTCATACATTGGCGACATTGACAGGAACGACACACTTCAGGCAATGAAGATTTACAACTACCTTGAGTGGTACTATGCCGCCCACCCATCACTCTACACTCCTATGCAGGCTGATGGAGCAAAAGTGAAGTATCTTGCAGAATACACACAGAATCAGGATGTGCGCAACAAGGTTGCAAACTTCTATATCTTCAACCTCATGTTCCTTGCCAACTGGGGATTGGACACTTCAAGCGAGGAATACAAGGACCTCTACGAGCAGTATCTGAAGGTGTCAACTGACACTACATATACAGCATTCGTGAAGGAGAACCTAAAGAACATGGCAGCCAAGGCTCTGGGACAGGATGCCATTGAGTTCACCATAGCTGATGTAGATGGTAAGGAACTTCAGTTCACAAGCCTTCTGGGCAATGGCAAGGTGACATACATCGACTTCTGGGCTACATGGTGTGGTCCTTGCAAGAGAGAGATTCCTTTCCTTGCCAAGCTTGCCGAGGAGTATGAGGGAAAGAACATCCGTGTTGTCTCTATATCAATTGATACAGACAAGAAGGCTTGGGTCAAGAAGGTAAACGAGGACAATCCTAAGTGGGAGCAGTACATCGTGCCAGACATCGCTAACAGCCCAGGCGTTAGTGGCTACGGCATTAACAGTATTCCACGCTTCATGCTCTTCGACACTAACGGCAAGCTATTCAAGAGCACTGCACCTCGTCCAAGCGACCCAGAGATAAAGGTGCTGATTGATAATCTACTTTCGAAGTAAAGTGTAGTATATGACTCGTATTCTCTACATATTATTGCTGTTCCTTACACTCACGGCGAGTGCACAGGAAAAGGAGGACGCTTCCAGTGACAGCCTTCACACAGACGTGCATGCTGCATTGGTAGTCATCACTCCGGGGGAGACACCATCCACCATGTTCGGACACATGGCAATAAGGATGTGGTGTCCTTCGGCTGGTCTCGACTACTGCTTCACGGAAAAGATTCCAGAATGGGGAAATGATTTCATTACTGGAGTATTCAGAAGAGTCAGGGAGGGAATCATTCCGGAAGAAACAAAAATGTTCCGTGATGACTACCGCAAGGAAGGCAGAGGCATAACGGAATACGAGCTGAAACTCAGTCTCAAAGAGAAACAGAGACTATGGATGTTGCTTGACAAGGAATTTGAGAAAGGACTGGCATACGACCTCGACTATATCACGCGAGGATGTGCAACGATAGCAACCAACATGGTTCTCGGAGCGATATATGAACGTCAGATTGACCTCACTCCATACATAGACAAATACATCGAAGGCAACACCCGACGCGATATTGTACTTCGCTACATAGACTTCAATTCATGGCATGGCTTTATAGGACATAGCATCTTTGGAGGTACTCCTGACGACGAAGTAAGTGGGGATGCAAAACTAATAATGCCACAGGATGTGATAACGGTATTTGATGCTGCCAATCTCATTCACGGCAAAAACGTAATCTGCCGTCCTACAGTAAAGGCAAAGGGTGATTCATGTTTCTCACCACTCGTATTTGCCATACTGTTTCTCATCCTGTGTCTTGTCAAGACGGATATCATAGATTATCCTGTCATGGCATTGCATACGTTCCTTGGACTGTTCCTTTGTACTGTTGTATTCATATCAGATGCTCCGGGAACAGAGTGGAACTGGCTCGTGGTAGTGTTCAATCCGGTTGTCTCGGTACTCTTCTGGTTCCGCAACAAGAACATACATTGGGCATTAGTCATAGTGACAATGGCATTTCTGCTATTTATGATTATCAAGCTTGATACAATCTTCTGCATATCACAAATGCTGATTGTCGGAGGATTCCTAATAAGAGAGATTTACAAGATTATTAACGTAACACAAAATTAAAATCGATTATGAAGAAACTTTTTACATCTTTTCTTCTTGCCACAGTAGCATGCCTTTCTGCTTTTGCTGAGGGCGATGGCAAGTATTACTGGTTCTACGATAGAGCCGAGGTAGCAACAACAGGTAAGGGACTTATCTACCTTTCAAACACTTATGGTGATGAAGATGTCACTTATGCAGATGCAAGTGAAACAAAACAAACCGTACATGGCTTTTCTTCTACTACTATTTACTATCAGGCAAAGCCTACTGATGGATATGGGTTCGTTGGTCTTTTCCCAACAGCTACTCCAACTTCACTGACTGAAGCATTGACAGACAACAGCCTTGAAGGAAGCCTTTCTGTCAGCACAATGCAGGTTACAGAATCAACAGACGTAGAGGGATATGGATTTGTGCCAGACAACACATACTATGCTGTATTCTCAAAGGTGTATGTCAAGGTTGCAGACGCATTGAAGCGTGCAGGTAGTGTCAGCATTGACAAGGTTATCAACGACAAGGGTGACAACATCACAATCACAGCCACACCTTCATCTGATGACTTCCAGTTTGACTATTGGTTGGATTCTAAGGGCAACAAGATTACAGAGAACCCATACACATTCGTTGCAGGTGACGATAATGTAGTATATACAGCTTACTTTAAGAGTGACAGGATTCTCACTATCGACTTCGGAGAGGGTAAGTACGTTCCATTCTCTTCTATGTATGAGGCAGAATTTGAATCAGGAATAGAGACTTACATCATCCAAAATAAGTATTTAAGGTTTGATGACGAAGAAGGTCACAATATAGCTTTCGACGAGGCACAGAACGCATGGGGTTACTACGATGATGATTACGCATTCGTACCATATACAGGTGAAGTTCCTACATTCCCTACAAACTATGAGGTATTTGGTATTGCTCCAACTTACATTCCTAACACAGGATTTGTACTCTATGGCGAGGGCGTAAAGACTATCGTTCTTTTCAAGGAGACTCCAGAAGATGAGCTTTACCCAATCGACACTTATCTTGTTGGAACAGCAACAGGAGCAGTAAATATCGAGTCACTTCCAAAGCAGGATGATAACAATAACAACCTTGTATATTATGTATTTGATACAAATGCATTTGTTAAGGCAACATCAGGCACAGTGGCAGAGAACTCTTGCTACCTTGTACTCACAGAAGGTGTTCAGTACCCACTTCCAGAGAAGATTTACATGAATGCTGCTGATGACCCAACAGCCATCACTAATGTAAATGCAGAAAAGAAGATTCAGTTTATTGGTGTTTACACTATCGACGGAAAGAAGGTAGAAGCACCAGTAAAGGGTATCAACATCGTAAACGGAAAGAAGGTATTAGTAAAGTAAGTTATTAAGTTCGTGAGTTTTTAAGTTTTTATGTTCTTATGTATAGTAATCGTTGCTTACCTCCAAGAACTTAAGAACCAAAGAACTCAAAAACTCACGAACTTACAAATTCAAGTTTAGCTTGTAGTTAAATTGAAGTTAAAATGGAGTTATATAGGAAGTTAAAAAGACGTTGATAGTTCGCTGTTTTTTAGAAGAACGAAAATTTAGAAAATTAAAGAAAATTTCTTATTACATTCTTCGTAAAAAATGATAACGAAAACAAGAGAAAATGAGAAGAAACAAATTTTCTTTAATTTTCTAAATTTTCGTTTATCCAAAACGGACATTCGTCTTTTTTACTCCACTTTAACTACTCTTTAACTCCTTTTTAACTCCTTGCAAGTAAAGCGTCAGCTGAACTTGCGAAACTTGAATTACAAACTCAAAAATTTAAAACTCAACTTAATGAACAGATTATTCTCAAAGGTTCTATTATTCTCACTATTGACTTGTTGTGCTGAGGCATACGCCCAGCAGGACAACTTCTGTGTGCGTGGCAAGATGTCAGGCTTGAAGAAAGGTGTGACCATATCCATTCTCGCAGCCGAACACAAGGATGACAACTCATTTAATGACACAGAGATTGCCACAACAACAGTCAAGAAAGCTGGCGAGTTCCTTATCAGCGGATATGTTGACCATCCACAAAAGGTTACTCTTATCACGAATAACCTTGAGATGCTTGGCGACAAAGCTGAGAAGAACAACTACAAGCAGGTGCATTGGACATACACAACCATGTGGCTCGAACCAGCCGAGTATGTCATCAAGGCTCCTAAGTATTCGCTTCTCACTGATGCGCCACTCACCAAGGATTGCGTCATAGAGGGAGGACAGGCACAGAAGGACTTCAACGACCTCAATCGTGCAAAGTTGGAACAGAATATAGCTGATTACAACCCGGACGTAGAGGCACTTGCAAAGGTGGAATGGGACTTCATCACAAGTCATCCTACATCGCCAGTTGCAATCAACCTCGCATGTGAGAAACTTACCAACGGGTATAATCTAACGACAGAGCAGATTGACATTCTCGGTAAGACAATCACGGACTGCCCAAGCGACAAGGCACGCTATGCTGATTTCGTCCGTCGCCTTGAGGCAGCACGTCTCACAGCCAATGGCAACCCAATAGTTGACCTTGACATGGTTACTCCATCAGGTGAGAGATGCCAACTTGCAGATGTCGTCAAGAACTACGAGGGCAAGTACCTCCTTGTGGACTTCTGGGCTTCATGGTGTGGAATATGTCGTGCAGGAACGCCTAAGATAAAGGAATACTACAACACATATCCACGTGAAAAGTTTGACGTCATCTCCGTATCATCCGACGAAAAGCAGGACGCATGGCATTCAGCCATGGAGAAAGACCAGATGCCTTGGACTCAATACTGTCTCACTCCACAAGGAATAAAGGACCTTATGTCCAAGTACCAGATTATCGGTGTTCCTTATTACCTTCTCATCTCTCCAGATGGCAAGGTGATAGCCAACCCATCAGGCGTGGACGACATCAACGAGTATTTGAGTAAGTTGATTATTAACAATTAACTATTAACGTATAGGTACAATTCACAATGAATAACTTAGCCGTTCAGATTTAATCCATCTGAACGGCTATTTTTATGTGATTGGTGCAAAAAACGAGAACACAAATGGAGTTTTACAAGAGAAGAACGTGTATAACAAAGTGTTCCATATGAATTTTGTTTTATATTATGAGTAAATCATGCCACTATATAAAAACCGAAAACTAACATACATACCTCAAAAAAAGATAATAAATGCCAGCAAAATCGAGTCGCAGCATCCTGTCTTGCAAACTGCATGAAATAGTCCTTGTATCTATCTTTTCTAAAGGACGCACAATAACATATTATTGTACCAATAAACACACATAAAAAAAAATAATACGATGTCAACATGAGGTTCTATACAAAATAAAGGTAAAAATTTCGGTACTGCAATATATGCCATCACGAAATATGCCACTATCAATACAGTATATGAAGAAGAACTTGAAATATCCGTTTCATAATCTGCGTTAATTTTCAAAGCTCTCCAAGCCTCATATTCATATTCACATTCATTACTTTTACCTTCTTTGCTTACAGACCCCTCATTTGGTACAAACAAAAAGTACAACCAATGAAAACAGCAAAATATAGAATAATATAAATGATTTAAGACCTTTACCATTTTTCCATGCTCTTAATTATTATTAGATGCAAAGGTATGATGTCACTCCCATATATGCAAATGTTTTTCTCCATTTTTATAATTTAGCCTTCATCCTTCATTTGATTTGTTCATTGCATCATTGTACTCTTTGATATATGAAACGATGAACTATATAGTTGATATTTTTGTAATCATATTTTTCTTCGTCTTATCTTTGGTATTTTCTCAGCCATTTGTCCGTTGATGCTTCGTTTCTTCTCCGTTGCATCTCCGTTAGTCCTTCGTTGCTTCTCCATATCATCTTCATCGAATCTCCATTGGATATCCATCGAATCTCCACCGAAACGGTGGACATTCGGTGGACATTCTTCGAAGTTGCATAGGAGAATCATTGGAGTATCGACGGAGAATTGACGGAGATTCGACGGACACAAAATATGGATGCAATTAAGAAATTGCATACTGCCATCGGATGATTTTTTGTGTTGTCGTGTCTTTCGTCGGTATTATCCAGATTCCTTTGTGGGTAATAAGAATGTTAAAATACCATATGGTAAAATGTTAAATTTATTTGGAATGTTAAAAAGAACTCAACCTTAGCTTGTAGTAACATTGAAGCTAAAGTTGAGTTCCTGTTTTATTTACATCTTTTCAAACTTATATCCGAGAGCTTTGAGTTCTACGGCTGCACCAATGAGATATAAGGTGCGCACGCTCTTGACATAGGCATGGAATGCGAGTGGGCTTTGTGGTTCTATCTGTTCGTGACGAATCTTGTTGAGTACCTGCTGGGCACATCCCTGCACAACCTTTTCCATACGGTCGTACTCGTCGCCCGTGAGTCCGAGGACATCACCACGTACCACCTCATCAAGATAGTCGAAGCCACGCTTGTCACGAAGATACTCATATATGTTAGGCAATTTGGAATATATCTCCCAGTCGTCATCCCAAAGGCGTGCCACAGCCATGCCAAGGTACATAGCCCATCCAAGCGAAACGGTTGGATACTGCTGTATCTCCTTTACGGCATCTGTAACGTATGACTGTGCCACCTCATCCCACTTGTCCGTGATGTCGGGTGATTCAAGCAACTGCTTGTCCAGAAGTTCCATTGAAGTGAGCACACGAATAAGGTGCTCCTTAAGTTGTCTCTCGTAATTATCAAGATATTCCTGCTGTTCCATTGTCATTATTTTTTTGCAAAGATAGCTATTGATTGGCAAAACAACAAGGAATGGCAAACTCCAAATCAACATTTGATGATTTATTCATGCTTCCGGAACAAGCGAGAGATTACTGCAACCTGAACGTCAAAGGGATGTTGTAATGTACCTTGACGGCTTTGCCACGTTGCTTTCCTGGTTCCCATGCCGCCATACTGTTGACCACACGGATGCACTCCTTCTCAAGCTCAGTGTATGCAAGCTTAACTTTCTTCTTGTCCTCTTCCGAAGGTGCCTTGCCTGTCTTCTTCTGTGTAGCCTTCACATAGCCCTTGACCATAATCTCTGGAAGTGAGCTATTCTTGCTAACATCATCTCCGTCCACATTTACCACCTTAGTCTCAGACTTGATGATAGAACCATCCTTGTCAATAATGAATGACACGATAAATCTACCCTGGGTGCCTATTTCCTGAGCAGCCTGTGGGTACTTGATAGTCTGGGCAATGTACTGCATCAAGGCACCCTCGCCACCCTTGAACTTTGGCATCTGTTCCACTACCTCAAAAACCTTATCATCATCTTTTTCTGGGTTCAAAACTGTTGTAGCAAGATAAAAATCATTATCTTTGCAACCAGAAACTTGAACATTGGATTCTGACTCAACAGCGAAAGCTGTGGTTGCGCTCATAAGAAGAAGAGCTGCACTCATTAAATTCTTTGACATCATAGTAATTTATTTTTATATAATTAAAACTGTGATTAAGTCGTTGGCAAAGGCGTAGGAACTGGAGCCAGCGGCTTTTTTCTTTCGACACGGCAAAGATATGATGTCATTTCCATCAACAAAAAGAATAAGGATGATAATATGAAAAATGTCCAAGATTTAGACAGTCGTGTGTCTAAATCTTGGACATAAAAACAAGAAAATTGCAAACAATTACTTCCCCACGGCCAGTGAGACCGCTTCGCTTAATTACTCATTGCTCATTCCTCATTATTAACAATCCGTACAACCTTCTCATACGTCATGCCCACGAAGTTGTCGAGCACATAGTTGCACTTATCCTCTATCGCCTCACGACTGTTGCAAGTAGCAAGGCCAATGGTGAATATGCCTGCCGACATTCCTGCCTGAAGACCCGTGAAGGCATCCTCAAAGACGACACACTCGTCAAGGTCTGCTCCAAACACCTTTGCACCAAGAAGGTAGCAATCAGGATTAGGCTTTGACGCACTGAAATCCTCGGACGTGAGCACTCGGTCAAAGAGATTGTCGAAGTCAGGAACCTGCTTCTTGAGACTCTCCATCTTCTTCACGTTGCTACTTGTCACGATGGCACACTTGACACCATTACGACGAAGGTCAGCAATAAAGTCAAGAGCACCATCATAGAACTCGTAGCGCATACCTGCTTCCTTCTCGTCCAACTCTTCCACCACCCTCTTGCGAAGTTCTTCACCAGGGATATAATTGTCAAGAATCAGAGTAAGCGTAGTACCCTTTATCACCTGTGAGAAGTCTGGTAGGTCAGGACGATACTTCCTTCCTATCGCACCCCAAATCTCAGTATATTGTCCTTCAGTATCAATAAGCGTACCATCAAGGTCGAATAACGCTACTTTCAGTTTCTTCATTAAACAAAATTTATATAATTGTAAAATGTTCTTGTCTGTTGGCTTATAAGTCAAAAAACAAAGAACTCATACAGTAAGAACTTTATAACTATAAGTCCGCAAGAACTAAAAAACTTAAAAACTCACGAACTTAAAAACTTACAGTTTCACATCCTCAAGGCTGATAAGCCCATTCACGATGGCGTAGATAGTAAGACCTGCAGAAGAATGGATATTAAGCTTGCGAGAGATATTACGTCTGTGAGTAGTAACAGTATTGATAGAGATAAACATATTCTCAGCAATCTCCTTGTTGCTGAATCCCTTCACCACCTCTATGACAATCTCCTTCTCACGCTCGGACAACACCTCGGAAGCAGTATTATTATCCACCTCGCTGTCGCCAGCATCAGCATAAGGCACGGCATTCTCCTTAACCTCCTCCTCAAGCTTGCGCACGCACTCGGCAAACAACTGGTCCTCAAGATGGCAATGGCTCAGGAGGTCCTCCTCCATCATGTAAATATCCATAAGCACCTCATTGAGAAGCTGCACATTAGAGTCAGAAGGGTAATACTTAATAATGATATTCTTGAGTTCCGTACTACTCTTCTCTATGCTACCATGATTGTCATGATGCTGATGAATAAGCTCGCCGAACGTCTCAGACCTCTCTGGCAAGCGACCAGCAAGGAGCGTATCAACATAAGGATGCACGTGAGTATTCTCATATTCCATGTGGCGACCAACCTCAGAAGCATACTCATCGTAGAACTTGAGTATGAGGAACGCAATCTGGTTATTGGTACAATCAATAGCCTCAATAAGCTTGCGACGGATAGCAGGCAAACGGAAATCCACGAAATAAGAGTGCGACCTCTTCAGATACTGCATAAGCGACTGTACATTAACATCATCCACAAGGCTACCTATTCGCACATGCTCACCAGCCTTGATGAAGTTAACCACTGCGAGGAACGTAGAAGTATCCACGCCACAAGCCTTACATGCAGCCACTACGCTTTGGTCGCCGAAGCCAAGCGTGAGGCCAAAGCGGCTGATTACCTGTAACATTCTGTAGTCATCACTAATCAGGTCGCTTATAGGATCCGAAGCTCTATATCTTTCTGTCATACTCATAGTTTGTTATTTTCCGACTGCAAATTTAGTTGTTTTAGCCAAAACAACAGCAATCCCACCCCACATTTACTCACTTTTGATTATCAAAATACTCATTTGTAGGTACAGCCACCCAAGCAAAGACAAGTATCACCCAAGCACAACATACCATAGTCAGAGTATCGCATACCTTGCCAAACATTGCTCTCCAGTACCATTTTGTCCTACCCTCCACCTCAGTATACATCATTTGTCAGAAATCGTCATAAAAAATAATCTTTTTCTGCGCGTACAAAAATTTTTTTGTACGCGCAGAAAAAAAATCAGTACGCATTCCACAATCTCCTTGTTCCCGCTACACATTTCCACACTCACTCTACCTGTGTCGTTTTGTCCTATCATACTCCCATTTTCATGCAAACACTCCAAGTCCTATTCACACCTCCACAAACTACTAAATATAAATAATCAACATATCCAAAGGTTATTCTGAGAAAAATATGTAACTTTGTAGCCAATAAAAGACACAATCCGTTGAGAACAATATGGCAAAGAAGAAAACTGCTGATAAAGGTGAACCTGAGGTTATCGCAAAATGTGATAACCTTAATGAAGTACCCCCAAACCATGACGAGGTGATAACGTCGGTTGCACAAAGCAGTCCTGAAAGCGTTAGCATCAAGTCAATGATTCGACTTATCAGAGGACAGCAAGTGATGCTTGACTCAGATTTGGCTTTTCTATATGGGGTAGAAACACGCCGTCTGAATGAGCAGGTAAAACGTAACATAGAACGATTCCCTGACGACTTCATGTTTCAGTTGACCAAAGAGGAATTTGATTTTTTGAAATCGCAATTTGCGATGTCAAATATTACCGATAGTCAGGACATCAAGAACTTGAAGTCGCAAATTGCGATATCAAGATGGGGTGGAACTCAAACCGAATATTTTCGCATTGTTTTCGCAAAAAGAAAAATCAGCAACTTGGAATTTCTTCCAAGTTGCTGATTTTTTATGTGGACCAGCTTGGGCTTGAACCAAGGACCTCCAGATTATGAGTATCGCAAAGTGATATTCCATGATATTCCGTTGTTCTAAAAGTATTCTGAATATCAGCGTTTTATAAAAATGCGATTTTCTTTGAATATTATAAAATACCCCTAACTGAAATAAAATGTTTACGCATTGTTTACGCGATGTTTACGCATTGTTTACGCAAAATTCGAGAATAAACAACTGTATATCAATGTATTTCAATGGTTGTTTACATTTGCATTTACTCTTTCGAAGGCACTTTTGTTGAAAAAACGCATTTTTGAGATAAAACCTTCAGACTATTCATTGGTAAGGTCTCGCAAAAGCATCCAGACTGCTCTTTGTTTACGCAAGATTTTCCACAATGTGATTTTGTGGTATTGGGTGAAGATTATTCAACTTGACTTATACATTCTGGATGCTCGTTTTCGTTGACGTCTTGACTTGATTGAATGTACGAGTTCATTGTATTTGCTCGGACTCAGTTGTTCTTCATCCACCAAAGGCTGAAACACATCGAGTTTCCCTAATGTCCGCAATACTCTTAGCAGAGAATCAAACGAGCCAATCTCTCCTTTCTCAATTTTCTTCAGAGAGGAAAGAGAGATGTCTGCCGCATCAGCCAAGCTTTGTTGAGTGATATTCTGCTTCAGTCTAGCCGCTTTCAGGTTACTACCTATTCTATTAAAGATGATGGTATCGGCAAGCATGTAAATGTCATCCATAATAGTTAATTATTGAACTTTTGTGCTGCAAATATACGAATAATAGTTTGATAATAAACGGTTATATTGATAGCTTCAAGAAGTAAAAACTCACGCAAAAAATTTTTTGCGTGAGTTAATATGTTTTTGTCAGCATACATCGGATTTGTACCTTACTCATGCAATTATTTTTGCGTGAGTATTGTTATTCCTTAGTTTTTTCTTGTAAGAATAAACCGATAGATTCATGCTTCTATAATATTGCCTTTGTTTGTTATCAGGAAGGCCCTGCGACAATCCAAGCATGCATATTGTTCTGTGATGACAGGTTCCGATTCCTGTTGGGTATGCCCAAAGACTTGATAGACATTGGGCAATCGCTCTCTCATGTATTGGTGGTCCGTTTCATCCGTCCACACTGGTGAGGGATATCGAGCATAGCCCCAACGTGAAGCGGAAACATCCATCAAGCCATTGAAAACAAAATCATAAAGACTCTCTTCTGTCATCAGTTTGTCATTGAGAGATTTGCAGATGTCATTCACATCTTTCGG
>JAFZVY010000090.1 GCA_017617575.1 Bacteroidaceae bacterium | reverse complement strand
GATGCATAAATAACAACATGTTTCACATCACTTCTCTTAAACAAAGATTTACGAAACTCGTATTTCTTTGTTCCTTCAAATATCTTATCAACAAATTCCGGTTTAATCGACAATAAAACTTTCATCGCTCTTTGTTTCTCTTATAATAATTTCAAACTGTTCTTTGCTAATTAATTTAAAGCCTCGTGGAGCATCATTCACACCAGCTAACACATTTAAGTCTATCAGTTCCTTCATATTGATTCTGTGAGGGAATGAATATGTGTATAAGAAATTAACCACAAATGGTTTTCTCGAAGAATATCTCCACATTTGCCTTAATTCTTGTTCTGGATAAACGCTCTTTTTACGACAATACAAAATGAAGTCCTCTTCGTCCTTGAAATCGAATTTCAGTTCCTGTACTTCACCTATTGTTGTAACAACACTTTTGAAATAACCTCCTGTACGATAAAAAATCAAAATATCACCTGGACTTGGATATGGTTCGATAGCCCTTGAAACATAAACTTTATTTATACAGTTTCGATGAGGAAAATCTTCAATAAACTCTTCAGGTGATTCGGTATTCAAAATCGAATCTGGCAACAATTCTGTATGGTACTCAGGATATATAGGAACAACATATGCACACCTTTCCTTAGAAATATATGGGAAACATGCTTTTAGATTATCGGCATCAAATTTAGGAGTAAAATCTCTAACATAGACCAATTCCTCCCCTTTATGTCCCCACAAGACAAATCCCCATTGTTCCAATAACTCTATCAACCTACGCTGTTCAGGACGTTTATCATATATTGTAACATATATTTCCTGAACACGATTCTTCAAAGCATTATCAAATATGATTTTGACGAAACGTTCTCCAAGACGGAATCCATTGCTTATGACCTTAAATGTTCCTATCTTCAAACGACGCTTTGGAGGAAGTGGAGGATTCATGTTTGAATAGTTTTCGTCTTCATCCTCAACTTTTAGATACAGAAATGATAAGAGCATACCATTATTTGAATTAATGGTAATATATGCCTCTTCATCATATTTTTTCACAAACCATTTGTCAAATCCGACATAATCATTTTTCAGGCTGTCAAAAAATGTATCATTCAAGTCAATCTTTCCAAATTTAAGTTTTTGAACATTCAACACCTTATAGTTGACCAGTTCAGGATGTTCGGCAAAGGTTTTCTCCAAAAAAGAATCTATTGTAAAAACCTTGTCTGAGATACCTAAACTCAAAGCCTTCTTATGTATCTTCTTGTCCTCTGTAATTAGGATATCAACTCTTCCGACAAAAACTTCATTTAAAAGAACGGTGTCTATTTTATCATTATCAGTTGTGTCAAATTGCTTTGAGACTTTCTTGACCTCAGGCTGAAGTGGTGAAGGTATCTCTACAATTTCATAACTGTTCAACTTGACCAAAAAAAGTTCAACAGTTTCTTTGTTAGGATTCTTTTTTACCTCATCAATTGTAACAGAATGAATACATTTAACATATTTTCCTCTATCCAACCAACGATAAAGAATTCCTATATCTTGGGAAACAATTTTATTCGCCTCCCTATGAATAATTATATTCGTGTCTAATAAAGCTTTCATACATTTAATAACACTTTAATTAATTCATATTTATATAATAATAACTGATGCCTAATATTATAAACAATAAGGAACCCAAAATCATTTGCCATTTACGAGAATGAATCGTTAGGTAACACACAAACGATCCAATCACCCAAATAGAAATATAATATTCTAAAGGCAGTTGTTTCAGACAAAACACATTGACATCTTTTGTTAGACGTAATGATGATATAGCAAACAAAAGACTACAGAAAATATTTGCACAAAGAGCAAATGCTATTTGCTTTGAACCAATCGTTTCTTCTGTACATATTGAAAAAAGAGAATAGACTCCTTCATCTTTTCTGTCTTTTAGAAACATAATATTATAGCAATCATTTTTTATTGCTTCAATTTGAGGAAGATATTTCTCAAAAGCAGATGTCTCTAATTTTCTTATATTCTTCAACTTTGAGGAATCCACAAAACTAAATTCAAATTTATCAGGAACTGCATGCAGACAAAACAAGTTTCTCACATTACATATTACCAAATTTTTATTTCTCTTTAATTCATATATATTTCGTGGAATATTACGCGTCTCATTAACTTTAATATCATAAATATACGTAGTCTTTGCAATTCCAGATTTCTTTATGGCTATAGAGTCTTTTTCATTTTTCAACAAAGCACGAACATATATATTTCCATTATGATTTTCTGGTTTTCTTATTTTAAGACAAACATACCCATCATCAATATCTTCTTCAAAAGGAAGAAGAGTAAGATCATCACGATTATAAAATTCTACAATCATTCCGTCTCTTGAATCTCTCCCTACATTACGTCTTGTATTAATAACATCATTGAAAATAAAACGACAATTATCGTTGTCTTCTAAATTTTTATATAGACTTTCTATATTATTCCTTTTATCCTTTTTGAGAAACGGAACAGCGAGATAAAGATTAAGAAAATCTGCGTTTTCGGGGAAACTATTAAACGGAAATTCCATTCCGACCTCTATATATGATGTTTCATAAGGAATCTCCCATGTGCAAATATGCAAACGTTCAATTTCCACGTTTTGTTCTGTTTGTTCTGATAAGATGTAATATGTATTATCCATTATTTCCTCTTTTTCATTTTAATACTATCGTGGACAAAATTACAAATTTTAAGATTCCCCAACAACTATTTAGCGTTTTTTATGTATATACAAACTTTTTTTGTTTCTGTTTCTTTTATTTCTCTCAAATATTCTAGATAGCTGCCCAGTTACATACCTACAGAAATGATACCGCTTCGCTAACTTGTGGAGTTTGGAGGCTCATTCCTCATTCTCTCCACCACCCAGTCGCCGATGTCGCACTTGCTGCCCATGTCACGGAAGGAGGGAATCATGGAGGAGAAGACGAAGGTGGCAATGTCACGCATGCCATCGAGGATGGTGCGCCACTCCTGCTCGGCATCAGCATCGAGCATGACGATGACGCTTCTGCCACGGAGACACTGGAGACGAGGACGGGTGAGCATATTCTTTTGTTACCCGCTGCCACCCACAGGTACTGAGGCCAGAGGCATGTGCCGAGGATGGCATTCTTGGGACTCTCCACAAGCACGATGATGGCTGAGGGATAACGGGAAATAAGATGTTCACCGAAGTAACACTGGACATCGCAGAAGGTGTCGCCCTTGTCGGGATGGGTCTCCATGTACTTCTTGCCGTACCACCATGCCTTGCCGTGGTCCTTGTGGAAGAAGCCACTGGAGAGGGGATTGGTGTCGTAGTGCTGTATCTTGATGTTATGTACATTGAGGTCTGCATCCATGACGGGGAACATGGTGTCGTCAATGCCGAAACAGCCGATACCGTACATCTCTGCCACATAACGCACCTTCTCCTTGTCGAAGACGTGCTGGAGACACTTGCAGAAACTGTCCTGCATACTGACATTACTCGCCACATATTCAGCAGAAAAAGTCCAGTCGCCATGGAATGATTGTTCCATCGAAGGATGTTTCCTGACACTGAGCCTTCGTGCCACGTGCGTACGTCTCGCTGTCCTTGTCGCCATGGGGGATGTCTCCTCCACCCTTCCTGTGCCGAACTGCTGGCTGAGCTAGTCACAGGCTTCGAGGAAGGTCTTGTTACTGTCTTCCATGACAAAGCCGATGACATTCACGGTCTTTCCGCAGGCAAAGCATTGTGCGTGGTGCTCGTATATGACCATTGAAGGGGGTGGTCGTCGTGGAAAGAACAGAGCATCACCTTGTTCCTTTCACTGTTCCAAGAAAAGTTAAAAAGTAGTTTTAGGGAAAAATTTAGGGGAAATTTAGGGGAAATTTAGGGGAAATTCCATCGTACTAACATTATGTAACTCTGATGGATAAATGCAATTTTTCAGAAAAAGGGAAATTTTCTTTAAAAACCCTTACATACGCGTACGCGTATGTAAGACTTTTTAGATATTTTTTCCCTAATTATGTAAGTAGGCTTTTAACATACTGATGTTTAGTGCCTTGAAAACAGAATTTTCCCCTAAAATTTTCCTAAAAATTTCCCTAAAATTATCAGAATGGCTTGCCTAACCGCTCGAAAACTAGCTCTAACTGAATAGGACTTAGGCATTTACACGATTTTCTGTAGCCCGTTTTGCTCAGACGGCGGAAAAGAGCCTTGTCGTCATGGATAAGATTACACAGTTTCTGCCTTGCCGAAACCGAGTCAATATTTGGGAAGTATGCCACTCCCAAATCCTGTTTTGATATAAATTCCTTCTTCATAGTGTCTGTGTTTGTTTTTTTAGACACGAATTATCATGAATTTGCCACGAATTTTTCATAAATTATTTTTTTGTAACATTTTAATTTTCACGAATAGATTTCGAAACGAAATCAAAATTCATGATAATTGGCTACGCCTAACTAAAGTCTTGTGTTAAAATTCATGATTATTCGTGGTCAATTAATGGTAATTCGTGTCAAAATAATCTTGTGTAAAATGGTAATTTAGTCGCCCTTGGCGACGGGTTCGGTTAAATGTTTACTGTGTTTGTTTTACAATGCAAATATAATCATTTTTCGTTGAATATCAAAATCTTTCTGGTACAAAATTCAAGTTGTGCAGTGTTGTGCAGTTGACGTTCCGAAAATCCTTGGTGGTATGTCAGATTCGCTGTATCTTTGCAATGTGATTCAGAAGCGAAACTGACACGAAGGGTTCACGAAGGGTTGCCGAAGAGTCAGGGGTAGAAAAGTGTGCACAGACACAAAAAACACGGAGAGCACTCTAAGTTTGCAAAAGATTATATGAGATAATAGAGAGATCTCTTTATTTACTGATAATATCTGTACTTAGATGATGATATAGCAAGACTGTTTCTTACCTTTGTTGTAGTAAGGAAGAATCGGTCTGTCGAAGAGGTAAATCTTGGAGTACACGAGTCATTAAAGACTATCCTCTGTTTCGAACCTCATCGACATAGTTGCAAAGACCAGATAGAAAGTCATAGACATAGAGTCTTTTTAGAGTGTTAGTCCATACAACTATTGACCAATTCTTCTTTTTAATACTGCAAAGTTATGAATAAATAAAGCGAGTCAACACTGACTTTTTTCTTTAGAAACTAATAGCCGTTTTAGGGTTGGTTAGGGGATGGAATCCTTAATCAGATGTCCTAAAACGGCTATTGTTTTTAGGTGTTAGCAAAAGGCAACCATGTCTTAGCTAAAGGTTCGTGGTTTGAAAAAATCATGTCCTCACACGAATCAAGTAGATTTAGGTTCAATGATTTTTGTCAAAATGAGATGCACGATAGTGTAAAAGATTTTGACAATGTGAGGCTTGGGAAAGGAAAATGCTTGTGAGTGTGTGGCAAAAGTCTTATCTTTGCAGGCGTTTAGTGAAATGTAAATGAAAAAATGACTAAAGGCAGGTTCTATGTTGGAACTTGCATTAAGATTAGACGGAAAAACGATGAATCAAATTAAGTGTATTGCCGTGTTGACGGTATTCAGCTTTTCTGCGTTGAGTTACGCTCAACAGATTTCCCAAAACATTAGGGGTAGGGTTGTGGATGCCCTCACTCATGAACCGATTGAAGCAGCAACGGTGCAATTGACGGATGACCCTTCAAAAGGATGTGTGACGGACAGTACGGGTAGGTTCAGCATTAGCTCCATACCTGTGGGACGTTACTCGGTGGTATGTAAGTTTATAGGTTATGACCCTGTTGAGATAAACGACGTACTTGTTACTTCGGCTAAGGAATCAACCGTGAACATTGAGATGTATGAGAGTGTCAACACCCTCAAGGGTGTGGTGGTGCGCTCGTCCATAGTCAAGGATAAGACGCTTAACAGGTGGGTCACTACTGGTGGCCGTATGTTCAGCGTGGAGGAGGCAAGCAGATATGCTGGTGGCTTTGACGACCCTGCACGTCTTGCAACAGCCTTTGCAGGTGTGGCTTCTGGTGGTTCGACTAATGGTATATCCATTCATGGTAATGCGCCTCACCTCCTTTCGTGGAGGCTTGAGGATGTGGAAGTGCCAAACCCTAACCATTTCTCTGACATATCAGTACTTGGAGGTGGCGTGTTCTCGTCTCTCTCTGCTATGTGCATAGGCAACTCCGACTTCCTTACGAGTGCGTTTCCTGCTGAGTATGGAAATGCCGTGTCAGGTGTGTTCGACATGAAGATGCGTAATGGTAATGACGAGCATCACGAGCATACGGTACAGGTGGGAGTGGGCGGTATCGACATTGCTTCCGAGGGTCCTATAAGCAAGAAGAACGGTAGTTCGTACATCATCAACTATCGCTACTCCATGACGGGTCTTGCCAATGACCTAAAGATGATTGACATGCAGGGTGAGGTGATGAATTATCAGGACTTGAATTTCAAGCTTAACCTTCCTACTCGTAAGGCTGGTACGTTCTCCGTATGGGGAACGGGATTGATTGACAAGTTCCATAATGAGACTGCTCCTTACGACTGGGACTCAAGGGATGACGAGAGATACAGTTACTCCAAGCAGCACATGGGTGCTACGGGCTTGGGACATATCTTGCCTATGCCACGTGGACAGTTGCGCACAAGCCTCGGCTTCACGTTTAGCAGGGACGAGTTTGGCAATGAGATGTACGACCTCTATGACGGCTTTGACTTCAACGCTAAGAACGTGGATGTGCTTGAGAATGTTCCTCGTTATCCAAGTTTCATAGGAATACGTACATATCAGAATCTCTCGCTCAGAAGTGTCTATACACATAGGTTCACTAAGAAATGGATTGCTCAGTTTGGTGCAAGCTACACACACATGTTCTTTGACGTCAACATGAGGGAGGCATACGTGCCTAAGCAACCTTTGCATTATATCTGTTCTGCCGACGGCAATACGGGTCTGGTGTCTGCCTTCACTACCCACTCGTTCAACATAGGTGGATTCACCACTCTCAACCTTGGTGTGAACGCACAGCACCTCACACTTAATGGTGCTACCGTGGTAGAGCCTCGTGCAGGTGTCACGTTCAAGACATCACAGGTGACATCGCTTGCCCTTGCCTACGGACTTCACAGTCGTGCGGAGAAGACTGACATATACTTCACACGTGACCTCCCAGACCCTAACGAGACAGGCGACTGGACTACAGTTCCTACAAGCGATAAGCTGGTCAATGACAAGCTCGGCTTCACCAAGAGTCATCATCTTATGCTCACGTTCTCCTACAAGATGTCTGACTACTGGAACTTGAAGATTGAGCCATACTACCAGAAGTTGTTCAACGTGCCAGTGGAGGACGGAAAGCCTTACTCCGTGCTCAACCGTCAGGAGTTCTACCTTGACAAGGCGTTAGTGAACAAGGGTGAGGGACGCAACTATGGAGTGGACATCACGCTTGAGCGTTACCTCAACAATGGATGGTACGGAATGGTGAACGGCTCATTCTTCAGCAGCCGATACAAGGGTGGTGACGGTAAGTGGCGTCATACTCTCTTCGACAGGTCGTACATCGTGAATGTCCTTGGTGGCAAGGAGTGGATGCTCGGACGCAGTCACAACAATATGTTGAGCATAAACGTGAAGGCTACCTTCCAAGGTGGCGACCGCTACTCTCCTGTTGACGTAGCCAAGTCACTTGCCCATCCTAATTATCAGGTGCAATATGATGAGGCTAACTCATTCTCACTCCAGCATGACCCTATGCTCATAATGCACTATACGGTAAGCTACAGGATGAACCGCAAGAGTGTGACTCATGAGTTCAGCATCAAGCACATCAACTGTACAGGCACCAAGAGCTTCTACGGATATGAGTATGACTACCGCCACGACAAGTTTAACGAGCAGTCATTCACACTCTCATTACCTCTGATTGCCTACAAGCTTGAGTTTTAGGCTTCACTCACCTATTAAGTAAACAATAGGGGTACCTTAGGTTCTCCTTAGGTGTGTCAGGATTTTTACTACAATGATGTTTTTGTTATCCCAAGCTTTGAAATAACTATCCCAGGTTTTGAAATAATTATTTCAAAGCCTGGGATAATGTTTTCTTACGTGCATAAGTTACATTTTGTTGTAGTTTAACGATTTCAGTTGACTACTTATCCTCTTATTCTTAATACAGGTTGATTTAGTTTTAACTCCTTTAACTTCTTAACTTCACATATCAAAAAATAAAGTCAAGTTGTTAAATTAACAACCATAATTCAATCATCTCAGCCATCATTATTTTTTCGTTCTCATTTCGTTTCCCATTTGCCGCCTCTCCGTCGTAACTCCGATGATTCTCCGTTGATCCTTCGTTCTGACTCCGTATCAACCTCATCGGATGTTCATCATATCTCCATCGAATGTCCATCGATTCGATGGACATTCGATGGAGATGCGATGGAGATGCGATGGACATTCTACGGACTTACATAGGAGGATCAACGGAGTCACGACGGAGCATCATCGGAGGAAGAACGAAGAAACAAAACTTACGTTTCGTAGTATTTGTTTCTATTTTTTGCTTGTTGACACAATGAGGTTTCTGTGTCTTGAATAGTCACAATGTAGAAAGAGAGTGTTAAATAAGTTAATCTCAAAATGTTAAATATTAGATAAAGTGTTAAATTATTATTCCTTGAAAGGATTTGAGAGCAATAGACGACATTTAACTTTTTATCTAAAAATGCTTACTTAATAGGAAATATATTGTATCTTTGTAGTCTGTTTTTGTTAGCAAAGAATAAAATACGACTTTTTTATGATTGAATTTAATAGAAAGCAAAGACTTGAGTTACTTTTGATGGTACTGCTATTATTAGGGATATGTTCTTTCTTTAATTTTGTATATCGTCCATACATTTACGGTCATAATATATATGACTATCATGTTGCTGACTCATACAGTAATTTTTTTGCTGTTCCTTCTACACAATGTTTAATGTTAGCACTTATCGGAAAAAGCAATTTGAAAATATCCTGGCAATTGGTGTGTATATGTTTTGCATTTATAATCTTTGAATTTACATTTGGTTTAGTATGTGATGTTTATGATATGATTTCAACCTTGATTTCAGGAATTTGCACTTATTCAATTGAATTCTTATTATTTTGTAGGAAATACAGGTCTTGTTTCTAAGACTATTACATACTAGTGGCACTATTGCTTACGTTGTAGTTTAACGATTTTTTAGTCGACTACTTATCCTCTTATTCTTAATACAGGTTGATTTGTTTTTAACTCCTTTAACTTCTTAACTTCGCATGTCAAAAGAAAAAAGTCAAGTAACATATAAGAAAAGATATACTGTTTCTTAATAAATTTCATTATATTTGCAGTACGTTTAATAAACAAAGAACCATGAACAAAATATTACGAATTATTTTCCTTATGATTGCTACGCTGTTGCTTGTATTCTGTGCTAAGCAGGACGAAAAAGAAGGGATAGCAGGCGTATGGATTCTGCGTGAAATCAACTTACAAGATGGCACTATACAGAACTATCCTATAGACGGAACTTCATTTATACGCCTGTACGACAACGACAACACGTATTACTATGCTGAATTGATGACCGTTGGTAAAGAGACACTTATTGTCCCTTTACGCAAATCGCAATATCTCTATTCTGACACAATATACAAGGAAGAAAAGAACGACGACAATCTCTACATGAAGGATGACACAACTATGATATTACAAAGCCAGTTTTTTACCCAGACTTGGACACGTGTTACAACCATGACAGAGGAAAAGAAACAAGAGATAAGAGACATCGTGAAGAACCACATAGACAAGAAAAACGTCAATCTTACGCAATACGTACTCTCAACAACGGAACGTGACTTGCGTTCACAAGTGTTATTATTCCACTATATCGTAATAATACTGATTCTAACTGTTGGTGCAACGGCTCTTTATACATTCCACCTGCACAAACAAAAGAAAAGCATGGAACGTAAACTAAACATCATTGAGGAAGAAAAAGATAACAGACCTCAACTGATAAATGAGGCAATAAGGAAACTTGAAGATGACTTCTTCAAGTCAGAGTATTATGTCACGTTACGACATAACATAGAGGTAGGAAAGAACATGACTGACAAAGACTGGACGGAATTGGAACAGAAGATAAAGGGAATATATCCAACATTCACTTCCACACTTTATGGTCTCTACAACTTCTCGCCTATAGAATACCAAGTATGCCTACTTCTGAAGATTCACACCTCACCAAGCGAGATTGCAAATGTCATAAACAAGGACATAAGCACCATCAGCAACATACGAAGAAGGCTGTATAAGAAGGTTTTCGATAAGGATGGAAGTGCAAAGGAATGGGATGATTTCATTGCTTCACTTTAATTTCTGCCAAGTAACGGCAATGGCTTTTTATGTACAAATTAAAAGTGGCATCGTGTTGAAAACATGACACTTGTCATGTGTATGAAAACTATTTGAAAACATAATGAAAAGGTAGGTGTAAACACTTGCCAAACAAAGACAATAATTTGAAAATCGCAATTCTTGGTCTATCAGAAAAGTGTCTTTAGCTTTGCATCGTCAAACTTAAAAACACAAGTGATTATGAAAAAACTTTTATTAGCAGCATTGCTGACTGTCTCTGCAACAGCAGCATTTGCACAGAAGGAGAATCCTTCAGGTCTTTATCATTTAACTGACATCAGCTACAATGATGGCAAGGTGAAGTACAAGCAACTTCCACGTATCTACAAGTTTTGTACAAAGGAAGTGACCATGCACTTTAACAACTTTAGAATGGACAACGAAAGAAGTCGCCTTTATTTCAGTATGAGAAACAATGACGGCAAGCCTCTTACATATACAGGAAAGAAGACTGGCACAAAGGAACGTCAGATATACAACAGCGATAAGCGCGGTTTTACATTCGATTTCTTCATGCCCAACTTTGAAGGTGTGTGTACGGAGAAGTACGAGTCTGGAGAGATGCCTAACGACAACATAGACCATCAGTTCCGTGTTGCTTTGAAGATGTTAAAGACAAACAAATTTGAGCAAAAGAATTTCCTCTGCGGAGTGTGGCACAGACGTGGATTCAGCAAGACACCAATCAGCGACGTTGAAGTAGGCAGAGCCGACTGGGACGAATACAGAATAATAGATGACATTAACTATTTCTACTTCCGCAACAATGCGAAATCCTACATCGTGGGAAATGGACTAAAGGACGGAGCATCATTGTACATAACAGGATATACATTCAATCCGTCAAACAACACATTTACACTGGGAACAGATAAAATCACATATAATATCTATAAGATTAGTGACAAGACAATATCCGTAACATATACTGTCAACAACCATACTATGACGGAGATATGGGACAGGAGTGGATTGCCAGAAGAATTCCAGAAGATATTCGGAACTAACATAAAGCCAACAGATAAACAACCAACACCACCTATAGATTAAAGTTGGAACACAACGTTGAGACTATTGACAGTCCTATAAATACAATAACGCCATGGGGAACAATCCCTATGGCGTTTTTGGTGTATGATGAATGTTTTATTCCTGACTTATGCGAACAGTACCGTTTGGTTGCTTGGTGAATGTGAACTTGAAGCGTTTGATGGTGTTGTTGGCATGGTCGTATAGCTTGCTGCTGTCAAATGTCTTGCCGTTGACACGTGTTTCGAAGTGGCAGTGTTCCGTGGTGGCACGTCCTGTACGACCTGTGAGGCCTATAGGATGACCTGCCTTGACCCATTGTCCTTCCTTGACGAGGTTCTTGGACTGATGGCTGTAGAGAGTCTCAAGTCCATTGGCATGACGTATGATGACAGTGTTGCCGTACGCATAATAGACCTTGGACAGGACTACCTTTCCCGGAAAGGCGGAATAGATGGTGTCATTAGGACGTGTCTTGATGTCAGTACCGGCATGGCGACGCTTACCTCCGTATGGGCTTATGACCTTTGCTCCCGGAAGCGGATAGTGCCATTCGTCATCCTTCAGTTTGTCGAAGTGTATGGAGAACTGATTACCCTTGGCAAATGGGTTGACGATATTCTCTTCCTTCAACTCCTGCCATTGGTCTATATCCGTCTTGGTCGTATCTACCTCTTGGGCATCTATTGTGGCACATATTGCCAGTGCCATGGCTGTAGCAATGATAGTCTTTATTTGCATTGGTTATGAAATTAAAGCCCCCTCCCAGCCTCCCACGAGGGGAGGTGACTAATGAAGTGGGCTGTGTGAGTTTTTAAGTTTTTAAGTTTGTAAGTTTTTTAGTTCTCGCTGAAAGTTATGCGCTAAGGCGCCAATTAGAAAAACATGGAAGAAACAGAACAAAAACAAGAAAAAACAGTTTGTTTTCTCTGTGCCCTCAGTGTCCTCTGTGTTGAAAAGCAATCAGCGAACAGAGTAACCACTCATCGCCCTGAAAGGGAGAGGTCGGGAGAGGGTCCATTTGGGTGGGGACTCACTTAGCCAATATTTCGCACACTCGGTCTTGGAAGTTCTGTCCCACGGAGTTCTTGAGCACTCCATTGATGATGATGGAGAACGCAATGGTGTGACCGTTGGATGCATTGACGTAACCACTAAGACTGCTGACTCCTGTGAGTGTACCAGTCTTGGCATGTACATTGTATCGTGCATTACTCTTACCCATACGGTCGCTGAGGGTGCCGTCCTTGCCCGAAACAGGAAGGGATGGGTAAAGGTACTTGAAGATGTCTTCGTGGGCGTAGGCATAGCGTAAGAGGGCAATCTGAGTGTCTGCTGAGTGGTAGTTGTAAAGACTGACACCACTGCCATCTACTATCTTCACCTGGTCTGTGGATGCTCCTGCGCGACGGATGGTGTTCTCCACATGGCGTACACCGTCCTTGTAGGTACAAGTCTTACCCTTGTTGAACTTAGCCAGTTGCCAGAACATTGACTCGGCATACAGGTTGTCGGAGTTCTTCATCATACGCTGGAGAACCGTCTCTATGGTCGTACTCTCGGTGTAGAAGCAACGTCTGCCACGGAGAGGTAGGTTCTGCACTCCGTAAGGGAATGATTCGAGCGTATCGCCCTCGGCACTGAGGCTGCTCACTCCGTTGGACTGGAGTACGTCGCCGAGTGTCTTCATAAAGTGGAGCCATGGACGGAAGTTCACATCATCAGAATACTTTGATGATGCAGGTGAGTTCTGTCCCCTGTCGAAGAGCAAGGCTGGAAGGTAAGGCTCATACTTGGAAGGCACATCATCCCAGCACCATCCATTGCCATAGAGGAGTGAGTCCTTCATACTGATATCTGCATAAAGCTTTCCCTTGATGCTCTTGATGCCTTGGTCCTGTATGTACCTTGCAAGTTCACACAACTTATCATACGTGTAAGTTGGGTCCATGTCTCCCACAACGTAGATGTCGCCATTTAACGTGCTGTCAGCTATGCTTCCAGTATAGTATGCCTTGGTGTGGTATTCGTAAGTACCTCCAAGGATACTGAGAGCAGAGATGGCAGTAAGCAACTTCTCCGTTGATGCTGGTCGTAGAACCTTCTTGTCGTTGAAGGTGAAGAGCGAAGAGTCGGCACTAAGGTCATAGACGCTCATTCCCACGGTATAGTAGGCATTCCTTGCCTCTTCAGCCATAATGTTAAGTCCTGCCTTTACCTCATCTTCCCAAGATATGGTATCTGTGTCTATGGTGTCGTTGGCAGCAAGGTCATCGGTAGTGTTGATGTCCTGTGCCCACGCCCCCATGCAGAAGGCAAGTAAAAGTGAAGCAATGCTAATCTTCTTCATCATCTTCGCACTCGTTGTTTCTATTTATGAGTTTGTTTACCTTGCTGACAAAGTCAGCCTCGTTGTCAGGTTTGATGGCAACCTTTCCATTATCCTTTGTCTCGATTATTAGTGAAGAATACAGTTCCTTACCAAACAGGCTTATCTGGTCAGAATGTGTCATCTTCGTAATGTCATCCACACAGACTATGATATCCTTTGCAAATCGTCCTTTGTGAATGACAAGCATACCTTCGTCGGTAAGTGTGTAGGTGGTGTTTATCATCCTCTCCACAATGATAACCATCATCAGGAGCACTACGCAAACAATGGCACCAAGTACCTGACGTGAGTCAAAAGGTATCTGCCATACGAAATAAATGGCTACTGCCAGCAGGGCTGACAGTAGCACATAGTTTCCTATTGATATTTTCGCGTGAAATAAGCGAGTCATCTCTTAAGTTTTTGAGTTATGAGTTATAAGTTATGAGTTTCTTGCGGGGCTTGGCTCACAATTCACAACTCATAACCCATAACTCTGTTTCTTACTTTTCCAATGGGCTTGTCATGCCGACTTCGATTCTGTTGCCGCTGTCGAGGATTGTCTTTGCTACAGCTTTGATGTCCTCAATAGTGATGGCATTTACAGTCTCCTCGTAAGAGTCAACATAGTTCTTGTTTTCACGAACGATGTTCTTGAGCTGGTTCATCCAGTAGCCGTTGTTCTTGAGCTTCTCAGCGTGGCTGCGGATGAGATACTGCTTAGCCTTGTCAACCTCATCGGCTGCAGGACCATCCTTGAGGATGTCCTCAATACCCTTGTTTACAACCTCAGTCATACGAGCAAGCTTGTCTGGAGCTGTAGGGAGATAAATCTGAATGACACCTGACTCCTCTGGATAGTCATAGAGGCTTGAGTTTACGCCTACAGAGTAAGCACCACCTTCGTCCTCACGTACTGTCTGAGTGTAGAGTGATGTGAGTACCTGCTCAAGAACGTCGATTACGAGAAGGTTCTTGAGATTTGTCTTTACTGGAGCATTGTAAAGGAACAATACGATAGCGTTAGGAGTCTCCTGTTCCTTCTCAAACACGTTCTTGATGTTGCCCTTAGCCATTGTGTAGTTGATAGGCTTGTATGACTCATATCCCTTTACTGTAGGAAGTGCACCAAGATACTTAGCGATGAGTGGTGCTACAGAGTCTGCGTTGAGGTCACCAACGAAGAAGAATGTGAAGTCGTCACCGTCAGCGAAACGCTCCTTGTAAATCTCCATACAACGCTCGAAGTTGATACCGTCAAGGTCTTCAGCGCGGAGACGCTTAGCACGTGGAACATTGTTATATACAACCTTCTTGATTGTATCCTGAAGAGCTGTCTGAGGATTGAGTTCAAGGTTCTTCATGCTTGCCTTTGAACGTTCAACCTGTGACTTGAAAGCATCATCATCCATACGTGGAGCTGTGAAGCGGAGGTAAGTGAGCTGGAGAAGTGTCTCAAGGTCCTTCTTAACACATGAACCTGAGATTCCTTCCTCACGTGCAGAGATGAATGGAGTAGCTGTTGCCTGAATACCTGAGAGCTTCTTGTTAAGGTCAGTATTGCTGAGATTACCAATACCACCTATTGAAACCATTGAAGCATTGCTTGTCTGGAGATATTCATCATCGCTGTAGAGTGAGTTACCACCCCAGCTGACAGCCTGCATTGAAATCTGGTTTGGTGAGAAGTCTGTCTGCTTAACATATACCTTGACACCATTCTTGAGTGTGATAAGCTTTGAACCGAACTGAGCGTCCTTGATGCTCTTAACCTTGCCCTCCTTTGGAAGTGCAGAGATGAGTGGCTCGTTGTTTACCTCTTCCTTGAGAGGCTCGATGTTCTCGCTCTCAACAGCCTTGATGTAGCTTACGAGTTCTTCCTTTGTTGGCAAATTGATGCCCTCCTTGTCTGGAGCAAACTCAAGTACCACGAGGTTAGAGTCTGGAATCTGCTTGAGAGTCTCATTTACCATCTGAAGTGGAATGTTAGGAACAATCTGATTCATCACAGTGTATTCCCACTCGATGTTGTTCATTGGCTCGTTGTCAAGGTAGTTTCTTACGCATTGCTCAACAAAGTTTGCACTCTCAATCTTGTCTCTGTGGAGATAAGACTGCTCAAGCTGTGAGAGGTACTCAGACTTGAATCTATCATACTCACCTGCATTGAATCCGAAACGCTTGATACGGAGAATCTCACGGTAGAGAGCCTGAACGGCTTCCTTCTCACCATTATCCTTGAATGTTACTACGCCATAGAAACAATCCATAGTCTTTGCAACCAAGAAATCATCATAGCCAAAGCCAGCACCGATGAATGGAGCATTAGGCTTATTGACGATGTCGTTGATACGCTCTTGGAACATAGAACTGATAGCCTCAGTAACGTAGTTAAGCATCAAGTACTGGATGTTAGACTTCATCTCCTTTGGATAAGCCTCATCCTTCCACATCAACTGAATCATGCTGCGTGGCTGTTCCTTGTCCTTCTGGATTGACACGATAGGCTCCTTGTTTGTTGTAACAGGGAAGAACACACGCTCAGATGGGTTCTCTACAGCCTTGATGTCAGCAAAGGTATTCTTAATCTTTGTCTCTACTGCATCTACATCAACATCACCAACTACAACGATAGCCTGAAGGTCTGGGCGATACCACTGCTTGTAGTAGTCACGGAGTGCCTTGTATGGGAAGTTCATCACGATGTCCATCGTACCGATAGGCATACGGTTAGCATACTTGCTACCAGCATAAACTTCAGTAAATGCTGTTTCCTGCATACGCATCATGGCGCTACGACGCATACGCCACTCCTCGTTGATGACGCCACGCTCCTTGTCAATTTCCTTGTCTTCGAGGAGAAGGTCGTGGCTCCAGTCGTGAAGGATGAGGAGACAAGAGTCAATGGCTCCAGGAATCTCGACATTCACATTGTCGATGTTGTAAACTGTCTCGTCAAAAGAAGTGTAGGCATTGAGGTTCTCACCGAACTTAACACCGATTTTCTCAAGGTACTTCTTGAGGTTGTCACCAGGGAAGTTCTTTGTTCCGTTGAAGCACATGTGCTCAAGGAAGTGAGCAAGACCGAGCTGGTTGTCCTCTTCCTGCATAGAACCTACGTTCTGTGCGATGTAGAAGAATGCTCTCTTCTCTGGCCACTCGTTGTGACGAATGTAATAAGTCAAACCATTTGGAAGAACTCCCTTCTTGATTTCTGGGTCATTAGGGATGTTCATGTTCTGTGCAGCCACATTAACGACAGCACAGAAAAGCATACTTAATGCTAAAAAAATTCTTTTCATGTTAATTTTTGTTGTCAAGGATTTATGACATTGCTTATTTTAGTTTGTGAAAAAATGATTCTTTATTCTTGCATTCTTATGTATGACGAACTCGTCACACATAAGAGTGCAATTGAAGTTAAATAGAAATAACATGCTCGAACAAGGCTCCGGCCAAAGACGGTCGAAAGAAGGAAACGGGTGAACCCTTGCCCTTTCTTCAGCGATGGAGTATCTACTCCCCGTCCTGAAAGGAAGGGGTTGGGGGAAGGTCTGTCCTATTTCTTCTTATCCAGCGCGTGCTTTTCGTAGTCAACGGTATAGTGAAGACCACGGCTTTCCTTACGCTCAAGAGCTTGACGAGTGATGAGATAACCCACGTTAATCATGTTGCGAAGCTCACAGATGTCCTTTGTAGGCTTGACACGCTTGAAGAGATGCTCCGTCTCCTCATAGAGAAGGTCGAGACGCTCCCATGCACGATGAAGCCTGAGGTCTGAACGCACGATACCTACGTATGTTGACATAATCTGTCCCACTTCCTTGGCATCCTGTGCTATGAGCACCTTCTCCTCATTGGTCATTGTGCCCTCGTCGTTCCACTCAGGTATGTTCTCGTTGAAGTCATAGTTGTCAATAACCTCAAGTGAGTGCTTTGCTGCTGCATCTGCATATACGACAGCCTCAATGAGGGAGTTACTTGCAAGACGGTTTCCTCCGTGGAGACCTGTGCATGAACACTCACCCACGGCATAGAGACGCTTGATAGAACTCTGGCCGTCGAGGTCAACCTGAATACCTCCGCACATGTAATGTGCAGAAGGAGCTACAGGAATATACTGCTTTGTGATGTCTATGCCGATGGAAAGACACTTTGCATATATATTAGGGAAGTGCTTCTTAGTCTCCTCTGCATCCTTGTGTGTGACGTCAAGGCACACATGGTCAAGGGCATGAATCTTCATCTCGTTGTCGATGGCACGAGCCACGATGTCACGAGGAGCAAGACTGAGACGCTCATCATATTTCTGCATGAACTCCTCACCATTAGGCAGACGGAGAATACCTCCGTAACCACGCATGGCCTCTGTTATGAGATAGGCAGGGTGAGTCTCCTTTGGATTGAACAATACCGTTGGGTGGAACTGTACAAACTCCATGTCCTTCACCTTACCCTTGGCACGATAAACCATGGCTATACCGTCACCTGTGGCGATGCTTGGGTTGGATGTTGTCTGATAGATGGCACCAGTACCACCAGTTGCCATAAGCGTTACCTTTGAGAGGTAAGTGTCCACCTTTCCTGTCTCAGGGTTAAGGATGTACGCTCCGTAGCACTCGATGTCAGGAGTACGACGAGTAACACGTATTCCGAGGTGATGCTGAGTGATTATTTCCACTGCAAAGTGGTTCTCAAGAATCTCGATGTCAGGATTGTTGCGAACAGCCTCCATGAGTCCGCGCTGAATCTCAGCACCAGTGTCGTCGGCATGGTGAAGGATGCGGAACTCAGAGTGACCGCCCTCACGATGAAGGTCGAAAGTGCCGTCTTCCTTCTTGTCGAAGTTGACGCCCCACTTCACAAGGTCCTTGATGCCTTCTGGTGCACGGCGTACCACCTGCTCTACGGCAGCACGGTCACTAATCCAGTCACCAGCAATCATAGTGTCCTCAATATGCTTTTCGAAATTATCAACCAATAGGTTGGTAACGGAAGATATACCTCCTTGTGCCTTGGCTGTGTTAGCCTCTTCAAGTGTGGTCTTGCAAACAATGGCAATCTTGCCCTTCTTTGCGTTTGCCACCTTGAGTGCGTAACTCATACCGGCTACTCCTGAACCGATGATGAGAAAGTCGAATTTTCTTGTCATTATACTGCTTTTAGTTTTCAAGGCATGTTCACCATTCTAACAGAAAAAGCATAAGTGAACACATGCCGAAACTTAACTTATTCTAATATAATCTGCAAAATTAAGTATAATGTGCGAAACGTGAAAATAAAAGCTTTATTTTTTGCAAAAACCTAAGTCCCCATGCTCCCAAATGCGATAACTACACAGAGCCAAGTGACAATTACGCCATCGCTCCGTTGCTCTTTTCTCCTACTTTTTTTGCCAAAGAATGAAAAATCATTATGCAACCATTGTCTTCGTATCGTGCTTTCTTTTTGTCATTTCAGTTTTCATCTGAAAATTACGGAGGGTTCACGAAACATTAGCGAAGGGTTGAGGGTGGGTCATGAGGTAACAAAAAGAAAGGACAAGTACGCAAAAACAACGCACTTGTCCTTTTCTTATGTTGTATATCGTATGTGATTACAAGTCCTTACCGATGTCACGACGGAAGTATTTCTTCTCAAACTGAATCTTGGCTGCCTCTGTGAATGACTTTGTGAGTGCCTCGTCCTTGCTTGAGCCGTATGAACTTACTGCTATCACACGTCCTCCTGCTGTGACTACCTTGCCGTCCTTGAGGGCTGTTCCTGCGTGGAACACTACTGAACCTTCCACGTTCTCGATGCCTGTTATCTCGAAACCCTTGTCGTAAGCCTCAGGATAGCCTCCACTTACCATCATCACACATACCACGTTGCGTGGGTCGAACTTTATGGTTTTTGTGTCAAGGTTACCCTCTGCCACTCCTTCAAAGAGGTCAACGATGTCTGACTCAAGACGGAGCATGACTGATTCTGTCTCTGGGTCACCCATGCGCACGTTGTACTCGATGACCATTGGGTCGCCAGCCTTGGCACAGCTGTAGTCCTTGTCAACCTTGATGAGTCCGAAGAAGATGAAGCCCTTGTAGTCGATATTGTCCTTTGCGAGTCCTTCTACCGTTGGACGGATGATGCGCTCCTCCACCTTCTTCATCCATTCTGCATCAGCAAATGGTACTGGTGAAACTGAACCCATACCTCCTGTATTTAGGCCTGTGTCGCCCTCGCCAATGCGTTTGTAGTCCTTTGCCTCTGGGAGAATCTTGTAGTTCTTGCCGTCTGTAAGTACGAATACAGAGCACTCGATACCTGAGAGGAACTCCTCGATAACTACTGTTGCACTTGCATTGCCGAACATACCGCCAAGCATCTCCTTGAATTCCTTCTTTGCCTCCTCAAGCGTTGGTACGATAAGTACGCCCTTACCTGCACAGAGACCGTCTGCCTTGAGTACGTAAGGTGCCTTGAGTGTCTCAAGGAACTTGAGTCCTTCCTCGATGTTTGTGCCATTGAATGAACGGTAGGCAGCAGTTGGGATGTTGTGACGAATCATAAACTCCTTGGCAAAGTCCTTTGAGCCTTCGAGTACTGCACCCTGCTTAGATGGGCCTATGACTGGTATCTTGGCAATCTCAGGGTCGTTCTTGAAGAAGTCATACACTCCCTTGACCAGTGGGTCTTCAGGTCCTACGACAACCATGTCGATGCCATTGGCGAGCACAAACTTCTTGATACCCTCAAAATCATCGGCTTTCAGGTTCACGTTTTCACCCACTTCACGCGTACCAGCGTTACCTGGTGCGATGAATAGTTTCTCAATCTTAGGACTCTGACTGATTTTCCAAGCCAAGGCGTGTTCACGACCGCCGCTTCCGAGCAAAAGTAGTTTCATTTTGTTTTTTTATGTTATGAATGATTAAGTTTCGAGTCATCAGAATATGTCCTGAAGAATGTGTAATCTTTATTCCCCATTCTTCATTCTTCATTTCTAAAATATCAAATTTGTATGCAAAAGTAAAATAAATTCTTTATTCTTCATTCTTCATTCTTCATTTTTCATATCTTTGCAACAGATTTTGTGACTTTGCATAGTTATAAACAACGAAATAGCGAATGTCAGAATCGAAAAGTACAAGAAAATAGCAATCTGACAATATATTAAAAACAAGCGTGACTATATCATATAAAAACGGAGAAATGATGCCAAGGGGACGTGTGGAAGTAATATGTGGTTCCATGTTTTCTGGCAAGACTGAAGAACTCATCAGACGACTCAAGAGAGCACAGTTTGCCCATCAGCAGGTTGAGATATTCAAGCCTGCACTGGACACGCGCTATTCTGACGATGACGTCGTCACTCATGAGGGTCAATCTATACATTCCACACCAGTTGACAACTCGGCAAGCATCCTCTTGCTGGGTTCTAACTCTGATGTGGTGGGCATTGATGAGGCTCAGTTCTTTGACGAAGGTATAGTATCTGTTTGCAACGAGCTTGCAAACCGCGGTGTCAGGGTTATTGTGGCTGGTCTCGACATGGATTACATGGGTAAGCCATTCGGTCCTATGCCTAACCTCCTATGCATAGCCGACGAGGTGATAAAGGTACACGCCATCTGTGTAAAGTGTGGTGCACTTGCCTACGTGAGTCACCGAATTGTAGAGGGTGACAGGCAGTTTATGCTGGGAGAGACAAAAGAGTACGAACCATTATGTCGTGAATGTTATGAACAATGCAACTGCTCAGATACTGACTCAGGCTGTTGAGGAACTTTCTGACGTAAAGGCTTACAAGGAACTGTTCCATCGCAATACAGAGGGCACTCCGCTTCCTTCGGGAACGGTGCTTGCCGAAATAGTTGACTTGGCGAGGGCTATACTCTTCCCTGGTTTCTATGGTAACTCATCCGTTAATATAGATACTCTACAATATCACATTGGTGTCAACGTGGAGCATCTGTATTGTCTTCTTGTGCAACAGATTCAGGCTGGTCTTTCGTTTGCCGAGACTGACGATGAGAGTTCCGAGGCTGAGAGGTTCAAGGAGAACAGGAAGCTTGCACAGGAAAAGGCAGAGAAGTTCGTCAGTAAGTTGCCGGAGATAAGGAAGGTGCTTGCCACTGATGTCATTGCTGCGTACAATGGTGACCCTGCTGCCAAGACTTACGGTGAGATAGTGAGTTGCTACCCTGTTATAAAGACTCTCATGAACTATCGCATTGCGCATGAGTTGCTCCTTCTCGAAGTGCCTCTCATTCCGCGTATGCTTACGGAGATGGCTCACTCAGAGACGGGTATCGACATTCACCCAGGTGCTACGATAGGCAAATACTTCACCATAGACCACGGTACAGGCGTGGTGATAGGTGAGACAACGATAATAGGAGATAACGTCAAGCTGTATCAGGGAGTTACGCTTGGTGCCAAAAGCTTCCCATGTGATGAGAATGGCAACCCAATCAAGGGCATACCACGTCACCCAATACTTGAGGACGATGTCATTGTCTATTCTAATGCTTCCATCCTTGGTCGCATAACCATAGGCAAGGGCGCAACGATAGGTGGCAACATCTGGGTAACCCAGGACGTGCCAGCTGGAACATTTATAAGTCAGAAGAGATAATTTCTTAATATGGAAGAATTCAAAATAATAGCAAAGACATTTCAGGGACTCGAAGAAGTTCTTGCAAAGGAACTCACTGAACTCGGTGCAAACAACATCGAGATTGGTCGTCGAATGGTTAGTTTCACAGGCGATAAGGAGATGCTCTACAAGGCAAACTTCTGCCTCCGTACAGCCGTTAAGATTCTCAAGCCAATCAAGGAGTTCAAGGCTACAGACGCCGATGAGGTGTATGAGGTAGTGAAGAAGATGGATTGGTCAGCAGTCATGGATTGTAACAACACTTTCCTCATTGACTCTGTCGTGTTCTCTGAGAAGTTCCGTCACTCTAAGTTCGTGGCATACCGCGTGAAGGATGCCATTGCTGACTACTGGAGGGAGAAGACGGGTGACCGCCCTAATGTAGCAATCACAAATCCAGATATACGTATCAATGTTCACATCGCTGAGGATGATGTGACTATCTCACTCGACTCAAGTGGTGAGAGCCTCCACATTCGTGGATATAAGACTAACACAGTGGCTGCCCCTATCAACGAGGTACTTGCCGCTGGTCTTATCATGCTCACTGGATGGCAGGGAGAGTGCGACCTCATCGACCCATTCTGTGGTTCGGGTACTATCCTCATTGAGGCTGCCCTCATCGCCATGAACATCTATCCTGGTGTGTTCCGTAAGGAGTATGCATTTGAGAAGTGGAAGGACTTTGACGAGGATATGTTCGACAATATCTACAATGACGATAGCAAGGAGCGTGACTTCGACCATAAGATTTATGGTTTCGACATCAACCGTCAGGCTGTTGGCATTGCCATTGAGAATGCTCGCAATGCTGGTGTCAATAAGGTTGTGGATATTGAGCAGAGAGACTTCTATGAGTTTGAGGCTCCACGTGAGAAGGCTCTCATGATTACCAACCCACCTTATGGTGAGCGTATCACTACTGACGATATCCTTGGTCTCTACGAGACTATCGGTCAGCGTCTCAAACAGAACTTCGTAGGTAATGATGCATGGATTATCACTTACCGTCAGGAGTGCTTCGACAAGATTGGCTTCCGCCCATCTACTCGCTTTGCCCTCTTCAACGGTTCACTTGAGTGTGAGTTCAGAAAGTATCAGGTCTTCGACGGTAAGCTCAAGGAGCGTCGCGAGGAAGGCCTCGACATAAAGACAGAGGAAGACCGTAAGCGTAACCTCAAGTTCAAGCCTCACAAGAAACACGATGAGGATTCCGAGGAGGATGAGCGCAGAAGTCGTGAGGAACACTACTTCAAGTCTAAGCCTTACAAGGATGAGCGCAGAAGGAAGGAAGAGGAGCGTGAGAACCAGCGCAGGTCAAAGGACGAGAGCCGTTCTGACCGCTTCGAGAGCCGTAAGCGTTTCTTCGAGGCTGAGGACGAGGAAGAGGAGGAAATCATCAGTCGTCATCTCGGTAAGTGGAGCGACAGAGGCTACAACCGTGAGGACAGACAGAAGGACAGAGAATCAAAGAGCGAGCGCAAGAGCTTCAATCCAAACTTCCAGAAGAGAGGTGGTGACGGAGCTGCTCGTAAATTTGGCGAATCGAAAGACCGCAATCGTCAGTCTCGAGGTAAAGACTTCGATGGTTCGAAGCCACGTAAGCCAAAGTATTAACATTATAGTGATGGCCGAAGGAAACAAGCATTCCTTTGGCCATTATTTGTTTCACGAGTTCTGGCTTGCCCCTGAAACCGTGTATAAGCCATTTCTGCTGCGGCTTCATCTCCTTGTGAATTGCCATTATCTCCTGAAAAGACTTGACGCAATGTATTATCATTGGCTTTCCACATTCCTCTGCCAGTAGTACCTGCTCGCGGAAAGCCTCTATTTGCCGCCTGTAATCGCTCTCACAGCACTTGTCAAGTCCACACTCGCCGATTGCACATACGCAAGGTAAAGACGCCTCTGAGCGTATCTTTGCCAGTTGTTCTTTCCAGTCGTCATTTACATGCCAAGGGTGCAGACCTACGCTGACGTACTTATCGTCTGGGCGCACCTCACCTGGATAGCGGTTGATGACCGCCATCGTCCCCTCTTGGTACACGTCATTGTGAGTATGTGAATCAAGGTACAGGGTCGTATCCTTCTCCTCCCCAAGGATGGCATCTAAGGATACGGCGAATTGAGAGATATAATCCATAGAATGGTCCGTGTTTTTTTATGGCTTCAACGGCATATTGTGAGCACGTCGGAGTGAATCTACATGATGGTGGTGTGAATGGTGATATGCACTTCCTGTAGAAATAGATTGGAATCAATAGTATCCAACTCAAAACCGTGCTGATTCCGTGTAGTATTGCTCTTAGCATAATAATGGTTTTAAGTGATGAGTTTTTTCTTGATTAAGGAGAGTTCTTGACTCTCTAGTTTTTCTAGGCTTTCTAGATGTTCTAGAGCCTCTAGCTTTTCTATATTATCTAGAGTTTCTAGGGCTTCTATCCTCTCTATATATTCTAGCTTTTAGGCTATCTATATTCTTTATAGCTTCTAGCTTATTTCCGTCGATATCTTGTTAAGTGCCTTGATGACGGCTTTCTCCACCTTTTTGTATTCTGGCAGTGTATCTGTGATGCAGATAAACGCTATGGCGAGGTTGTAGTCCTTGTCGGTAAGGGCATTCCAGAGAATATCCTTGTGGGTTCGGTATGATTCCCTTACAAGTCGCTTGATACGGTTTCTGTCCACTGCGTGGTGAAAGCGTTTCTTTGGCACGGATATGAGTATGGAAACGGGTACGTCAGCCATGTTGTTGCTGTCAGCCTTGTCCACCCTCATATATACAATTCGCAGGGGAAACGAGGCAAAAGAGCCGTTTCCACCTGCGAAAAGTTTATCTATGACAAGCTTACTCTTGAGTCTTTCAGCTTGTGAAAATGTACAACGCATAATTTTTGTGAGTTTATGAGTTCTTGAGTTTTTAAGTTTTTATGTTCTTGCGATTATCTCATCTGCAAAAACTAAAAAAACTTACAAACCTACAAACTTAAAAACTTTAAAAAGATTACTGATGTTTCTTGATGTAGTCCTCAATCATTGCTGGTACGGAGCGAAGCTCTGCCGTTGGCTGGAGGTCAACACGGAGTCCTGCGTCCTCAGCTGCCTTGATTGTCTTTGCTCCGAGACAAGCGATGGCGATGTCGTCCTGCTTGAACTCAGGGAAGTTCTTCATAAGGGAGTGTATTCCCTCTGGTGAGAAGAACACGAGCATGTTGTAGTCGAATGCCTCGTCTGGACCGAAGTCGTTGCTTACTGTGTAGTACATCACGGCTTCGTTGTGGTCAAGTCCAGCCTCATCAAGCATGTTCTTGAGGTCGTCGTTGTGAACTGAAGACTGTGGAACAAAGAATTTCTCTGACTTATGCTTCACCATCTGTGGGATGAGGTCAGCTATCTTTCCTGTCTCAGAGAAGAAGTTCTTGCGTTTGCGGTACTGTACGTACTTCTGGATATAGAGTGCCACCTGCTCAGAAATACTGAAGTATTTCATGTCGTCAGGAATGACTACGCGAAGTTCCTTACAAAGTGTGAAGAAATGGTCGATTGCGTGACGTGAAGTGAACACGACAGCTGTGTGACCAGGAATAGATATCTTCTGTTGGCGGAAATCCTTTGGAGTCATTGGCTCGACCTTGATGAAAGGGCGGAACACGATTTCCACACCATATTTTTCAGCCAAAGCGAAATATGGAGAGTTCTCCGTTGTTGGTTTTGGCTGTGAAACGAGTATCTTTATTGCCATTAAGTAAGTAAATTGTAAACAAAATAACTATTGAATACCCACTCTAAAACATGCCCTATCAGCATAATGGGTAACATTTCAACGCTGCAAAAGTACAAAAAAATTAGCACAGCACCATATCTTTTGAATTTAAAGTTTACAAATAGTTTGTAAAGATGTAGTAATTCGTACAAAACATATAAAAAAACTACACATAAAGTTACAGTTTTTATATCTAATTGTAGAAAGACTGATGCTATTGCAAGTAGACTGACGAAGTAACTCATCACGACCACTAACAGGAAGTAACCGACGTTCCATCTGTGGTTTTCGTCCTTGGCAAAGAACACCCAGTTGACGATTGAATAGACGATAGCCCTGATGTATATAATCGCAAATACGGCTCCTGCTCCGAGGTATATTATCCAGTGCGGTTTGTCGTAGTAGTCTGGGAACTGGTACTTTAGCGCAAGGCAGTAATATATGATTATGCCAAAGGAGAATGAAAATGCCAGGCTCAGAAGTAGTACGTTAAGCCATTCGCCCTTACTCTCGTTGACGGAAGAACCTGAGAAGACTCTTCGTGAGGTGAAAAACGTCTTCGAGCGGAAGAACAGTATGTGGCGTCTGTGGTAGAGCGATAGCGACAGCACTAGCGTTATGAGCATGAGACATAGCAACACGATGTTGTCCATGCTTACGGAATAGGGAAGCGTCTCCATAGCGAATGTATGGTCGGGCATTCCTTTTCCTGCTGCATAGTACGCCGAGCTGTTTATCACGTTCGGTGGCGTTGCTGTCAATATGCTGTCGTAATCGTTAACCACTTATCTGTCAGTGTATGAGTCCTTGTTTCGTTACTTCAATCCGAATGTTGCCTTTATAGTGTCAACTGCGTCAAGCTTCTCCCATGGGAAGAGTGTCACCTTGATTGACTTCTCGGTGTTGTACCTGTCCTTGAAGGTCTTGACTGTCTCCGCTGACTCGCGGCCGAAGTGACCGTAGCTTGCTGTCTCCTCATAGATAGGAGTGCGGAGGTGGAAGCGGTCTTCGATAGCCTTTGGACGGAGGTCGAGTTCCCTCATTCCCTTTATCTTGAGAGCTATCTCACCATCTGTGAGTCCTACGTGTGAAGTACCGTAAGTGTTGACGTAGATGCTTACTGGCTCAGCCACACCGATGGCGTAGCTCACCTGAATGAGCATCTCGTCTGCCACGCCTGCTGCCACCATGTTCTTGGCAATGTGACGTGCTGCGTATGCTGCCGAACGGTCAACCTTGCTTGGGTCCTTGCCAGAGAATGCACCACCGCCGTGTGCTCCCTTACCTCCGTAAGTGTCAACGATAATCTTGCGTCCTGTGAGACCTGTGTCACCGTGAGGACCACCGATTACGAACTTACCAGTTGGGTTGACGTGGTACTTGATGTCGCCATTGAAGAGTGCCTTGATGGCTGGGTCGTTAATCTCTGCCACGACACGAGGAATGAGTATATTGATTACATCGTCCTTGATGCGTGCAAGCATCTGGTCGTCAGCCTCATTCTGGTTAGCAGCAGTGAGTGAGCTATGACGCTCCTCTGCGTCTGCTGGCTCCACGAAGTCATCGTGCTGCGTGCTGACCACGATAGTGTCAATGCGCACTGGCTTGTTGTTGTCATCATACTCGATAGTCACCTGGCTCTTTGAGTCTGGGCGGAGGTAAGACACCTCCTTACCGTTGGCGCGCTTGTAGGTCATCACCTTACCCTCACGGCGAATGTCCGCAAGTGTACGGAGAATGTGGTGACTAAGGTCGAGTGTAAGAGGCATGAAGCTCTCTGACTCGTTGGTAGCGTAACCGAACATCATACCCTGATCGCCTGCTCCTTGCTCCATTGGCTCTTCGCGTACAACACCACGATTGATGTCGTCTGACTGCTCGTGTATGGCATTGAACACGCCACAGCTCTCGCCGTCAAACTTGTATGAAGACTTTGTGTAACCTATTCTGTTGATTGTCTTGCGTGCAATGTCCATCAAATCAACGTATGCTGATGACTTTACCTCACCAGCCATGACCACCTGTCCCGTAGTAACAAGAGTCTCACAAGCTACTTTTGACGTAGGGTCGAAAGCAAGAAGATTATCAAGAACTGCATCACTTATCTGGTCAGCCACCTTGTCTGGATGTCCCTCGCTGACAGATTCAGAAGTAAATAAATATCCCATAAATTTAATTACATTTGATATATAACTTAATAAATTAATGGGGAAAGAATTTGGCAGAAATGCAAACAAACCATAGTACCGCGGTTTGTATTTTAGCATTTTTTTCTGTGGTTGCAAGCAGCCCAAATCTATCCACATTTTCAAAATCGGGTGCAAAGTTACTACATATTTTTGAATAACAGGCAAAAAAATCAAAAAAAGTATTTTAAGTGTCAAAAAGTTACACTTCCATCCATATTTTATAGTGAACTCTGTACTTTCCGTAAAGAATTATAAAAACAAAAATTAGCCAATATAATTACGGCAATTTAGTCGTCTCTAGCAACAAGAGGTATAATTGTCATTATTGACTTTTGAAAAAAAACTTTTTCCGATCTGTATCTTTGATATATTCTAATCATACTATTTCTGTGAATGTTACGTGTATGAAACTTTTGCCGTGTTGTCGCCATCTGAATTGATGTTTTGACACTTAAGAATTGTAGTTTTTTCAAAAAAGTGTTGAAAAATTTGTAAAGACATCATTTAAAGAGCCTGTATTCTCCGTACCTTTGCAATCATAATAAGATGATGGTTAATTAAGGTGAATCCCAAAAGCAGGCTCTAAAACTTTGGAACATGCTTTACATATTTGTTTTAATTTAGCATTAGTGGTTAATATAGCAAACTTTATTAGATGAAAGATTCTAGTGGATTTAGGTTTAGGTAAAATCTATCAATTTAATCAAGACGATTTTAGAAAAAAAGGAAAAGCATTATTATCTTTGAACATGATGTATTGTAAAAACAAGGCAGTCGATGAGATTGCCTTGTTTTTTGATTTTGTAATTTCCATTTTTTCATGCCACTCGTAAAAAATCCGAATGGTACTTAAAAAAATAATGAATTTATTCCAAATTATGAATGTGGAATGAGACTCCGAAGGGTTGACATAGCCAATTAAAAATTGAATGTCAATTGCGGAATATTATACGTAAACGAAAAATCAGCGAACAATCAAACAATTTCTCATTCCACATTCCTAATTGATATCTAATTTCTCATTGATGTTATTTGCAATACTTCTCCATTATCTCCTTTGCATTCTCGTCGCCAAGGTCAATGGCTTTCTGGAGGTTTACCTTACCCTCATCCTTTTTACCAGCCTGTATCTGGGCAAAACCGAGGATGCGGAGTGCATCTACGTCCTTGTCGTTGGCACTGAGTACAATCTTACATGCTTCGATGCTTTCGTCGTTATACCCAAAGCGGAGACACATAGCAGCCTTCTCTATGTAGTAATCAACCTTGTTTGGGTTCATTGATATGGCTGTATTGATGTCATCGTATGCCTGCTGGAAGAGGCGCGCTTTCAACTCTATCTGTGAACGATCATAGTAGAACAAGTCACTCACCTTATTGTTTACGAGATAACAGTACTGGTTGTAATCTTGTACGGCAAGACGGTTCTTGTCAATCTGAGCGTAGAGACGGCCACGGCGGAGGACATAGTTGGCTGCATCACCTGGGAGTGGATCGCCAAACTTACTGATGGCACTGTCCATAAGAGCTATGACCGCTGTGGTGGAATCACCTCTCGATTCGCTGGCAATGGACATGGCGTAGTATATGGCAGGTGAAGCAGTAGTGCTGTCTGCATTTAGTTGTTCGTATATGGCAATTGCACCGTCATAATCCTTCTTACCTGAGAGTATCTGTGCCTTGAGTATCTTGGCATCAGCGATTTTTGCTTTATCGTCCTTATAAAGTTCAAGGCTCTTGTCTATATGTTCTACAGCGAGGTCATACGTCCACTTATCATAAGCAGGTTCCTTTTGATATGTTAGTTTGTTGTATAGCGTCTGAGCAATGTTGTAGTTAGCTGATGCCTTATCCTTGGCAAGGCTTAGGTATTTGTGTAGATCTGCATCCGCCTTGTCAAACTCACATAGGTCGATGTAAGGAGTACAGCGACGGATGTAGCCCTCGGCATTATCTGGATAAGTAGCGATGAAACGGTTCATGATGTCGAGGTATTCATCATTACCTGCCGACCTTGACTTGAAATATGTATATACAAGTGCTTCCTCCACGCTCTCTGGTACTCCCTTGGATATCTTCACATTATTAAGAGCCATATTCTCTGAGTTGGATGATATGGCCTTTATCTTGAGTTCCTCGCGGAAATTGATGTCGAGCGCATAGCCCTTATCCTTGAGTGATGGCTGTAGAATACCGATGAGTTCGCCCTTCTCATTGAAAAGAGGGTTGCCGTTGTTTTCTTCGCCAAGGTCGCTGGCAAGGGTGTAGTAGGCATATTTGTCATTGAGCCTTGTTTGCGATTCTATCGTTGTATTTCGGCATTGCTTCAGCTTTTCCTTACTGAATGGCACTACAAAGACCTGTGACTGGCTTGTGAGAGTATCCTTTGCGCAGGTGAGCGTGGCATTACCCTTGGTGTTTACGCGGAAGCGAATGACGGAGTATGTATCGTTTGCACCGAGGATGCAGTCAACATCAGCCTGTTTGCCGTTTATATCAATGACAGTTGCCTTGTACGAATTCTTGAAGAGTGAGTAGTCAGCTATAGCCTCACCATTGGCACCGATGTAGAAAGCAGTACCAGAGTTGAGCAAGTCACCTTTCTTGTCGTATGTGTTTACAGAAACAATTGCCTTCTGTATCTTTGCCACACCTTTTGGGGCTTGTGCAGCAGCATCAAAGGCAAGTGCCATGATGGCGGAAGTTAGAAGTAAGAGTCTTTTCATTATGTTTAGTTTTAGTTCCCCAACCCACAAGGGTGCGTCCATTCTGGACGAGGGAATGTTTTTTTTATGTTCTTGAGTTCTTAGGTTGTTTCGGAGTGATTTCGGCCAAAGACGGCCGAAAGAAACAGATGTATGTGAGTTTTGAGTTCGTAAGTTTTTATGTTCTTGACCCCTTGCCTCATTCTTCAGCGATGGGGTAACCGCTCCCCGTCCTGAAAGGAAGGGGTAGGGGGAAGGTCCGTCGTGGATGGTCAGTTTTTAGCTGTCATATTCTACTTCGCCCCCAACAGAGTCCTTGCGTTCTCAAGTGCTGCGTCTGTGAGCACCTCACCAGAGAGCATGTGGGCAAGCTCCTCAATGCGTTGTTCCATCGTAAGCTCGATGATGTGGCTCACGGTTGCATCCTCCTTGTCTTCCTTATATACCTTGTAATGAGAAGAACCAAGGGCTGCAATCTGAGGAAGGTGAGTGATACTTATTACCTGTCGGTTCTGGTCGCCCATTTCACGCATTATCTTAGCCATCTTTTCAGCGATACTTCCGCTAACTCCCGTGTCGATTTCATCGAAGATAATTGTTGGAAGCTTTATTGCACCAGCTATGAGAGCCTTGAGTGAGAGCATTACACGTGCTATCTCACCACCAGAAGCTACCTGTGATACCTGCTGGAGTGCAGAGTTCTTGTTGGCAGAGAAGAGGAACGCCACTTCGTCTATACCTGTGGATGTGAGGCGAGGCTTACCATCCTTGTCGCTTGTCTCCGTCAATTCTGCCTTGAACTGTACGTTTGGCATTCCGAGAGGTATTAGCAACTCTGTCATGCGTGTCTCTATCTCCTTGCTTGCCTTCTGTCTCTTTGCGCTCAGTTTCTTGGCTATGTCAAGTGCCTCCTTGAATTTATCGGTACATTTACGCTTTAGTTCCTCGATGAATTCATCGCCATTGTCAATCAACGATAGCTTTTCCTCAAGGTCAGCCTGTATCTTGAGCAACTCCTCTATAGAGTCCACACCATGCTTCTTCTGAAGCGTGTATATGGTGTTGAGGCGGTCGTTCACCCATTCAAGTCTGGCAGGGTTATACTCGATGGAGTCGCACTTTGAGCTTATTTCCTCAGCTATGTCCTTCAGCTCTATGTAGCAACTGTCAATCCTGTTGACAAGTTCCTCCGTCTGGCTGAACACATTGCTTATGCCATTAAGGGCGGACATTGACTGCTTGATGAGCATAAGTGCATCTGCACCCTCACCACCATCGGCAAGAAGTCCGTTGGCTTGGTAGAGTGCCTGCTTTATGTCCTCAGCGTGTGAAAGCGTCTCTGACTCTTCCTCCAGTTCGGCTTGTTCGTCAGCATTGAGGTTGGCATCAGCAAGCTGTGTGAGTTGGAAACGCATGTAGTCCTCCTCCTCACGGTTCTTGTTGGTGTTGCTTATGGCATCATCAAGTTTCTTGCACAGGACGTTGTACTCCTTGTATAGTTTCTTGTAATCAGAAATCAAATCAGCATTTTGTGCCACAATGTCAATGACGCTCAACTGGAAATCTTCCTTACCAAGCAAGAGGTTCTTGTGCTGTGAGTGTACGTCGATAAGTTGTTCGCCAATCTCTTTCAACAAGGTAAGCTGGACAGGTACATCATTGATGAATGCACGGCTCTTACCTGATGATGTGAGTTCACGTCTTATGATGCACTCAGAACCATCAAAGTCGAGGTCATTCTCCTCAAAGAAACTGTCGAAACCATATTCCTTGACGTCAAAGGTCGCCTCCACGATGCACTTGCTTGCACCAGTCTTGATGGACTTGATGTCTGCACGCTGTCCGAGGAGCAATCCTATTGCACCAAGAATGATGGATTTACCTGCACCCGTCTCACCCGTGATAACGGAGAAACCTGAGTGTAGGTCAATATCAAGGTGCTCAATGAGAGCATAGTTTTCTATATGTAGATTCTTTATCATAGACGAAGTTTATTTGTAGAAGTTAGATGGGGGAAGGGTTCTCCTACTTCCTTATTTTATTCCAGTAACTATCTTGGCTGGCATTGATGTTTGACACGATGTCTGCAACGGTCTTGCGTTCTTTCTCTGTGCCATGACCACTGTAGATATTTACGATTTCATCGCGTTTATAGTCTGTAAATATCTGTGGAAGCTGACTGAGCGACTTATTGCTGTGCGACTCCTTCAAGAGGTCGATGGCATCACTCACAGCAGCTCTTCCACGGTCAGCATTGGAAGCCATCTCGTCAAGCCCCTGTCGATGGTACTTGTACATCATCTTACGATACGGTTCCATCGATGATTCCATGTAGTCATTGAGTATAGCATGACGGTTCTTGTTATTGTCAAATGCCTTCCATCCAGCATCTCCAAGTGTTTGTGCATTGTTTAGTATGTTCTCTGCCATGTGGAGCACCTCTGTACCACCCATTTCGGAATAGGTGTCAAGGTCGAGACCTATGAACAGATAGGCGTAGTAGGCAAGCATAGCCGTAAGGTTATTATCGAGACTGTTCTCGTTAAATTCGAGTGGGTCGTTCTCCTTGTAGTTGAAGTTGAACGAAGCATCCTTCATGGAGAAAACCGTAGTGGTGTATGTGGAGTTATACACAGGTCGTGATACCTGCCAGATAAGTTCACCTGTAAATAAGTTTGACGACGTGTCGTACTTCTTTATTGTGATGTTAAGTGAGCAGTCAATCTTTTCTACCTTCTGGTACTGTAAATCTGTCCATGCATGGTTATTCATGAATTCCGTAATCGCATTCTCCAGCGTCTCAAATACACTGTTACTTGAACCTTGTACCTGAGAGTGGATAATCTTGACGGAACAGTTTAGTTCCTGTGCAACGCAGGTGTTCATTCTTCCAAAGAATAAACAGCATGCTGACGTTAGTAAGAAGGTTAGTTTACTCATAAGCGTTTAGCCTAATTGTATGTTAATTATGAATTGTTAATTCATTAACGATATCCTCTGCCACTTCTTTTTTCGTCTTGAGAGGGAAATCCTTCTTGTCATTGGCAGATATGATAGATATCTTGTTGGTGTCGGTTCTGAAACCAGCACCTTCGTCACGAAGAGAATTAAGCACGATAAAATCGAAGTTTTTCTTCTTCAACTTACCCTGTGCATTGTTTTCCTCATCGTTCGTTTCAAGGGCGAATCCAACGAGAATTTGTCCTTTTTCCTTCATCTCGCCAAGTGACTTAGCAATGTCTGGGTTTGGCTTGAGACGAATAACCATGTCTTCACCCGTACGTTTAATCTTTTGCTCTGCTACCACTTCCGGCGTAAAGTCAGCCACAGCAGCACAAAGGATGCCCGCATCCATAGACGGATAAATAGCCTTGCAAGCCTCATACATCTGTTGTGCGCTCTCCACATCAGTACGATGGATATTTGGGTACTCTTTCGTGAGTTTTGCGGAAATAGGACCGCAAACAAGCTCTACGTCTGCACCGCGTGAGGCACATTCCTCGGCAAGGGCAAGTCCCATCTTTCCGGAAGAGTAGTTACCTATAAAACGTACAGGGTCTATCTTTTCGTATGTCGGACCAGCGGTAATTAAGATTTTTTTACCTAAAAGGTCTTTTTTCTCTTGTTTTGAAAAGTATTCCTCAAGCTTTGCAACGATGTTTACAGGTTCTTCCATACGTCCCTTGCCCTCAAGTGTGCTGGCAAGGAATCCAGTGCCTGGCTCTATGATTTGATTTCCGTAATCTTGCAATGTACGCAGGTTCTTCTGTGTGGAAGGGTGTGCGAACATATCAAGATCCATTGCAGGTGCGATGAATACAGGTGCTTTCATCGAAAGATAAGTCGTAATGAGCATATTGTCTGCAATACCATTAGCCATCTTGCCTATTGTACTTGCCGTAGCAGGCGCAATGACCATGGCATCAGCCCATAGACCTATGTCCACGTGACTGTTCCACGTACCGTCTCTCTGGCTGAAGAATTCGCTGATTACAGGCTTATGAGTAAGAGCCGAAAGGGTGATAGGAGTGATAAACTCCTTGCCAGCAGGGGTAATCACAACTTGTACCTCTGCGCCTTTCTTAATCAGTTCCCTTATTATGAGGCAGGACTTATAGGCAGCAATGCTACCCGTTATTCCCAAAACGATTTTCTTTCCTTTAAGCATGAAATGAATGAGTAATTAAGAATTAAATGATAGCCGCCTTTGGTAACCACTCCCCGTCCTGAAAGGAAGGGGTAGGGGGAAGGTCTGGTTGATGTCCTTTTTTTTATTTCCCAAACTGTTCCCTCAGGCGTATCCTTGTGAGTACCTGCTTAGTGTTGAGGGCAAAGTCGCCTTGCATCATCCAGTTATAGAAGCTTGGCTCTTTCTTGAGTACCTCAGCCACAGTTTTACCTTTGTGTTTACCGAAGTTGAAAATCTCGATGCCTTCATCGTTATACACGATTCTTCCAGCGAAATCCACGTTCTTGTTCATCTTGGAAAACTCATCGAGGAAAGCGATGTCATTCTTCAATTCATCGGGATATTTGTCGAGTTGTGCCTCAAGTACCTCAAGTGTGGCACGTGTATCGGCAAGTGCTGAGTGTGCATTCTCAAGGTCTTTGCCACAGTAGAACTTATATGCAGCCACAAGAGTACGCTGTTCAAGCTTGTGGAAGATGTTTTGCACATCAACAAACTTACGCTTAGTAAGGTCGAAGTCGATGCCACAACGCAAGAACTCCTCCACGAGAAGAGGAATGTCGAAGCGGTTGGAGTTGAAACCAGCAAAGTCACAACCCTCAAATGTCTGCCTTAGTTCGCCAGCAATCTGTGCAAATGTAGGGCAATCCTTCACGTCTTCATCGGATATTCCGTGAATGGCAGTAGTGCTTTCAGGAATATGTACGGTAGGATTTATGCGTATGTTCTTTGACTCTTCATTACCGTTAGGAAAAACTTTGATGTAGCAAAGTTCCACAATGCGGTCCTTTGCTACATCAACACCTGTAGTTTCCAAGTCGAAGAATACGATTGGATTCTTTATGTTTAGTTTCATATTACTTACATGTAGTTAAGTAGAATGAAGTTAAGAAGTTATGACGATACTCACATTTTGAGAGCCATACACCTCCTTAGCTTCGTGACTTCATAACTTCATTTAGTTCTGCAACATCATTGGCATGAGGAGCATGATTACATCCTCATTTTCCTCCTGCTCTGCAGGAACGATGACACCGGCACGGCTTGGGTCTGCAAGTTCGAGGATGACATCCTGGCAAGAGATGCTGTTGAGGACGTCAATGAGGAAAGGACCACTGAAACCGATGCTCATAGGACCACCGTCGTACTCGCACATGATGCGTTCCTCTGCTGAAGTAGAGAAGTCGATATCCTGTGCAGAAGTAGTGAGAGTGTTGTTCTCAAGCTGGAGCTTGATGAGAGCGTTGCTTGCGCTTGCAAATACAGACACGCGGCGAAGGGCAGCGATGAATGCAAGACGGTCAATGCGAACGCGGAATGGATTGTCTGTAGGAATTACAGAGTTATAGTTTGGATAGCGTCCCTCTATGAGACGGCAAGTGATTGCGTAGTTTGTAAGGTTGATTTGTGCATTACGGTCGCTGAAGCTGATTTCAACGTCATCTTCTTCCTTACCGAGGATGCTCTTGAGCATGAGGGCTGGCTTCTTTGGAAGGTTGAAGGCAGCAGTCTCACCCTTGGCAGAGAGGATGCGGTTACGCACGAGCTTGTGACCGTCGCTTGCAACGAGAGTAGTGTAGTCAGGAGTGATGTCGAAATATACACCATTCATCTGAGGACGGAGGTCATCGTTTGCAGTTGCGAAGAGAGCACGTGAGATACCATTGAGGAGAGTCTCGCTCGAAATAGTTATGTTGTTCTGGAGGTCAGTAAGTCCAGCTGGTACTGGATACTCGTTACCATCCTGTCCTACGAGGTTATACTTACCGTTCTGGTAGCTAATCTCGATGGCAAAGTTACTATCGTTGATGCAGAATGTGATAGGCTGGTCAGAAATCTCCTTGATGGAGTTGATAAGCTGCTTTGACTCAATGGCAATCTTTCCATTCTTGTCACATTCTGATACTTCAAGTGTTGTCGTGATTGTGTTTTCACTATCTGATGCAGTAAGCTTTAGTACCCCATCGTTTAACTCGAAAAGGACACAATCAAGAATAGCGAGTGAACTCTTTGAGTTCTGAACTCGGCTTACAATCTGCAATCTGTTGCAGAGAATGGCACTGGATACACTAAATTTCATTTTCGGTAAAAAATTATATTTGCTACAAAGTTATGAATTGTTTTGATAAAATGAGCAGAAAAATCAATCTTTTTTCTTTGAGAGTGACGAAAAACATTATATCAAAGGTGATAATACAAAAAATAAATCGTACTTTTGCAGATGTGTTTGGCTCGGCTTTTGCCAAACTCACCCGTAGAAAACAAAAAGAAATTATTTAACAAATATGGAACTTACAGGAAAAATTATTGCCGTGCTTGAAGCACGTAGTGGTCAGTCACGCACTACCGGAAACATGTGGATGTCACAGGAATATGTGCTTGAAACATCTGAACAATATCCAAAGCGCATGTGCTTCAACGTATGGGGTGAGGATAAGATTAAGTTGTTCGCCATTGAGGTAGGAAAGGAATATAACGTTTCTTTCGACATCAATGCTCGTGAATATCAGGGACGTTGGTACAACGACGTACGTGCTTGGAAGGTAGAGCCAGCAACTGCTGTAGCTCCAGCACCAGTAGGTGCAACACCAGCCGTAGATGCACCATTTGCATCTGCTCCAGCACCAGCCGCTCCTGACTTTGGTTCTTCTGATTCACAGACAGACGACCTTCCTTTCTAATTAAAAGTGATATGACAAACTTATTCCTGCTTCGTCATGGCGAGACCGAGGAGAATGCAAAGTATATCCTTCAGGGACACATGCCTGGAACATTGACGCAGAAGGGGATAGAACAAGCAATAGAGGCTGTGGAACAATTACGTTCCACAGCCTTTGATGTTTGTGTGTCAAGCGACCTGAAGCGATGTGTAGATACGACCAACATTGTCCTTGAGCATCTCGGTCAGGACGTCCCTGTTATCTATACCAAGTTGCTCCGTGAACGTGACTGGGGCTCAATTACAGGTGTCGTAGTAGAAAAAGGCGCATGGATAGATATGCCAGACGATGTGGAGAGTATGCCAGCATTTCGTGCAAGAGCCAAGTCTTTCCTCGAATACGTATCTTCCACATATCCTAATGCCAATGTCCTTGTCGTCAGCCATGGACTTTTTCTCCGCATCCTCCAAGCCGTATTCCATGATGTTGACCATAAGGAAATCACCCCTATGACAAATGCAGAGGTGAGAGTAATCAAGATTTAATCGTTAACCATTAAGTTTTTCTCATTTATTCACAAAAAGTTGTTCCTGCTGACTTTTTGTCACTTCATGAACCTCCATTAATCCTTCGCTAATGTTCCGTGGACCCTTCGTAATTTTCAGGTAAAAACTGAAATGACAAAAGGAAAGTGCGATACGAAGACATAGCAGCATTTTGAAAAACAAAAGCGGTGACGTGCATAGCGGTAACAGACGAAAGAAGAACAGCAGCAAAGTTTAGTTTAATCATCACAAGTAAAGTTGGTGTAAAAGAAAGTTTCCTGATGACGATGAAACGCCACCAGGAAACCCAAATAAAGTAAGAAAAACTGTATAACATCATGTACAATGCACATTAATGAGCATGTACAATATGTATGACAACTATATGCCTAATGGCAAATAGTAAAATTTAGAATTTGTCAAAGAGACAAATTGAATTATCGGAGCATTACCTTTCTGCCATTATGTACATAGATGCCTGCCTTTGTAGGACGAGCAATCTTAACACCTTGCAGAGTGTAGTACTCACCATCCTTTGCATCAGAGAGAGATACTGTTTCTATACCTACTGAAACAACCCAAGTAGCTGTGTAAGTAACATCATTAGCTGGTACAGTCTCAGCTACTTCTGGTGACCATGCGCTCAATACATAGCCTTCCTTCGTGAGGTCGGTAGGAGCAACTATAGGAGAACCGTATTCAAGTGTCTCTGTCTTTACAATTTCGCCATCAACAATGAAAGTAACCTTGTATGAGTTAATCGCCCATGTAGCTGTATAAGTTACATCCTCGGCTGGAACGGTCTCTGCTACTTCTGGTGACCAACCTGTGAATGTGTAACCTTCCTTCTCTGGAGCATCTGGAGCTGTGATTGCAGAACCATATTCAAGAGACTCAGACTTTACAGTCTTACCATCAGAGACGAATGAAACAGTATATTTGTTAATTGTCCAAGAAGCAGTATAAGTTACATCCTCGGCAGGAACAACCTCTGCTACTTCTGGTGACCAAGCACTCAATACATAACCTTCCTTTGGAAGAACTGTAGGAACAACGATTGGAGAACCATACTCAAGTGAATCACTCTTTATAGTATCACTACCTACAATGAAAGTAACTGCATACTTGTTAATCTTCCATGTAGCAGTGAAAGTCATATCCTCTTTAAGGAGTTTATCACCTATCTCTGGTGTCCATCCTGTGAATGTATAGCCAGTCTTCTTTGGGTCTTCAGGAAGCAATTCTGCTATTGGGCATCCATAAGGCACTGTAGAATGCTTTATAATCTCGCCATCCACAATAAAATTAACACTACACATCCAAGTATTCCATTCACCATAGAACGTTACGTCATGAGCAGGAACTGTAACTACTTCTTCGATAGTTCCAGATTCACTCCACCATCCAACAAATGAACTGCCTTCCTTTTCTGGTACATCTGGTGCTATAATAGGTGCACCATACTCGAGTATCTCACTCTTTACTGTATCGTCATCAATGAAGACAACCTTATAGCTATTGATTGACCATGTAGCTGTATAAGTTACATCCTCCGCTGGAACGGTAGCACCTTCCATGTAGCCTTCCCATCCAGTGAATGTGTAGCCCTCCTTAGTAGGAGCAACAGGAACGGTGATAGTAGTACCATAGTCGAGTGTCTCTGACTTCACCACCTCATCGTCTGACTTGAACGTAACGACATACTGGTTAATCTTGAATGATGCAGTATAAGTAACGTCATTAGCAGGTACTGTCTCTGCAACGGCAGGAGTCCATCCATCGAAAGAATAGCCTTCCTTCTCTGGAGCATCTGGAACTACGATAGCAGAACCGAAGTCGAGAGACTCAGACTGAATAATATTGCCTTCAGAGACGAAAGTAACGACATATTTGTTTGGCGTCCACTCTGCCACATAAGTGATATCATTAGCAGGAACGGTAGCACCTTCAGCATAATCCTTCCATGAAGCAAAAGTATAACCCTCCTTGGCAGGGATATTCTCTGGAGCAACGATAACTGAGCCATACTCAAGAGTAGAAGTGCTGAACACCTTGCCATCTACCTCGAAGTTAACGTTATATTTGTTAATCTTGAAAGTAGCTGTGTAAGTTACATCCTCAGCAGGTACTGTCTCTGCAACAGCAGGAATCCATCCATAGAAAGAATAGCCTTCCTTCTCTGGAGCATTAGGAGCTACGATAGCAGAACCGTAGTCGAGAAACTCGGACTGTACGGTATTACCTTCAGACACGAATGCAACGGTATATTTGTTCACATTCCACTTAGCTGTGTAAGTCACATTATCAGCAGGAACGGTTGCTCCATCTGTGTAATTATCCCATCCTGCAAATGTGTAGCCAACCTTTGTTGGGTCTTCAGGAAGCACGATGAGTTCGCCAAAATCCATTGATGTAGTTGAATAAACCTTGTCGTCAACCATGAATGTTACGAGGAAAGCCCCTTTACCAAATGAAGCTGTATAAGTAACGTCATGAGCAGGGACAGTGGCATCAACGGCAGGATTCCATCCGATGAAATTGTAGCCTTTCTTCTTTGGGTCAGCTGGAGGAACAATCTCAGAGCCGTATTCAAGAGTGGCTGTAGATATAGCTACTCCATCAGAGATGAACGTAACAACGTACTTGGCAAGTTTCCATGTAGCCGTATAAGTTACATCCTCTGCTGGCATGGTAGCAGCAACGGCAGGAGTCCAACCAGCAAAATCATAGCCTTCCTTCTTTGGGTCATCTGGAGTGGTGATAGGAGAGCCGAAGTCAACGGAAGATTCGGTAGCCACACCATCCACAACAAATGAGAGCTTGTATGAGTTAACCTGCCAGTTTGCTGTAAACGTAATGTCGTTAGCAGGTACGGTAGCACCATCTACGGATGGTGTCCATCCAGCAAATGTATAACCTTCCTTCTCTGGGGCATCAGGAGCTGTGATAGCAGAACCGTACTCAAGAGTGTAAACAGTATTCTCAGTACCATTGTCGGCATTGAAAATCACGTTATAGCTATTAACGTTGAACGTAGCATCATAAGTAACGTCGTGAGCAGGAACAGTAGCGTCTGTTGTCCAGCCACCAAATGTATAACCAGTCTTTGTTGGCGCATCAGGAACGCTGATCTCTGAACCATACTCCAATGAAGCCTTTGAATACTCCTCTCCATCAACCGTAAACACCACGTTGTACTTGTTGATGTCGAACACGGCTGTGTAAGTCACGTCATTGGCTGGAACAGTAGCGTCAACGGCAGGATTCCATCCACGGAAAGTGTAGCCTTCCTTCTCTGGAGTAATAGGAGGAACTATCTCAGAAGTATATTCCAAGAAGCCTGTCTTTACTGTTTTACCATCAGAAATGAATGTAACCCTATACTTGTTAGGAGCAAAGTTAGCTGTTACAGTCACGTCCTCGTCTGGAATGACATAGTTGCATGAAGCTGTTGTTGCAACGACGTTCTCCCCTACTGTCCAATTGACAAAGCGGTATCCATTGGAAGGTGTTGCAGAAAGAGCAACAGACGAACCAACTGGATAGACACCAGTTCCCAACGTTGTGGCTGTTGTGACCTCAGCTGAACCAAAGCCAGCCTTGTTCACCCCAACGGTAATCTTCTTAGTAACCAAACCTGGATTGCCAGGAAGTTCCCAGTCATCACCTCCGTTCAGTTGGGCAAATACGGTTACGCTACATAGCCATACTGCCAATATTGATAATATCTTATTCATAATAGATTTCTTTTTAATGTTACTTTACCATCACCTTCTTTCCATCAATAACGTAGATGCCTGACTTAACAGCATTCTTTGCAACCTTTACACCCTGAATAGTGTAAACAGTCTTATCTGTGCTGTCAGCTGCAATATCAGAGATTGCAGTAGCCTCATCAGCGTGAATAACAAAGCGGCCAACCATTGTGCATGCCTCTGCGGCAGTGAATGTATAAGAATCATTCTCGTCGTCAAGTACAACGGTAGTACCTGTAGCCTTATCCTCAAGTACAACGGCAGAAGCCAAAGTACGTGCAGATATCGTGTATTCACCAGCTGCTCCTACACGAACGCCAAGGTTGATTATGCCTGTAGAAAGAGGACGCTCATTAACTGAGCAGTTGACATTATTCTCAACGGTGAAAATCTGTGGAACGGAAGCATCCGTACTCATAAACTTGCTTGCGTCACGACCAATCTCATAATTAAGAGAAGCATCATTATTGATGACGAAGCGAGTCTTGTCCGTGTTATTGCCATCAGACAATGTGATGTCATAGAGAGCACGTGACTGAAGAGCAGGCATTCGGCGTACGCTTGCCTCAGTTGGTATTATTGATGCGTCTGTCTGACGACCATCCTTGTTGAACGCAAGTTCTGCATCACCACTTGTCTGGACAAAGAATGCCTGAAGTGGAGAAAGAACGTAATCATCATCAGAAGTGTAAGTAACATAGTTGTTTGACTCCCATACTATGATTGGAGCTGTAGATGACATCTTGCTCTTGTTGAAGAATGCGAGGTAAGGATTACCCACAAGATTCCATCCAGAGTTACAGTCATACTGGCTCTTGTTCTCATTGAGAGCTATCTTTACATCCTTGTTAGCAAAGATATTTGAGATAGTGACTGGAGATGTTGTTGTGAATGAGAATACAGAAGTAGCCTCTTCACCACGACGGCTCTGGAAGATGTAGCCATCGCCCTGTGCAAGTGTCTCTTCCTCTGTTACGGCAACCCATACATTATCGAAGTCGCCATTAGCACGTGCAACACCATCGTACTTGTAAATCTTCCATTGTGTATTTTCCTGAGTGTTCTTGAGGTCAGCTACAGGAACATCACAAGGCATTACAACGAATGACCACTTATTATTAGGAACTTCAATATTGAGAGTTACGCTGTTTGCAGCAAAAGTACCATTGTTCATGATTGCTATTGGATCATCAACAGAAGCGGAGATAACGACATCACCTGCAACGATATGGTCGTAAGACTCTGTAACGAATGTATTCTCAATATCAATATCTATAGGAACATATTCTGTAATCAACCAATCAAAGGCATCCTTGTTACCAAAGACACTTGAACCAGCCTGTTCGTTGTCAACACCTACATAACCGTTGGTGCTCTTGATAGTATAAGAGTCGCCCACAGGAGTGATAATCATAGTTGATGCCTTGTCTGCACCAACAAGTGACCATGTGTTTGTTCCTAGATAAGCAAGGCTCTGTGTTCCGTCAGAGATAGCATAGCCACCCTTGTATGACTTTAGGTAAAGTGGCTGTGCGTACTTAGAGAGCACTACCCCATTGCTACCATTAAGAGACATGAAATTGCCCGATGACTTCAACATAATCTGGAATGTCTGATTCTCTTCTGGCAAGTCCATCTCAGGAATCTTAACTGCCTGAACATCCTCGATAGTAGTACAAGCATCAATCTGTGCAATGGCATTCTCAATATCTGTACTGCTATACTTGAATACGCCCTCTCCTATTGGAGAAAGTGCCTTGACTACAGCAAGTGCATCTGCCTTTGCTGAAGCAAGTTTGGCAATGGCAATCTGCTCATTTGTGTAAATATCCACACGGTCGTAGAAGAGGTGAGGACAACTACCAGAACCCTTATTCGGTGCTGTATATCCGAGAGAGACAGTTACGGCAGAAGTCTCCGTAAGTGTAAACTCAATAGTCTGAGTTGTCCATACGCCTGGCTTGAATGTTGTAGTCTTTGAATAAGTACCCTTTCCATTGATAAGTACACCTGTAAGACTTACGACATTATCTGTACCTCCCACATTGTATGTAGGAATCTGTACCATGTAATCACCCTTTCCAAGACGTATCGTCTGTGTGTAGCTTGTAGATGCTGACCATACACCAAGTACGCCAAGTGCATGCCCGTTTGTCTTATCGTCTGGACCTGCCACTGGCACTACATGATTATTGTCACCAAGACCTACGCCTGAACCATACTCAAAGATACCAGCAGCATGAGCGTCGCCACCTACAGCATAAGACCATCCAGCGATGCTGTGCATACCAGATGTCTCGTCAGAACCTGCAACGATATCCTTAGCGTATGTACGTATTGTTCCAGAAACTGGAGTTCCGAAGGCAAAGTCACCATTAGTGAAGTTGTCAGAATAGAGGGAGAATGTCTCCTTAATCTGGCTCTTTGTCTCTGCAATAACGTCACCATCAGCATTTACAAGCTGAATACCCTTCTCAGGAATAAGAATTGTGTAAACATCTATGCTTGAGAAATTATATGCAATAACAGCACCCTTGTCAGCAGAACAAGTATTTGTGTAATCCTCATCATTAATCTTGATATTGACTACATACTTGTTATCAGGTGACTGTGCAGCAAGCTGATTAGAGAACTCGTCGAATGTGATTACGAGTTTAGCTTCATCGGAATCATGTCCTGTGAATGTTGCAACGCCAAGATTAGCAGCTGGAATCTTGTCTGAAACGTATGTGAGGCGGAAGTTATCTACCTTGTACCAGTCACCACCCTCAGCATTGTACTTCTGACCAGAACCACCGATAGCACCAATTGTTGCAGTATTGTCCTTAACAACAAACTCAAGCTCTACTTCCTTACCTGTTTGCTTGTTTTCTGTGGAAGCACCATCCATCTCATCGTTTGCAGTAATGAAAATCTTTGTTCCTGCATCAGCTGCAACAACTGCAGTAAGTTTGTATGTACCATTAGGAATGCCTGTTATTGTCTGAGTAATAGGAAGACCTGTCTGCCAAGTATTAAATACCCAATTACCATCAGCACCAGACATTGTGTATGTAGAATTACTATTACTACGTGCACCAGTATCATTTGATGAACCTACTGACCATCCATCAGTATTACCAGTTTCAAAGCTTGGATTTACGATTGCACCTGTAAAGTCAGCACCATCAAATGTCTGAAGCTTTGTAGCTACGACAAAAGCAACATCAAGAGCAGCTATCTGCTCGGATGTGATTTCATCGAGTGTTCCATTATTATATGCTGTACTTACTTCTACGTAAGTATCATTACCAACATAGTTTTCCTTGCCAACGGCATCAAGCTTATTAGCCCTATTTACATAAACGCCGGCAACGGAATATTTCTTTATAGAAGCCTGAGCTGCCTTAATGGCTACATCAAGAGCAGAAATAGCATTTGCGTATGCTTCTTCCGTATTCTCTGGGGTTGCCATAGCAGCAACAAGATTAGATGCCTCAGTCGCATTCATCGGAAGATTTTTAATCTCTTCAGCTTTCGCAATAAGCGTATTAAACTGAGATTGTATCTCACCAATTCCTGGGTCTTCACTAACCTTGATTACGAAATTTTTTGCAGCAAGCCAGTTGAAATTAGCGTTTTCAACGATGAAACCAGCCTCTAACTCACCATCAGCATTTGTCCTGCCAGTTGCCTTGAGCACACCATAACACATTCCGTAATCTGCACCCGGAGCATTTGTTCCTGTGGAAACATCAAGAGATTTAGCTGTACCTACAAACAAGCAAGCACCACTCAAGTCAGCGACTTCGTTTTCCTTGAAAGCACGAACAAGTGCACTAACCTCATAATACTGATTAGGCACAAGTCCTGTAAACGTATATTTAAGGGTTGCATTTTCCAAAACATTACCACCGAGAATCCAATATTCCACAAATGGTATAGTCATACCAGAACCATCTGTCTCACCCTCATGTGACCATGTATTCTGCTGGAAATGTATTTCTGAATTAGTATAGTTAGCTGACCATCCAACCAAGCCATTAGAAACCAAAGTAAACGCTTCTGTTAAATCTGCACCTATGGCAGTTTGTGAAAGAAAGGCTTTTCGGTATGCAGTAATAGCCTCGTTTGCATCTATAAGTGTTCCTGCATCATACGCATCCTTTATTCCTGATGCCCCAAAAGCTGCACTTACCTCAGCATTATAGGTAGTGGCCTTACTGATGTATGTATTTATCTCTTCATAAACTGCTATTGAATTATTTGCATTCAGCATTGCAGTATTCAAAGCCGTAATAGCATTCTTCACGTCATCAACAGTTACCAATGATGATTCCTTGCCAGCAGCATCTTTGAGTGCAGCAAGTACATCCTTGTTCATTGGCTTGTCAAATAACTTTTTTGCCTCGTCTACTTTATTCGTATAATCTTCGATATAATCCTCTGCGGTATATTCCCAGAGAGTAACAGGACCGAGAATACACCAAGAGCAATAAGTATCGATGTAACCGTGGAAACCAATCTCAATAGTGGTCTCTGTTTCTACGTTGAAATCGAATTCATTAGAGAAATCACCTTCACCAAAAGCAGTAGCAGCCTTATAGAGGTCGTTCGAACCAGAATAAGCAGCAACACCAGCAGAAGTAAGGCCTACAACATACTGTGTTTTCTCTCCTGCATAAATGTAAGCCTTGGTATTTTCCCCATTTCCATCTCCTTCACGATAGAAAGCATTGACTGCCAGTCGGTAATAACCAGCTGGCAAGGTTACCTTCTGGGAGAAGTTGAATGTCTTGCTGTTTCCAATTGAGCCACCAGCAGTTGGGCTCCAAGCATTGTAGAACTCAATAACTGGAGCTTTACCATCTGTTTTCCAATTCGTGTAACCAGTGCCTGAAAATCCGCTTGAAGTATCCAACGTCCATCCACTAAGCTTTTTAAGATCCGCATCTTTCAAGTACTTAGCGGTAACATCGGTTTTACCAAACGAATCAACACTGAAGCTAAAGGCTGCTATCGCCACCAGTAGCAAAGATGTCAATTTCCTTTTCATACAGTTTCGTATTTACTTTACTTGTTAAAATATATTTCATCTCTATACAGAAAACAGACATAGCTTTCACCTTAGAGATACTGAACATCTCACCCTATCGTAACAGCAGAATATACCCAACGACAAAAAGGATACAATACACCCTGTCAACGACAGAGTACATGCAGCCGTACGATTTTCTTCTAAAATGTCTGTTTTGTATTATATCAATTCTTACATTTTCTTAATATGATGTGGATTCCGTTAGTTGATAGGTTAGATATTTCACCATGTAATCCACAAAATCATCACTTTATCTACTTTTTCACTTAGATTGAATAATTCTGATGGCAAAAGTATTAAATTAAAAGTATTCACGTATGATAAAAATGTTAAAAATAGTTAAATGTTGTAAGTTTACCCCATTTGACATATGTTTTTAAAGTTTTTACATACTAATCTGTACGATTAGAAGTATATTTGCAATCAAAGAAATCATAGTAAAGAAATATCAAATACATTCAAAGTTACATATTGTCACCATCCATTCGAATTACAGATATCAAAATGGTAATTGGCAATTCACCCCAAAATTACGAAGGGTCCACGAAACATTAGCGAAGGATTAACGGAGGGTGAATAATAATCATAATGACAGACTTGAAGGAATAATCAGTTACAAGATGACAAAGGCCATTTGGATAACAGTAGGATAGATATCAACAATCAATATATAAATCATTAGGTTAAGACTCTCAACAGAGATAAAACATCATAACAAAAAAAGCGTTTACAAGAAACAAGAATTATCGCTTATACATAATAAATCAAGGAGTTACACAAATACGCACTCCATCAATTCAACAATATGAAAACAAGGATATTATTCGTATGTCTTGGTAACATCTGTCGGTCTCCAATGGCAGAGGCCATAATGGCAAAACTTGTTAAGGAAGCAGGAATGACAGAAGAGATAGAGGTTGACTCTGCTGGTATCATAGGTTACCACGAAGGCGAAGGCTCTGACCCAAGAATGAAGGTTCATGCACGAAGACGTGGATATGAACTTACGCACATATCTCGCAAGGTTAGACAGAGCGACTTCAGCAACTTCGACATTATCATCAGTATGGATGATTCAAACTATGACAAACTCATAGCACTCGCTCCTACCATTGAAGATGAGGAAAAGGTAAAAAGGATGACAGACTTCTGCAAGACATTCGTAGTTGATCATGTTCCTGACCCATACTATGGAGGTGACCAGGGATTTGAGAACGTAATAGATATTCTCGAAGATGCTTGCAATGGATTGCTATTATTCGTAACTTTGCGCCATAAAACTGATATACCAAAATAGATGACTTTTTATTACGACGTAATTGTGGTCGGCGCCGGACATGCAGGATGTGAAGCTGCTGCGGCTGCCGCCAATCTTGGTGCGAAAACATGTCTGATAACAATGGACATGAATAAGATTGCACAGATGTCATGCAATCCTGCCGTAGGTGGAATTGCAAAAGGACAGATAGTTCGCGAGATTGATGCTCTCGGCGGACAGATGGGTATTGTGACGGATAGATGCGCCCTACAATTCCGTATGCTCAACCGTTCAAAGGGTCCTGCGGTATGGAGTCCTCGCGCACAATGCGACAGAGAGAAATTCATTTGGACGTGGAGAGAGATACTTGACAATACTCCAAACTTGAATATATGGCAAGACCAAGTAAAGGAAATTATCGTTGAAAAAGCATCGGATGCCACTAATGGCAAGACAAAGATAAAGGGTGTACGTACGATAATGGATGCCGAATTCATCGCAAAAACAGTTGTCATCACGGCAGGTACATTCCTCAATGGTCTCATGCACATAGGTAGGACACAGATTCCGGGAGGAAGATGTTCTGAACCTGCTTCACTCATGCTTACGGAAAGCATCAACGCAACTGGCATCAGAAATGGAAGAATGAAGACAGGCACTCCTGTAAGAATAGACAAAAGGAGCGTTGACTTCAGCAAAATGGAGATTCAGGACGGAGAGAATGATTTTCACAGTTTCTCGTTTTCATCGGTAGAAAGAAAACTAAAGGCATTACCTTGTTGGACGTGCTATACAAACAAGGAAGTTCACAATATACTGAAATCTGGTTTTGCAGATTCACCTCTATATAACGGACAAATCCAAAGTATAGGTCCTCGCTACTGTCCAAGTATTGAGACAAAGCTCCACACATTCCCTGACAAGGAGATGCACCAACTATTCTTGGAACCAGAAGGCGAATCAACCAATGAAATGTATCTAAATGGTTTCTCTTCTTCCCTTCCAATGGATGTGCAGATAAATGCCCTTCGCAAGATAGAATGTTTCCGAAACCTTCAGGTATATCGTCCGGGATATGCAATAGAATACGATTACTTCGACCCTACACAGCTCAAGCACAACCTTGAGTCAAAGATAGTGGAGAACCTTTTCTTTGCAGGACAGGTTAACGGAACCACAGGATATGAGGAGGCAGCAGGTCAAGGATTGATGGCAGGAATAAATGCAGCAATCAATTCATCCGACGGAAACATAAACAATGGCGAGCCATTTATCCTTAAGAGAAACGAAGCATATATAGGTGTTCTTATCGATGACCTCGTAACAAAAGGTGTGGATGAACCATACAGAATGTTTACTTCAAGAGCTGAATACAGGATTCTTCTCCGACAGGACGATGCAGATATGCGCTTGACAGAGATGAGTTATAAGATAGGCCTTGCATCAGAAGAACGCTATAAGAGAATGCTCAAGAAGAGAGACGCCATAAACGAACTCATCGAATTTACGGAATCATTCTCTCTGAAACCAGCACTCATAAACGATGCACTCGAAAAGATTGGCACTACCCCACTCCGCCAAGGAATAAAGCTTGCAGAACTCTTGGGACGTCCACAGATAACAATAGATAATATCCGTGGAAGTATAAATGCTTTTGAGAAGAAGATTAACGAACTTGCTGCCGTAATCAACGAAGAAAAATTGATGTTAGAGATTCTCGAAGCAACTGAGATAAACATCAAGTACAAGGGATATATAGAAAGAGAACAACAGATAGCAGAGAAGATGCTTCGACTGGAGAATATAAAAATTCAGGGTAAATTCGACTACCCTAACCTTACACAGATATCCATCGAGGCAAGGCAGAAACTTGAAGCCATCAATCCTCTCACTCTTGCTCAGGCATCACGTATTCCTGGAGTATCTCCTTCGGACATCAACATAATGCTTGTGCTCATGGGACGATAGAGTTTTCCCGATTAAATCGGATAAAATAGCAAATGTTCCACGTGAAACAATTCAAAGTTTACGCGTTTCTTTTCAACAAATTAGAACAAAAGATTTAAACAAAACATATATGAACAATCAGTATCTATTGGACAATCTGAGATGCATTCCAGATTTTCCAAAGCCAGGAATTAACTTCCGCGATGTCACTACTCTCTTCAAGAACGCAAAGTGTCTTGAGATTATGGAGGAAGAAATGTACGAGCTTTACAAGCACAAAGGAATTACCAAGGTTGTAGGAATCGAAAGCCGCGGTTTCATCATGGGTTCTGCCATTGCAAGAAAGCTCAACGCAGGACTCGTCATGTGTCGCAAGCCAGGTAAGCTTCCAGCAGACACAATCAAGGAAACTTACACTAAGGAGTACGGAGAAGACACAATAGAAATTCACGCCGACTCAATCGAATCAAGTGACATCGTACTTATCCACGACGACCTTCTCGCAACAGGAGGAAGCCTCAAGGCTGCAATCAACCTCGTGAAGAAATTCAACCCAAAGAAAATCTACGTAAACACTATCATAGAGATTCGTGACGAAGGATTGAAGGGACGCGAATTCATCGGAGACGAGTTTGAGATCACTACACTCCTCAGGATGTAATATAGCAACAAGCACAAGTGTTCATACCATAGGGTGTGGACACTTTGCTTTACAAAAACCACTAAAATTTAGCATTACAAAAGCTACTCATAACTTACTTTAAATAACGAGGTTAGAGCAAAATTGTTTCACGTGGAACATTAAAGTGTTTTTCTATGACCAAAAACGAGGAAAGAATAGCAAGACTAAAGAACATAGTTCTGAACATGCCAGAGTGTCCGGGATGCTACCAATACTTTGACAAGGACAGAAACATAATATATGTGGGTAAGGCAAAGAACCTTAAACGCAGGGTTAGCTCGTATTTTCTCAAGACAGTAGATAGAAGAAAGACACAGATACTCGTAAGCAAGATAGAGGATATAAACTACGTAATAGTTCCGACAGATGAGGATGCCCTACTCTTGGAGAACAGCCTTATCAAGAAATTCAAACCGAAATATAACATCCTACTAAAAGATGACAAAACCTACCCATCCGTATGTATAACAAGCGAGACTTTTCCAAGAATATTCAAGACAAGGAATATTGACAAAAGACTCGGTACATACTACGGACCATTTTCACATCAAGGCACACTTAACAACATGCTTGGACTTATAGACAAGATGTACAAGGTAAGGAAGTGTCGCCTACCACTAACAATAGAAAACATCCAAAGAGGTAAATACGATATATGCCTCGAACATCATATAAAGAGATGTGATGCACCTTGTATTGGAAAACAAAGCAGGGAGGATTACATGGAAATGATTCTTGAAGTAAGAGAAATATTGAAAGGAAACACAAGAATCATCTGCGAGAAGATGCTAAAGAAGATGGAAGCACTCTCAGAGGAAATGAAATTTGAGGAGGCAATGGATATTAAGAAGAAGTATGATATGGCTTTAGAGTTTTGCGAGAAGAGCGAAGTAATAGCAAGCTCATATCATAACATAGACGTTTTCTCCATTGATGACGAAGAAAAGAGTGCATTCATAAACTATCTACATATAGCAAACGGATGTATAAACCAAGCCTTCACATTCGAATACAAGAAACGAATGGATGAAAGTGCAGAAGAAATCCTTGCATTAGGCATAGCAGAAATGCGCGAAAGGTTTGGAAGCACATCAAAGGAGATAGTAGTACCCTTCCCTCTCGACATAGAACTGAAAGATGTTACCATAACAGTTCCGACAAGAGGAGATAAGAAACACCTGCTTGAACTATCAAAGATGAACGTAAGACAATACCGAATAGATAGTCTTAAACAAGCAGAGAAACTAAATCCAGAACAGAGAGCTACAAACATACTTAAGGAGCTACAAAAGAAACTTGGACTAAACAAGCTTCCTATGACAATAGAATGCTTTGACAATTCCAACATATCTGGTAGCGATGCTGTGGCAGGATGTGTGGTATTCAAGCAAGCTAAACCTGCAAAATCAGAATATAGGAAATACAATATCAAGACCGTTGTAGGACCTGACGACTATGCATCAATGAGCGAGGTTGTCCATCGTAGATATTCAAGAATAATAAACGAAGGAGGAACACTACCCGACCTTATCATAACAGATGGTGGAAAGGGACAGATGGAAGTAGTACGAAAGGTTATTCAAGACCAACTACACATAGACATCCCTATAGCAGGTCTTGCCAAAGATAATAGACATAGAACAAACGAGCTATTGTTTGGATTCCCACAAAAGACAATAGGAATTGAGATGGACTCTCCCCTATTCAAGTTCCTAACAAGAATACAAGACGAAGTACATAGATACGCCATCACATTCCACAGGGACAAGAGAAGCAAGAGTCAAGTGCAAAGCGAACTTGACAATATAAAGGGAATAGGACCGACAACAAAGACTACACTACTAAAGGCATTCAAGAGCGTAAAGCAGATAAAAGAAGCATCACTCGAAGAACTAGAAAAGGTAGTGGGACAAGCTAAAGCAAAAATAATTAAGGAATATTTGACGTAAACGAAATATAATATTTATATTTGCAAAATGAGAGCCGTAATACAAAGAGTAAGCCATGCTTCCGTAACCATAGACGGTAAAGTAAAATCAAAGATAGGAAACGGATTTCTCGTACTTGTAGGATGCGAAAATGCAGACACAGACGAGGACATCACATGGCTGTCAAAGAAGATAACAGGACTAAGGGTGTTTGACGATGAAAACGGCGTGATGAACAAATCCATCATGGACATCGGAGGAGACATACTCGTAGTGTCACAATTCACCCTATGGGCGTCATACAAGAAGGGGAACCGCCCATCATACCTACGTGCAGGAAGCCACGAGATAACTGTACCTCTTTACGAGAAGTTCTGCAAGGAGCTAAGCAATAACCTCGGAAAAGAAGTTGGAACAGGTGAATTCGGAGCAGACATGAAGGTTGAGCTACTCAACGACGGTCCTGTAACAATATGTATGGACACCAAAAACAAAGAATAATAATTCACTAACAAAACATAAGAAAAATGAATAAATACGAAGAAGCATTAAGTCAGTACAATACTGACCTTAACGACGAGAAAGTAAATGCAGAAGTAGCAAATCTTCTTGCAAGACACCTTGAGGAGAACAATACTAAGGAAGTGAAGAAGTTCCTCTTCAATAGCGTGGAACTCACTACCCTCAAGACAACAGATAGCGATGAAAGCGTACTAAAGTTCGTAGAGAAGGTAAACAAGTTTGATGACGAATACCCAGAATTAGGACACGTAGCAACAGTATGCGTATATCCTAACTTTGCAAAGGTATGCCACGATACACTTGAGAACGAAGAAGTTGAAATTGCTTGTGTATCAGCATGTTTCCCATCAAGCCAGAGCTTTATAGAGGTTAAGGTTGCAGAAACAGCACTTGCCATCAAGGACGGTGCAACAGAAATTGACATTGTACAGTCAGTAGGTAAGTTCTTATCTGGTGATTATGAGTCAGTTTGCGACGAGATATCTGAACTCAAGGAGGTATGTGGAGACAAGAAATTGAAGGTTATCCTCGAAACAGGTTGTCTCAAGACAGCAAGCAACATCAAGAAAGCTTCTATCCTTGCTATGTACGCAGGAGCTGATTACATCAAGACATCTACAGGTAAGCTTGAGCCAGCAGCTACTCCAGAGGCAGCATACGTAATGTGCCAGGCTATTAAGGAATACTACGACAAGACAGGCATACAGATAGGTTTCAAGCCTGCAGGAGGCATGAAGACCGTTGAGGATGCATTGAAGTACTACACTATCGTAAAGGAGGTTCTTGGAGAGAAATGGCTTACCAACCAGTATCTCCGTCTTGGTACAAGCTCACTTGCTAACAAGCTTCTCTCAGAAGTGCTTGACAAGGAGATTAAGTTCTTCTAATATAATGGCGTAACGATTAATGGTTAACGGTCAAAGATTAAGGATAAATGGTGACAACGGAAATAACGGTAAAACCGTACTACCGTACAACCTCTTAACCGCATAACCTCAAAACCGTACAACCACACAAAAACATTGGCTGATTCTCTCACGAGAACCAGCCAATTCCTTTTTTTGATACGATGTTTTTAATATGTTCTTCCTACAACGAAATCGATATATAGGAAGAGGGAAGTTTTCACCTCAGAATCTGGGTAAGAAGAAAGAATATCCTTTGCCTTATCAGCAAATTCATTCATTCGGTTTGTAGCATATTCTATACCACCGTTTTCCTTTGTGAAAGACACAAGAGCATCGATTTCATCCTGTGTCACTCCCCCACTCTTTACACGAAGAGCAATATTCTTATAATCTCCGTTATTTGTCTTATTCAGAGCGTATATGACAGGAAGAGTTACCTTTCCTTCCTTCATGTCATTACCCGTAGGCTTACCAATTGATGCATCTGAATAATAATCGAATATATCATCACGAATTTGGAAACACATACCGATTAGGTGTCCAAGTTCCCTAAGATTATTCACATCCTTTTCACTTGCATTGACAGACAAAGCACCACCCTCAGTACAAGCAGAGAAGAGAGCCGCTGTCTTACCGTGAATAATATCATAATATACATCCTCAGAGAAAGTCTCATTCTGAACGTTGCTAAGCTGTAAAATCTCGCCAGCAGAGAGTTCTTGTGCAGCCTTGGATACAATGTCCACAAGACGTGTATTACCCGTCTTAGCGGCATTAATAAGAGCGTTTGCAAGGATGTAATCACCTACCAATACTGCCACCTTATTACCAAAGGAATTATTTATAGAAGGCTGACCCCTTCTCTCGTCTGATTCATCGACAATATCATCGTGAAGAAGACTGGCAGTATGAAAAAACTCAAAGGTGGCAGCAGTAAATATAGAATTATCATTTACCTCACCCAAAAGTTTGGCAGTAAGAAGAGTAAGAATAGGACGCATCATCTTTCCCTTACGGGAAGAAACAGCTGAAAGTGCACTATTAAGAAGAGAATTATCGTGTACAAGATAAGAATCAAAAACCTTGCGGTATTGATCCAACTCACTCTCTATTGGCTTCCTTATTTGCTGTATTATATCCATAATCTTAAAAATCTCTTGCAAAGGTAAGTATTTCTTACGAATTATACATTGATTTCAAATATTTTCCGTAAGTTTGAAGAAAAATTAAGAAATAAAATGAAAAAACTTTTTTTACTTGATGCTTACGCACTCATATACAGAGCATACTATGGTTTTATCAAAAACCCAAGAATAAACAGCAAGGGACAAAACACCAGTGCTGTTCTTGGCTTTGTTAATACACTCGAAGAACTGCTCTCAAAGGAAAGCATTGACTATATAGGAGTTGCGTTCGACCCACACGGACCTACATTCCGTCACGAATACTACGCTCCATACAAGGCTCAGCGTGAGGAGACACCTGAGGGAATAAGGTTTGCCCTACCCTACATCAAAAAGATTCTTGACGCATACAACATACCTATCCTTGAGGTTCAAGGATATGAGGCAGACGATGTCATCGGCACATTAGCAACCAAGGCATCCGAGATAAACGACATTGAAACATACATGATGACACCTGACAAGGACTATGCCCAACTTGTCAAGAAGAACGTCAAGATGTACAAGCCAAGACATGACGGTGGATTCGACATATTAGGTGTTGACGAGGTACTTGCCAAGTACGACCTCGAAAACACCAAACAAGTCATCGACCTACTCGGACTCATGGGCGACTCATCAGATAACTATCCAGGTTGTCCAGGTGTGGGAGAAAAGACAGCAGTCAAACTCATCAAGCAATTTGGCGACACAGAAAATCTTATAGCAAGATACAGCGAACTCAAAGGAGCACTCAAGACAAAGGTTGAGTCACACATCGAGGACATCAAGATATCAAGATACCTTGCAGAGATAAAAACTGACGTACCGATAGAACTCGACCTTGCCAACCTCGAAAGAAAACCAATCAATGAAAATGAGTTGAAGGCCATTTTCGAGGAACTTGAGTTCAGAGCACTACTCAACAAATTTTTTGGAGTAAAAACAGCCGAAAATACTCCAAAATCATCAAAGAGTAAAAAAGGACAAACAAACGACCTTTTTGGAGGTGATTTGTTTGCAACAGAGCAAGACAATGACAAAGAAATTGAAATTTCCACCACTCTTCAAACTTTAAAGGATATAAATCATAATTACTATCTTGTTGAAACAGTAGAAGGAATAGACAATATAATTGCAAAAATATTAACAAAAGGATTCGTTTCATTAGACACGGAAACAACCGACAAGGACGCAATCAAGGCAGAATTGGTCGGATTGAGCTTCTCCGTTGAAGAAAACGAGGCATTTTACGTTCCTTGTCCTGAAAACAGAGAGGAGACACAAAAAATTCTCGAAAAGTTCAGAGGCATCTACGAAAATCCAAAAATCACCAAGATTGGTCAAAACATAAAATATGACATGACCGTTCTTGCAAACTATGGTATCGAACTTCAAGGTGAAATGTTCGACACCATGATTGCTCATTACATCATCTCACCAGAGTTACGTCACAACATGGATTACCTTGCAGAGATTTATCTTCAGTACAAGACAATTCATATTGACGAACTCATAGGCACAGGTCGAAACCAGAAGTCAATGCGACAACTCGAACCAAAGAACGTATATGAGTACGCAAGCGAGGATGCGGACGTAACCTTGAAACTGAAGAATATCCTTGAGAAGGAACTTGAAGAGAAAGGACTCACAAAACTGTTCAAGGAAATAGAGATGCCACTTGTCCCTGTCCTTACAAGGATGGAGATGGAAGGAGTGCGCATAGACACAGAGTCACTCAAGGAGACATCCAAGCTATTCACAGAGAAGATGCTCGAAATAGAGAGAATAATACGTGAAACAGCAGGCGAAGAGATAAACATATCATCACCTAAGCAAGTAGGTGAACTTCTGTTCGACAAGCTAAAGCTATCAGACAAGGCAAAGAAGACAAAGACAGGTCAGTATGTCACTTCGGAAGAAGTCTTGGCAACACTCGTAGGCAAACATCCAGTAGTGGAAAAGATACTTGAATACAGAGGCTACAAGAAGCTTCTGAGCACATATATCGACGCCCTACCTGAACTTATAAACCCAAGGACAGGTAAGATACATACGTCATATAATCAGGCAGTAACAACCACAGGTAGATTAAGTTCAAGCAATCCAAACCTACAGAACATACCTATCAGAGACGAGAACGGCAAGGAAGTGAGAAAAGCATTCATACCAGAGGATGGATGCGAGTTCTTCTCTGCAGATTATAGTCAGATAGAACTTCGCATAATGGCACATCTTAGTGGTGACAAGAATATGGTTGAAGACTTCAACAGCGGACACGATATTCACCGTGCCACAGCTGCCAAAATATTCAAGAAACCGATGGATGAAGTAACGGCTGATATGAGACGTATGGCAAAGACCGCAAATTTCGGCATTATTTACGGCATCAGCGCGTTTGGATTGGCTGAACGTATGAATGTAAGTCGAAGCGAAGCAAAGGGCCTTATAGACGAATATTTTGCCACATATCCTGGTGTGAAGGAATACATGGATAAATCCATCGAGAAAGCAAGGGAAAAAGGATATACTGAAACACTCTTCGGCAGAAGATGTCAATTACCTGACATCAACTCTCGTAATGCAGTAGTACGAGGATATGCTGAGCGTAATGCCATCAACTCCCCTATCCAAGGAACAGCAGCCGACATCATCAAAATAGCGATGATAAGGATAGACAAGAGAATAAGGGAGGAAGGTCTCAAATCAAGAATGATTCTGCAGGTTCATGACGAACTCAACTTCACGGTTTTACCAGAAGAAAAGGAAAGACTTGAGAAGCTTGTGAAAGAAGAAATGGAAGGTGCTATAAACATGTCAGTACCACTCCTCGCTGAAAGCGGATGGGGAAAGAACTGGCTGGAAGCACATTAACAATTAATAATTCAAAATTCAGAATGCATAATTAGATTCACTGAGTTCTTTGGAATTCAGAATTTACAATTAGGATACTATATTCTGCAATCATAAGACACCACATCTTATGATGAAAAGATATATATCATACAACATTTATACCCATATCTCCCGACAATCAGATGTATATCTGCCGCACAGGAGATATGGGTTATTTTTGCAATAATATAATGAAAAAAAGGAGTTAAGGCAAAATGCCCTAACTCCCCTATTGTAATTATTGAAATACTATCAATTGTAAACACCGAAGTACTCAACGAAGTTAATCATGCATTAAGCATAGCGAGTGCTTTATTCTCGGCAGCCTCCATAATCTCACGTTCACCAGGACCCTTGTCGTTAATACCAACAAGATGAAGGATGCCGTGGATAATCACACGATGAAGTTCCTCATCGTATGTAGTACCCTGCTGCTCGGCATTAGTACGCACAGTATCAAGACTGATGAAGAGGTCACCAGATATAGTGTTCTTGATACCCATCTCAACAAGGTCATCACAATAGTCAAAAGTGATGATATCCGTATAATAATCATGCTGAAGATACTGCTTATTCACTTCAAGTATCTTCTCGTCATCACAGAAGATATAGGCGATATCCCCTACCTTCTTGCCATAACTTGCAGCAACAGCCTTAATCCAAGCACTTGTGTCACGCTTCTTGATTGCAGGCATCTTAACGCCATCAACATTATATGTAATCATATTCACCAGTATTTTAGAAGAAGTGAACCCTGACATCAATATTCACCCTCCTGATTAAACACTATTTTTACATTGAGAATACTATTATACTTCTCGTCCTTTATAGCTTCAAGACCCTTGAGATAAATCTCATTTAGAGGGTTGATTATCTGGAAGTATTCACTCATATCCCACAGGTCACGAGCAAGGAGAGCCTTGAGCTGAATCTTGAGGGTAGGCATAGTCTTCTCAAGAGTAGAATCGTTGTACTCTATCTTTGCCTCCTTAGCCTTTTCAATAACCAAATCCAAGAGTTCCTTTGGAATCTCATAAGAATCCTTGAAACGATTGAATTCAGTCATATCAAACACAACCTCCTTACCCTTGTTCTCCTTCTTCTTAGTCTTACGATAGAGGTCTATGTGATACTCCTTATCAAACTTCTTCCTGTTGGTATCAAGGAACTTGAGAGTAGCCTGAACAACACAACCCTTAGCCGTGAGTTCACGATGAAGCCTTGTGTAGCGTAATGTGTCAAGAGGAACATACACGTCAGGCATGATACCTCCACCACCATATACGATACGTCCTGCCTTAGTATGGAACATCAGGGAATCAGGGAAATGAATGCTGTCCGCATTAGTAAGCTCACCACTATTAAGACGGTCAAGCATATCGTTGTCGTATGCCTTCTTGTCACCCTTGACATATGGCTTCTGGAAACAACGTCCAACAGGGCTGTAGTAATGCGCTACGGTAAGGCGGATGAGACTACCGTCAGGAAGGTTAATAGGACGCTGTACAAGACCTTTTGCGAATGTTCTACGACCTACTATCACTCCCCTATCGTTATCCTGCAAAGCACCTGAAAGGATTTCAGAGGCAGAAGCAGTATATCCGTCAACGAGGACAACCACCTTTCCCACTTCCATGTTACCAGATGTTGCACGGAAATCGTGACGTCCCTGTGAACGTCCCTCTGTATATACAATCATCTCATGGTTTGAAAGGAACTCATCAGCCATCTGCACGGCTGCCTGAAGATAACCACCACCGTTACCCTGAAGGTCGATAATGATGTCCTTCATGCCTTGACTCTTTAGCCTTGTACATGCCTTCACAAACTCCTCATGGGTAGTGGCACCAAAGCTGCTTATGCGCACATAACCAGTAGTGCTGTCTATCATATAGTAGGCATCAATGGTATACAAAGGTATCTTGTCACGTGTCACCACAAACGAGAGCTTATCCTTTATACCACCACGAATGACACCAAGCCTTACCTTAGTACCCTTAGGACCACGGAGACGCTTCATGATGTCCTCACGTGACATGTTTACGCCTGCTATGGCAGTATCATTAACCGACACAATCTTGTCGCCACAGATGATACCCACCTTGTCACTCGGACCTCCACTTACAGGCTGGATGACCACAAGCGTGTCCTCCGACATATTATATTGAACACCAATACCATCAAAACTACCATCAAGAGGCTCGTTCAAAGCCTGTACCTCTTTTGCAGGAGTATATATAGAATGAGGGTCAAGCTCCTTGAGCATTCCCCTAATACCATCCTCAATAAGGGTCTTTGGGTCAACATTATCCACGTACAACTGATTGATGCTGTAGTAAGTCATCATCAGTTTCCTCAACTGTACCTCGTCAAGGATTTCCGACTGCTTCTGAGCGTATGCTCCGAAAGATAAAAAAGCAGAAAGTATAGGTAAAAGTATTTTCTTCATTATTCCGGTAAAAATTGAGAAACATCCTTGCCATAGCTCATAAGTTCGCGAACGACACTTGAGCTTACGCAAGACAAGTCAGGTTCTGTAAATAGAAGAACAGTTTCCATACCGCTCAGACGCTTGTTTACGTCGGCGATATTACGTTCAAACTCAAAGTCAGAGGCTGAGCGAACACCCCTGACAAGGAAATCCGCACCTACCTTCTGGGCATAATCCACAGTAAGACCCGTGTAGCTCGCTACCCTAACCCTTGGATTGTCGGCATACAGTTTCTCTATGAAACGAATCCTTTCCTCTACTGGAAACATGTTCTTCTTGACATAGTTGATGCCAACAGCCACGATAATCTCGTCAGCCACGCTCTTGAGAACGCGGTCAACTATGGACTGATGTCCACGGGTGAATGGATCAAACGACCCAGCAAATAGTGCAATCATTCTTCTTCAGCTAATTCTGTATCTTCCTCTGGAACATCCTCCTCTATCACAAGATTGTTGATGATGAAGTTCTGACGCTCCATAGTATTCTTTCCCATATAATATTCAAGGAGTTCCTTCACTTGGTCTGTCTTGCGGAGAGTTACCTCCTCAAGGCGCATGTCCTCGCCAATGAAGTTTTTGAACTCATCAGGAGAAATCTCACCAAGACCCTTGAATCGAGTTATCTCTGGGTCTGGCGAAAGCATCTTTATTGCCTCCTTACGCTCCTCATCCGTGTAGCAATACACAGTCACGAAGTCGCCACTATCCTTCTTGCCCTTGGTGAGCTGCTCCAGATACTCCTTCTTAATGCGCTTACGTCTCTGGCGCACACGGAACAGAGGTGTCTGAAGGATATGCACGTGTCCCTTACGTATAAGCTCTGGGAAAAACTGAAGGAAGAAGGTAATCATGAGCAGACGGATATGCATACCGTCCACATCAGCATCGGTTGCCACGATAACCTTATTGTAGCGAAGACCCTCTATGCCGTCCTCAATATTGAGGGCTGCCTGAAGAAGGTTAAACTCCTCGTTCTCATACACCACTTTCTTAGTTAAGCCAAAGCAGTTGAGAGGCTTACCTTTGAGTGAGAATACAGCCTGAGTATTTACGTCACGGCTCTTTGTGATACTTCCGCTGGCTGAGTCACCCTCGGTAATGAAGATACAGCTCTCTTCCTTCTGGTCTCCCTTGGCATCGTTGAGATGCACGCGGCAGTCACGAAGCTTGCGATTGTGGAGGTTTGCCTTCTTGGCTCTCTCCCTTGCCAACTTGGTTACACCTGCAATAGCCTTGCGGTCACGCTCATTGTCTTGAATCTTCTGTTGGATAATCTCAGCCACATCAAGGTTCTTGTGGAGATAGTTATCCACTTCCTCCTTGATGAAGTCACCCACAAACTTGTTGACGCTTATTCCGCCTCCAGGTTCCATAGTGAGCGAACCGAGCTTAATCTTTGTCTGTGACTCAAACTGAGGCTCCTGCACATTGATGGCAATGGCTGCAACGATACCGCTACGCACGTCGCCAAGGTCATAGTTCTTGTTGAAGAAATCCTTGATTGTACGTGCAATATGCTCCTTGAATGCACTCTGGTGAGTACCACCCTGTATGGTATGCTGACCATTAACGAATGAATGATACTCCTCGCCATACTGCTGGTTGGTATGTGTGAAAGCTATCTCTATGTCATCACCCTTGAGATGGATGATGTCATAGAGAGGCTGAGTGTCCATTGTGTCTATGAGGAGGTCCTTGAGACCGTTGCGCGAAGTGATGCGACGCTGGTTGTAGTAAATCTCAAGACCAGTATTGAGGTAAGTGTAGTTGCGGAGCATAGTCTCAACAAACTCACCCTGGAACTTATAGTTGAGGAACAAGGTATTGTCCGGAATGAAGTGGATGTAAGTACCATTCTCCTCATCCGTCTTCTCCGTCTTGTCAGACACAAGCTCACCCTTCTCAAAGATGGCTGTCCTCACCTTGCCGTCACGATAACTCCTTACCTCAAAGAGCGAAGACAAGGCATTAACAGCCTTGGTACCCACTCCATTAAGTCCGATGGACTTTTGGAAAGCCTTTGAATCGTACTTACCACCAGTGTTAAGTATCGAAACGGCCTCAATCATCTTACCCTGAGGAATACCTCGTCCATAATCCCTGACAGTAACGACGAGGTCGTCTGTAATGTCAACCTCTATGCGCTTGCCAGCTTTCATCTTGAACTCGTCAATGGAGTTATCAATAATTTCCTTTAGAAGTACATAGATACCATCCTCAGCATGAGTACCGTCGCCGAGACGACCGATGTACATACCCGGACGAAGACGAATGTGCTGAACGCCCGTAAGCGTTATAATGTTGTCATCCTTGTACTCTGGCTGTTTAGGTTCTTGAATATTATTTATTTCTTCGCTCATATTTGTTTTAAAAACTACCATGGAATATAAGCATACATCACGCCTATATACACTAAATTTGCGCAAATATACAAAATTTTCGGGTTTTGGTTTGTTCAATTACTCAATATTAACTAATTTTGAGCCCAAAATATTAACGAACCTTAATTTTTTTAACAATTATGCTTAATCTTAAAACTACTATCGCAGCATCATTAGTTGCATTGTGCAGCGCAAATGCCATGGCACAGTCAGCAGCTGAGGTACAGGAACAAGAACTTGGTTATAAGCCACAGCCATACACCTTCGTACAAGTACAGGGTGGTGTAGGAACAGTATTCACAGATGTCAAGATGACAGAGACCTTAATGCCTACTTTCGGACTTAGCGTTGGTCGTATGTTTGCACCATCATTCGGTGCGCGTCTCCACTTCAACGGTTATCGTAGCCGTGGTGCATTCGACTACAAGAATGTCATCTACAAGTATGGTCACAACTACATCACTACTGATGCCGACATCATGGTTAACGTCATCAACCTCTTCCAGGACAAGAACTTCTCTAAGTTCAACCTCTACTTGGTAGGTGGTGTTGGTCTCTCATACACATGGAACAACAGCGAGTTTGAATCACTCAGCGGAGTCTCTAAGGCTGGCAAATATGACGTTTCAAACGCATGGGGCGACAATCAGAGCCCACGCCACAGTCTCATCAGCCACAACCTCCGTGCAGGACTCTTGGCTGAGTACAACGTAAGCAAGCACTTCGGAGTAGGTCTTGAGGTAGATATGAACTCACTCGACGACCGCTTCAACTCTAAGTATAACAACTCTGACGACTGGATGATGACAGCAATGGTTACTGCCACATACAAGTTCGGATTCAAGAAGGCATCAAAGCCTGCTCCAAAGCCAGTTCCAGTTGTAGAGCCAGTTCCTGAGCCAGAGCCAGAACCAGAGTACGCTACACGTATCGACACTATCTGGTACGACAGTATCTACTACGAGGAGAGCACAAGAGACCGCGAGATTAAGAAGGAAATCTTCTTCGGAATTCGTGAGAGTGGTGTAGAGACAAGTAACGCACAGATCAATGCAGTAGCTGCATTCCTTAAGAACGTAAAGAACGCTGAAATCACAATCACATCTTACGCAGACAAGGGCACAGGTACACCTGAGAAGAACATGGGCTACAGCAAGACACGTGCTGAGAAGACTAAGAAGGCTCTCATAGCTGCTGGTGTTGACCCTAAGATTATCAAGAAGGTTGAATGGAAGGGTGACACAGAACAGCCATACGCAGAGAACGACAAGAACCGCCTCTCAGTAATCACAGGTCACGGTATCTATACAGACAAGGATCAGAAGACCGTCAAGAAGTTCAAGACAAAGGAAGTTACTTACAGAGTTAAGTAAATTATAATTAACAATCTAAGGAGGAAAGGAAACAAACCTTTTCCTCCTTTTTTTATGTTTTTTCGCTAATTCGTGTACGTTCATGTTCCGTTGTTCTTTCGTTATGCTTTTTTTGTGTCTCTACTATTTCTCTACTATTTCTCTACTATTTCTCTGCTATTTCTCCGCTATAATAGTAGAGCCATAGTGGTGCCACTTTGGAGTCACTTCGGTGTCATAGCGAAGTCATAACGTTAGTGGTACGTAGTAAGTACGTTCCCTATGTATCTTCAACAATTCTAACCGAAAAGACTGAAAAAAGTTCAAATTTTCTTTAAAATAATTGTTAGAAGCACACAAAAGTCAAAAAAAATTTTGTTAAATCAATTTTTTTCTTGTAATTTGCACACAATTCAATAAATACAATACTAACTTAGTTATACTAATTTAATTAAAAACAACACAGAATTCATTATCTTACACTATATTGCCGCCTTGACGTATGTCGATGCGGTAATGGTATGGATATTATTACTACCAATAATATACATTGTAAACCAAATTAAAAACTATTAACTAATCAAGTTTAATTACCACAATTATGAAGAAAGTTTTACTTCTGAGTTCTGTAGTATTAAGCCTTAGCGCATCTGCTCAGAACTTCACGGCTACGTGGGAAAAACCTGCCGCTCCAGAGTTTTCCAACTTTGAGCCTGAGACAAAGTATTACATGTGGAATGTAGGAGCGCACGGTTTCTACATCAACCACCAGAATGGTACAAACTCTCCTTACTGGGGTACTGCTGCATCTGTAAATGACACTATCGGTGCATTGGTTCATTTCACTAAGACAAACCCTCAAGAAGGCGTAGTAGAGTCTTGGGAGCCAGGTACAGACAACACTTACCTCCTCGTGAGCTATGTTACAAAGTTCAAGGAAGAAAGATGTTCTTTCGCCGACGGATGGGTATGGACAGACAACAACACTAGCGGTTACCGTTACTTTGATGTTACAGTAAATGGAAATACATTTTCATTCGCACCAAACCCAACAATGATTCAGTTGAACGTTGCTGATAATATTCCAGCTGATTACGTTTACAATCCAATTGGTGTAGCATCTAACGATGTTGAAAACATGGTACGTATCTCTAACGAGGAAGTAGAATGGTACACTCAGTGGGCATTAGTATCTGAAGATGCATACGAGGCATATATAGCACCTGCTAAAGAGCAGATTAAGCTTTGCGCAGCTGCTGAGGCACTCCGCAAGACTATTGAGAATGCTGTAAAGGAAAATCCTGGTATCGACCTCGATGCTCAGGTTGAAGTTTACAACAATACAAATAGCACATTGCAGGAACTTAACGACGCAAAGGCTTCTGTTGCTGACGCCATCGTAGCATTCACAGCTTCAAAGGCTTCAATTGAAAACCCAATCAACTACACAAGCCTTATCCAGAATCCATCTTTCGATGTTCAAGAAGACTTCACTGGCTGGACACCAAGAGTAAATGAAGGATTCAAGGCTGGTGGTGTCAAGTTCACAAGTGCAGAGTGCTACGGAAGAGCATACGATGTATATCAGACAATAAAGGGTCTTCCTACTGGTGTTTATATCGCAAAGGTTAATGCTTACTTCCGTAAAGAGGATTCACAGAAGGACTATGATGCCTACATGGCTGGCATACCAACAGACTGTGAATTTTATGCTCAATCAGGTGACTTCAAGTCAAGCGTACACATCAAGCACGTTTGTGAAGGTGCTGTAACAGAAGGATTCGGTGCAGATAACGAGGTTACATTCGAGAACAAAGACGGTGTAACAATGACCGTTCCTAACACTATGCTTGCAGCTGATAAATATTTCCACAACGAGGATGGTACAATCAACCCACGCTATGAGAACGTAGTTTATACTTATGTAAATAATGGTGAACTTACTATCGGTGTTGCAAACTCTGTAGGTGGTGGTTCTGACTGGTCAATCTTCGATGACTTCCAGCTCTACTACATCGGTGATGATGATGAGTGCTACGATCTTCTCAAGTCAAACCTTGGTGAGGGTCTTGCATACACACTCCCAGATAATGTAACTTATAGCGTAAAGGATTATAATGACTACAAGCAGGGTAAGTCTGCATTCGAATCAGCTACAGGCAAGGCTGCACTCGAAGAGTACACTAACGCTAAGAACGCTCTCGACAAGCTTAGAGAGAGTATCTCTAATTATGAGTTGTACCTTGCAACTAAAAATGAAGCTGAGAGTTGGTATAATGAGGCAGAAAGCAATGGCGTAAATGAGGAAATTCCAGCAGTTGCAGCACTTATTTCTTACCTCTACAACGATGAGGACGAAGAATTCGACTTCCCTCACGGAACATTCAACCAGATAGTTGTTGACAACGAAGGTCAACTCACAAATGAGGAGATTGTTGCTGAGACAACTTACCTTGAAAATCTTGTAAAGAAGGCTGTTAGCGATGGTATCATGGAAGGTGCAGACCTTACATCCATGATTACTAACCCAGGCTTCGAAATTGCAGGTGGTAAGGGTTGGTCAACAGGCTCTCTTGGTACACCTAATAACTGGTACGGAGGTAACGACAATAACCACAATGCTGAGGCATGGAACAGAAACTTCGACGTATATCAGGATGTAGTAGATCTTCCAAACGGACTCTATGAGGTATCAGTTCAGGCGTTCTATCGTACAGGTACTAATGCAGATTCTTACACAGCATTCCAGAACGATCCAGAGATGAAGAATGAAGCTAAGGTTCTCTCTTACGTATATCTTAATGAGTTTGCTACTCCTATCCGCAACGTAATGGAAATTCAGTTCGACGAAAACCTCGCAAACAACTGCTTCCAGACTCCAGCTGGTACTTACACTCTCAATGGTATGGCTTCTGCATCAGCAGCATTCAGCCTTGACGATGAAGAGAAGAACTTCACTATGAAGGTTTACGGAATCATCACTGATGGTAAGATGCGTCTTGGTATACGTGGTGAAGGTACTACATTTGACCGCTGGACACTTTGGGATAACTTCAGACTCCGCTACATGGGTAAGAACAAGGTAGCCGTAGCTACAGTATTGAAGGCAAAGGCTGAGGCATTGTTAGCTATGCAGGATGAAGAGGATGAAAACAAGAAGCCAATCATGAACACTGTAACTAAGAACTTCATTGATGCACAGTGTGCTGAAGCAGTTGCATTGGTAGGTGGTATCAGCGAAATCAACGAAAACACTGTTGCATTGCTCGACGAGGATCAGCTTTGGAATGCACTTACTAACATTGGTACTGCACAGACAGAAGTTGACAAGGACGTAAAGGCTTACAAGGCATACATGACAGCTTACAGCAAGATTGAAAGCACTACAGCAAATTTGACTACAGAAATGCAGAATGAGCTTCTTGCAATCTTGGATGCTAACGAGAATGTAGAAAAGATGACAAGACAGGAGTTTGAGGCACTTGAAGCAAGAATCAACAAGGCTATCTTCTGGTTCGGTCATGAAGATAGATTCAATCAGGCTGTCGAGGTAGAAGAGCTTCCAGCAGGTTACGAGGATGCAACAGGTGAGGTTGACTTCACAAGCATCATCACTAACCCAGACTTTGAGGATGATCTCAACGGATGGAACAACGAGAACATGCAGTCACAGACAAATACTGCATTCGGTAAGAATGGTGAGAAGTACTGCGAAAGGTGGCACGAAGACCTCAGCCTCAGCATCACTCAGTCATTTAAGAACCTTCCTAACGGTTACTACACATTGACTGCTCACTGCTACAACTCTACAGCTGACGGTTGCCTCTTCATCTCTGCAGAAGACGACAATGCTAACTACATAGAGGATGCTAAGTTTATCGAAGATACAACTACACCTGAAACAGTTGCTACTTACTCTGTAACTGTAGAACTCAAGGGTGGCGTACTTACTCTTGGTGGTAGAGCTACACTCACAGGTTCAACTTGGTTCTGTGTAGATAACTTCAAGCTCACTTACTCTAAGGAGGCTCCAGCTACAGCAGTTGAGACAGTAGAAACAGCTGAGACTTCAGCTCCAGCAGGTATCTACACAATCTCTGGTGCACGTGTTGACAAGCTCACTAAGGGTATCAACATCGTCAAGATGGCTAACGGTACTGTTAAGAAGGTATTCGTAAAGTAATTGCAAATAGCAATAACAGATAAATAAACAATTGTGGCGGACATCAAATAATGATGTTCGCCACTTTTTTTTATATAATACCAACTTTTTCGGCAATTATGATTACCTTTGCACGCTGTATCTTCCCTCAAACTTGTCGTATAGATGCAAGAACGTAGGAATATAGAAAAAATTACATGTATAGAGAATTTATTTAACGAGTAACGTCGCTTTTTAATACTAAGTGAATACATAGCGATTACTCTCTTTTGACTTCATTATAACTACAACATATATATGAACAGATTAACCGTCTTTGCCATATCAGTTTGTACAAGTGTTTGCTCATACGCACAGTGGACACTTCCTACTCCACCAGCCATAAGTGACATGACCATTGAAAGCGAATGCTACCTTTTCAACAAGGAAGCAAACGGTTTCCTCATGGGCGGAAACGAGTGGGGTACTCGTGCAAGTGTGTCAGAAAATCACGGTAGCAAGTTCTACGTTGACTTGTATATTTATGACAGCAAGTGGGACAGTAAGTCATACTATCTCATCAATGAAGTTGAGAGCGGAAGCCTCAGCGGTAAGAAGGGTTATATGTTCATAGAAGCCATTGACAAGATATACGTTGATGGTACGGAAGAAGGAAGCAAAAACATGGGTTTTGTCTTCGACTCATACGAAGATGGTAGTTTCAGGATTGGATTGTCCAATCTTAACGAGACATACAATGGCGACAAGCTTCCAGACACATACCTTGGAGTGGTTCCTGAGTTTGAGGACAACAGGGTATATTGCTGTAATGCCGACTCGCTGAAGGGTGACTATGACCCTAAGAACTTCCAGACGACATGGTACATCGTGTCGCCAAAGGAGTATAGGGCATACACCGAAAAAGTGAACCAATACTATGAGGCTAATGAACTTGGCAAGACACTTGAGGAAGCTAAGGGGCTGGAAGGCATTAACGAGGAACTGATGTTTGATGCCACTTTTGCATACGAACATACATTCACAAGTTATGAAGACCTGAAGACCTATAACGACAGCCTCAAGAAAATCATAAAGGAGATAAAGCTTACTATTGCAAGTATTGACAAGCCAACAGAGATACTAAGCCTCTTTGGTGGCATAGAGCAAACTTTCAGCAATAAGCAGACTACAGGATGGACAATGGACACGTATGCTGAAAACAAGCATGCAGGCAATGGTAACTGCGCAAAGGATTTCAGCAAGACAGGCATTCATCTTGAGAACTGGCACAAGGATGCACTTGGAAACGGTAGCGTATGGGCAAAGGTGACTGGCATTCCTAACGGAATATATAAGTTCTCTACACTTGCCTTCACAAATGATACTCTCACTACTCTTGCCTTTGCTGGTAATGACACCGCATATGTAAAGACAGAGATGATAGACATAGAGCGTCCAACGGAAGTAATGACATTTGTTGAAAACAACGAACTTACCTTTGGATTGCAGTTTGTGAACTCAAAGGCTAACTGGATAGGACTTGACAATGTTAATCTCTATTATCTTGGCACTTCTTTCGAGGCATACAAGATGATGGCTGACAAATACGTGGCAAAGAACAAGGACTACAACAGCCTTATTGATAATTACAACATCACATACTATAGCAAGGAGCACTACAGGGAATACAAGACTGCTCTGAAAAATATTGACGAGGCTACAACTGCTGAAGAGGTAGTAAACAATCTTAACAGCTACAAGTCAGCAATAGAATGCATGGAAAGAAGCATCACAGCATACGAGGAGTATGTCAAGCTTTACACTAATGCAGGAATGTGGCTCACGATACAGACTTACGACAATGAGTCTGTGGAATTGCTTGACAGATACATCAACGGAACTGACGAACCATTAGGCTTCAACGGCAACGGTAATGCAACGTTCATCCTCCAGAGCCTCGACCTTACACTTGAGGAGATAACATCTGAGAAGGAGTATCTGGAAAAACTCTATGATGATGCCTACGCCTCTATTCTCAAGGAAGGTGACGACTGTACAAAGCTTGTGAAGAACCCTAAGTTCAATGAGGAGAACGGATGGTCTTCTGCCGTAGGTCCAGTATGGCCAAAGGGTACGGACGCTTGTCACGTGTTTGAGGCTTGGAACATGATATGTGACGTGTATCAGGAATTAACAAACCTGCAGAACGGTCTCTACGAGATGAGTCTTCAGGCTGTGTTCAGACCTGGTGATGAATATACGGAAGAGAACATTAAAAATTCAAATGCCGTTATTTACATCAACTCCTTTGAGGAAAAGATTGATTGTGGCGAGATAAGTACATCGGAAGAAGCATCAAAGGCTTTTGCTGAAGGTAAGTACAACGTGAAGGTCTATGGCATCGTTACTGACGGCAAGCTCAGAATTGGCATCAAGAACAAGAACAAACTTGCGGATGGATGTGCTATATGGGCAGGAAACGTAAGCCTTAGATATTATGACAAGACTTCTCACGCCATTACTGAGGCAATTGACCACACACTCAAATATGCCAAGGAGGTATATAGCAATAGTGTGTGCGGAGTGGCAGAAAAAGATGCACTCAACTATGCAATCACTTTTGCTCATCAAGAGGAAGACCCATTTGATGAACTTATAAACCTCAAGCATTGCATTGATGAAGTAATAAATGGTAATAACCTTTACGTTAAGCTTGGAAAGGCTGTAAATCTACTCGACAGTGAGATAAATAAAAGCGTTGCTGATGATGATATAAAGAAGACTCTTAGGGAGATTAACTTCAAGGTGTCAAGCCTTCTGAGCAAGCAGGAACTCTCAAATGCCAAAGCTGTTGAGTACTTGAACAAGATTTACGAGTCAATAGTGCTTGCAAAGAGATATGGATATGCAGAGGGTACAGAGGACAATCCAGAAGATTATTCCGACCTTATCCTCAACAATAACTTTGCACCAGAAGAGGGTAGTCTCGAAGAGGGTAACATCAACGGATGGAACACAACGTCCATGAATGGTTATAAGCTCAACACAGTTTCCTACAACCGTTCAGAATACGAACTCAACCAGACTATCTATGGACTGAAGAAGGGTAAGTATAAGGTGACTGTCAACGGCTACTATCGTGCTGGTTATGCCAACGAGGACGAGAAGCATTTTAACGACAGCACAGATACACACCTTGCATTCATGTACGTTGAAACTCCTACACTAAGTTACAAGAAGCCATTGCTCAACCTCACTGAAGGTGCAAGTGAGATTCAGGAAAGTGAGAATGACTGCTATATGCTGACAAGCGGTAAGTTTGTACCTAACAGTTCTGCAAGTTCTGCAATATACTTCAGCAAGGGTTACTACCTTAACGAGATTGAGTTTGAACTCAAGGAACTTGGCGCAGTCAAGATTGGCATTACCAAGAAGGGTATCATTGCCAACGACTACAGCGTAATCGGACAGTGGAAGCTTTGGAACTTAGGATTAGTCCACGAAGACGTGGGCATAAGTGACACAGAGACTACTTCTGACAATACCATAACAGGTGTTTATTCTGTTGACGGTATGCGCCTTTCTAAACCAAAGAATGGAATAAATATCATCAAGGAAGACAACGGAACAGTAAAAAAGATTTTCATTAGATAAAATGAATCCATACAGAACCATCAAAAATATTCTTATTAAACAAATAGAAGAAAGTGAGGCAACAGCCATCACTTTTCTTCTGTTTGAGAAGTTGGCTGGTATGGACAAGATGAAAGTCTTGATGGGGGATAGTATATCCCATGACATAGAAGAAAAGCTAATAAATTCTGCCAAGAGAATAGCTGATGGCGAACCCGTACAATACGTTATAGGCGAGACAGACTTCTATGGCCTTTCATTCAATATAGCAAAAGGGGCTCTTATTCCGCGTCCAGAGACCGAAGAACTGGTAGAGTGGGGGATTAACAGTCTTAAAGGAGAAAATGCCATATCGGGCAAAATTCTCGATGTCGGTACTGGTTCTGGTTGCATAGCCATCTCCATAGCAAAAAATACAGATGCAGTCGTAGAGGCATGGGACATAAGTGACGATGCAATAAATATCGCCAAGGGTAATGCCAAGAGAAACGAAGTGAACATAGGATTCCGAAAGGTAGATATACTCAAATACACCGCAACGGAAGAGGATAAAGGTAAATACACCTGTATATTCAGCAACCCACCATATATCTGTGACTCCGAGACAGAGGATATGGAGACTAACGTGCTCGACTATGAGCCACACATAGCTTTGTTTGTTCCAGATTCTGACCCTTTGCTTTTCTACCGTAAGATTGCAGAAGTAGGGAAGGAACTGCTCCTGAAGGATGGAATGCTCTTCTTCGAGATAAACCGTCGCTTTGGCAAAGAAACAGTGGATATGCTTACCCAACTCGGTTATGACTGCATAGAACTACGCCAAGACCAATTCGGTAATAACAGGATGGTCAAGGCAATAAATAGATGAACACTTACGTTTAATACAACATGAGAAAGTTATTTAGAAACATAATTCTGGCTTTAGTTACATTCTCTTTGTTCTCAACTAATGTGAATGCAGAGAATGGTGACTGGAAAATCTATGGCTCTTTCCATCATGCCACTAAGGCTATAAAGATAGGTTCACAGTACTATACCCTTGCCAATGGAGAGCTTAGCCCTGGAGATGCGATGTATGAATATAACAATCTCTACGTCTATGACGAGGAAGATTCAAGCATCGGAATATATGATAAGACTAATGCCTTAAGCGACCACGGTATCTATGATATAGCATACAGCAAGGAAACAAGGAACATTATTATCGTCTATACAAACGGTAATATTGATATTATGAACTTGAATGGATATATCCATAACCTTCCTGAGTTCAAGAACAAATCCTTGCAGGACAAGACCATAAACAAGATAAGCATTGCCGGAGACAAGGCATACATATCACTTAACATAGGAGTCATAGTTATTAACCTCAGGGATTACTACTATGAGAATCTATATACGCTCAACGATGTCATTAAGGACACCAAGGTGAGCGACAATCACATCTATGCCATCACAAAAACTGGTGCCTACGTAGGCAACAAGGCTAATAACCTTCTTGACATTGACAACTGGACATTCCTTTCAAATGATAACCTCAAGGACAAGGAGGAATATGCCAATGCCGTTGACGAGAATGTTAATGACACTACTGCTATCAACAAGATGGCAAATATTGTGCCTAACAGTCCTATCCGTAACTATGCCTACAAACTCAAGTTCATTGATGACAGACTTCTTGTAGCTGGTGGTAATTTTTACTATCCTGAAAAAGCATATAAGGGAACTGCCATGTGGTACGAGAATGATAAATGGAATGCCTTTGACGAGAACGGAGCAATAAAGGCAACTGACAAGAATTGCTTTAGGAACATCACAGACATTGTACAAGACCCAAATGACAAGAACCATCATTTCTTGGCATCAAAATATGGTGGATTGTACGAGTTCAAGAACATGACGTTCCATAAGCACTATGGATTGGGCAATTCGCCTCTTAAATCCATCTTGCCAAATGATGCTAACGCAAAGCTTTTTGTGCGTATGGGAGCTGTTCAGTATGACAAAGACGGCAATCTGTGGATGCTAAGTAATGCAGTTGATACCATCGTTCGTATCATCACCAAGGATAATAAGTGGATAGGCTATAAGAACGGCAGTATTCAGTATTATCCAACAATGGATAACATCATGATTGACTCCAAGGGTTATGTGTGGATTAACAGCCGAAGAACGACAAACTATAGCTCCACAACAGGTGTAGCATCCAAGGCTGGTGTACTTATCATCAACACCAATGGTACTATCAACACTCAGAAGGATGACGAGGAAGTGTTTATCGCTGACTTCAAGAATCAGGATGGTACTGACATAAAGCCTACTCCTGACGTATGGTGGTGTGCTACCGAAGACATTGACGGTGCCGTATGGATTGGTAACGACAGAGGCTTGTTTGTCTCTTACAACACAGACAAGCTACTTAGCGGAACAAACGTACTCAACCAGATTAAGATTGCACGAAACGACGGTACAAACCTTGCAGACTACCTCCTTGCAGGTGTTGAGATAAAGTGCATAACCGTTGATGGAGGAAACCGTAAATGGATTGGTACTGCCAACAATGGTGTGTATCTCATCAGTGCCGATGGACAGGAGATTATAGAGCACTTCACGGCTGAGAACTCTCCTCTTATATCAAACAATATAAATGATATTGCCATAAACGGAAAGACAGGTGAGGTGTTCTTCGCCACTTATCTTGGTCTATGTTCATATATGGGTAATGCTACTGACCCATCCGACAATATGGATGACAGCACACTCAAGGTTTATCCTAACCCAGTAAGACCTGACTACAGCGGAGACATTAACATCACAGGTCTTATGTACAACTCAGACGTACGCATCGTTAGTGCCGCAGGTAAACTCATATACACAGGAACAAGCAACGGAGGTATGTTCACATGGAACTGTTGTGACAACTTTGGTAAGAAGTGTGGTTCTGGTATATACTATGCACTCTGTACAGATGAGAACGGCAAGGAAGGTGCATGTGCAAAGATACTTATTGTGAGGTAGGCAGAAACACTAATGCAAATTGCTTATAGCTGGCAAAATATGTCAGATGGAGCATATTTGTCAGAATTTCTTTGTCACGGTTTGTAAGATTTATTTATTATGCAAGACAATACAAATGCTGGTGCAGCACAGCGGCTTAATTGGCTCTCTATCGTGAGAGGAATTACCATCACATTGGTGGTAATGTACCATGTCCGTATGCAGGACTTCAGTACGCACCAGAACTATACTTTCATCTCCGATATCTATAATCTGTTTAATACTATGCGAATGCCTACTTTCATCTTTGTAAGTGGGGCATTGCTGTATTATACCCGTATCGCCAAGGGATGGGGAATAGGTCGTCTTTATTTCGATAAGATAGTGAGGGTAGGTCTGCCGTTGTTGTTTTGTACGATAATAGGTTGTCTGTCACAGATGGTGTTTAATGGATTTGTCAAGCACCCGCATCCTGTAACGATACAGACCTTTCTGCTTTCGCTCGTGACGTGCGACGATATGCCATGGCCACACCGATGGTATATGATGGAACTGCTTGTGCTCATGTCATTATATCCAATATATAGTTTTGCGATACGGAAACAATGGCTAGCCGCCTTATTTGGTTTATTGGTTGTAGCGCTTTATATGTTCGACTTCACAGAACTAGTAAGTCACAATTGGTTTTATATCTTCACAGTCAATAAGTATCTGCCTTATTTTTACCTCGGTGTAGTGGCATTCCATTATCAGTGGTGGCAGTATCTGCGCAATGTCAAGGTAGCACTGGCGGTAGTATTACTGCATATAGCGATGTTCTTCGTGCCTTATGAATGTGACTTGCTGCTATTGTTGCATCAATTTCTTGGCATAAGCACAATGGTATCAATAGGACTATGGCTTGACAGAATTGTGCCACAATTGTGCAGCTCATGGCGCAAGTATGTGTTTCAAATCTATATGTTCGGTATAGCCTTTCAGGCTTTCGTCGAACTGATATTATGGCCACGGTTCGGTACTCCTAACATGATAGTGCCTTTCTATTTACTGAATATCATTTCAGGCATTCTGTTCCCAGTGCTAATATGCAAGGTTGTAGAACGGATACCAATACAATGGGTGCGACTTTGTTTCGGATTGAAGTAGATTTTTTTATGTTAGGGTAGACGGTTTTACGGTTAGACAGATATTATAAATACTATTGTGAGGTTATACGGTAGATGCACCATATGACCTCACAACTCTTTTTAAACTATGTTGAATTCTTCAAAAAATCTTAACTCTTATTTTCAACTGCTGCAATCTCAATCTGTGACCTATCTATGAAGTCGATAATCACTTCTTCAGGCATATCCAACTCTATGAGTTCGTCAGCAAAGAGATTGGATTCATAATATATGTGTACCTTGTACTTACCGAGCTTTGGAACCCAGTTCTTTGAAGCACAATAGTGAAATACCTTCTCTTCATCTTTTGACATATTCACTCCATGACGCTGAAGATAGTAGTTTCTGCTTCCCTCAAACATTGGTTCCAATTCAATGTATAAACGTCCGCATATCTCTGCATTGTGATTCTTGAGCGTTATCCTGAAGTCATTAGGCCTACCATTAAACATCAAGTCAGGAGCAACGATGCTTTCAAGAGTCAGGTATGCTGTATTTGCCGTGTCTGAAGAAAGCGTGATACCATCATTACGGACATCAGCAAGGAGATAGTTTGGAGTACCTACACATGTGCGTGCCTCCGTCCACTTTCCATTATCCTTGTACATAGGAACAATCTTATAGTTACCAATGGCAATGCTCTTAGGGAAAGTGATGCTTATCGTGTCGCTGTAAGTAGTGTCTTCCAATTCCTCAAGCAGGAACTCATGCGAGTAAGTGTATAGAGGATGGATAGGCTGGTTGTTCTTAACGAGCATCAACGACACAGAGTCATTGTGCATATTGCAACCCACATTACACAAGTCATTAGTGGCTATGGTGAATGACTCGCTCCTGCCAGCATCCCTTGTCAAGGCTGTTATGTCCTTGAATGCAAACAAATGTCTTTCGTTCTTGTCCGAATCCTTTGTCTTTGGTTGTATGCCAAGGATGAATGACTGAAGTATGTTAAATCCATTCTCAGGAGTGCCTTTACCATAATTTGAATCATCAGCCGTCATATCAGGAATGGTTGCCCAGTTGTCACCTTGACCATCAGGATTGCCAAACATGATGTGAAACTCATCATCTTCGTTATATCCATCTATTAGGAAAGCATGACTGTTATAAGTGTTAACAGCTGATATAAGAACAGGTCTCTTGTTGGCAAGCTCATTCTTCAACATCTGTACAATCTCATCGTATGTGTAGAAGTCACGGTAGTATATCTGAGCACCCTTGTCATAACCGAAATACTTTACGAGCGAAATAGGCTGGCTAACAGACATCGCTCCGCTTTCATCCTTACCGTAACGCATATCAACACTCACTCCACAGTCATACTGGAGCAAGGCAACAGCATCTGCCTGCTTGTCACTATACTCCGTATGTTCATACTCGTAAAGCATGTTGTCCCAGTCGTATGTATGCGAAGAGAAATCAGATGATACCAGTTCCTTGCATCCAAGACTGTCAAGATACTGGTTACTGCCCGTTCCTCTCTCCGGATAACGGTAGTAATGCATCACCTGCGACATGGCAAGAGCCACACATCCCGTAGGACAATGCTCACCGTCTATCACAGGAGTCATACGAGTATATGGAAGATAATACTGATGCCACAGATTGGTTTTAGCAAAGAGAGGCTTAACCTCAGCAGGTAAGAAAGTATGAATGTCAATTACATTTGACTTACGCCTGCTGTCAGTAGCCTGCTTGTTCGGTGCATCATACACCTTCTGCTTCACCACATGCATCTTATCCACTCTGGCAAAGCGAGGATGTTCCGCCACTCCCTGAGCGTAGGATGCAGTAAATAGTAACGACAGTATGGAAGTTAAAAAAAGTTTCATTTATGTGTTGATGATATAAAGTTGATAAGGTATGAAGTTAAGACCATACTAAGGGGATAGAAACGTACAATCAATCATCCATCCCAGTATTCTTAACATCGTAAAAAGTTAATTCAACGGCAAAGATAAATATTTTTATCATATACAGCAATAGTATCAATTATTATTCATACTTTTGTCACAAAGTAAAAAACGCAAAAGAGATGAAGAAATTAGTTTTCCTTACCGGTGCAGGAATGTCCGCAGAGAGCGGTATAAGCACATTCCGCGATAGTAACGGACTATGGGAGCAATATCCTGTGGAAGCCGTTGCAAGCATTCAGGGATATATGAGAGACCCTGAATTAGTACAGAACTTCTACAATGAACGTCGTCGCCAGTTGCTCACGGTAAAGCCTAATGAAGGACACAAACTCGTGGCAAGCCTTGAGGACAGGTATGACGTGACAGTCATTACACAAAACGTGGATAACCTCCATGAGGTAGCAGGAAGCACAAAGATTATTCATCTTCACGGAGAACTGATGAAAGCCACTTCATCAGCTAATCCTAACGACCCTAATTGCATCGTCACACTTCCAAATGACCACCTTGACATCAAGATGGGCGACAAGGCAAAGGATGGCAGTCAGCTACGTCCATTCATCGTATGGTTTGGCGAAAGCGTGCCAATGATAGAACCAGCAATAGAGGAAGTGAACAAGGCAGACATACTCGTAGTCATAGGCACTTCACTCAATGTATATCCTGCAGCAGGACTTCTCTCTTACACCAACAGTCATTGCAAGATATACCTCATCGACCCAAAGGATGTGAACTATGACCACCGTTTAGGCATAACACACATCAAGAAAGGTGCTTCGGAGGGAATGAAGGAGTTGATAGCTGACCTTCCCCCAACCCCTTCCTTTCAGGACGGGGAGTAGTTACCAAGGGAATAAATAATTATGAATTTTGAATTATTAATTTTTAATTTAATTTAGTGTTACTACCATACTTAAACAAAGACCTCATAGAGGCAGGATGTGACGAGGCAGGAAGAGGATGCCTTGCAGGAAGCGTGTATGCTGCTGCTGTAATCCTCCCTAAGGACTATCACAACGACAAGCTAAATGACTCAAAACAACTCACCGCAAAGCAACGCTATGCCTTGCGTGAGGAGATAGAACGTGACGCCATTGCATGGAGCATCGGAATAGTCACAGCAGAGGAAATAGACAAGATAAACATACTCAAGGCAAGCATCACAGCCATGCACCGTGCAATAGATGGGCTTAAAACACGTCCAGAAGCGCTCCTAATCGACGGAAACCGTTTCTATGAATACAAGGACGCTGACGGAAATAAAGTGCCTCACACGACGATTGTGAAGGGTGATGGAAAATATCTCAGCATTGCAGCCGCAAGTATTCTTGCCAAGACATACCGTGATGACTATATGAAGGAGCTTCACAAGGAATATCCTTTCTATGGCTGGGACAAGAACGCAGGCTATCCTACCAAGGCTCACCGTCAGGGTATAAAGGAACATGGTACAACGCCATACCACCGCATGACCTTTAACCTCCTTGGTGATGCCCAACTCGAAATCCCATTTGAGGATTGAACATCGTTTGAGCAGTCTTCAAACAATGTTCAAACAATGTTTAACAGGCATTTAACGACTACTTAATGAGCGTTAAATGCCTGTTAAATTATTAAAGAGATGCTTATTGTGGCTTCTTAGTTTTTATTTCATAACCTAATTGCGTTGCTAATTGAACTATTCTTGGAATATTGAATATTCCCCATTGAGAACAAACAGCAAAAATAGTACCATCCGCACTTTGCATTAAATCTTTATTACTCATAAGATATCTAACATATTCTTTTTCACTAATATTTTTAGTAGCACGAATAACTCCAAGTGACCCTTGAAGTTTCGGATGGAATATCTTTTCCAATTCTAAAAATGTAGCTGTAGGATGTTGTTCTACATATGTTTTCACTACTTTATGAACAAAACGACGTTTGTTAAGAAAATCACTACCATTAATAGAATATTGTGTTGAATCGTAAGTTCTCTGTTGATTGTCAACGTTGTTGTTTAGCCTATGAATAATTGGTTGAGGTGCGTCAATAATTACTGACTCTGGTTCTCCTTGTATTTTTGTTGAGAAAACAAGTGAATCAAGAATTTCATCTATATCACTTTCAGAGAATAAGTTACCATACGTCTCCTTTAAATACATCTTCATACCCTTTGAAATCTGCTCTTGGGCATCACTTATTAAAAGAGACTTAACTTTATTTAAATTCTCCTCATGACGCAATTCGTTGATACGTTCCTCACAGAACTTGGCAATAGATTCCTTACTGAAGTTATCCTTTGAGAATAGTTCAATGAAACGCTCTCCTTGCTTGTTGTCAAGTTCCAATGGTACAATAAGTACGGAAACAGCGTTTTCACTTTCTGGAAGGTCATAGAATATTTCGATATGCTCACCAATATATATGCCCACGTTTAGTTTTAACTGACGCATATATGAAACCAATTGGTCACGGTCTTTATCAATCTGTATGTGTCGAGGTTGCTTAACCTCGATTACAAACTGCTTTACATCATCTTTTTGGATAATAATATCTGGCTGGATATATCCATTGTTGCCAATAGGAAGGTTTGGCTTATGACATATCTCATTCTTATAGCTCATCCAACCCAACAATTGAAGTTGAGCTTCTATTGTAGAATGGTAGTCAGACTCATTGACGCCATTTTTCTTGCTTTCGCATAGATAATAGACGAATTGATTCCACTTTTCTTGCATATCTATCGTGTTATTTTTTTTCTCTGTTGCAAAATTACAAAAAATATATAAATCTAAGTCAACCTTTAGAATAAATTAGACGTAAAGTAGTCAACTAAAATCATTAAAAAAGATTACTAAAAAGTCTATAGGCGATTAGACAACTGTCTAACGCCTTTTAGACAAGTGTCTAATGGGCATTAGACACTTGTCTAATAAGCGTAAGAAATATTAACACTGTAAGTAATTGTTATTCATCAAATACAACAGTATCCTCATAACTGTCAAATTTCAGGTCTTCCGTTATTCCTATTTTGCGTAAGACACCAAGGATGTAGTTTTGTTCCTTTGGAGACAAAAGTACCTTTCCACTACGCAAAGCATAGTATGTGCTACGTGGATATCTGCTCATCATCAAAATCTTGAACCTACGGAACTGGGTGGTAAGCATATGGTCTTGCATCTTGGTAAATCCACGTGCATAACGCTGTGGCATGTTGTCACGATAGCGAGAACACTTTTCATCCTTGGAACATAAACGAGGGCTTATTAGTCGTAAGAAATCAGTACGACCAGCAAGCTCATAGTATGCCAACTGATGAAGGCAGGTTGATGCCAACGGACAATCAGCAAATGTACAAACGGAGTAGTTTGAAGGTAAATTGTCAAAGTTGATTTTATCCATAGACTTATCGTATTAGTTTATTTCTATGCAAATATAATGTTTTTTCATCAACTAAAAAAGAGGAACAAGACCCGAAAATCTTGTTCCTCTTCAATTATGATTATGTAAAGCTTCTTTTACTTATCGCCATACCAAGAACACCAAATAGGCGATGAGCGCAAACATTTCAGTAGCTGAATAGAGGTTCAGTATATTCTCATATCTTTTTATGAGATTTTATGCCAACTCGTTATCAGCCTTTTTTACATTAGGCATGTAGGCAAAATCATCATCGTATGATTTTATACCACTACCACAAAGTAATTGCATACGAAGTTGTTGTTGTGCAACACGCAATGTAGGCTTTATATATGCTTTATTTTTCATTTCAGAACCTCCTTCTTACCATTATGAATATATAGTCCTTTCTTAGTAGGTTTGCCATCGAGTTTCATACCGTCCATTGAATACCAGCCATCAGTTGATAATTCACCTGAACGAATGTCCATCGAAACAATATTAGTGGTTTCGCCATTAGTTCCTACCAAACGCACAGTAATGCTTTGAGGCAGTTCTTCAGTAGCCGTACCACGAGTCATACCTCTTACACCTGCAAACTGTTCACCATTCTTATATGTCAGAAAACATCGTAGTGGAGGTACAGCAGCACCCTCTTTAGCACACACAAACTCACCTGCATTCACATCAACACCATCCACAGTCTTGTTTTTTGATGCAAAACCATATACGTGACCACTGAACGGAGCAGTACCATATGTCAGTCGCTTATATGTGCCGACAAACTGCCAGTCTGTTTCACTACTATTGTTGTTACTTTCACCAGTTTTTAACGTAACTGTGCCACCATTAAGATCAAATGTGAGTTTACCATCAATCAAATCAGATGTAATAGGCTCTACCAGATATGGTATGTTGGCTTGTAGTGGCAATGTTGGAGTCGCCATTGTGGCTACCCACTGACCGTTAATTTTTTCCACACCCACGAACTGATATATGTTTGCACCAACCAGCGTCATGTCATCAGTCATAGAAAATGGTAGAATCAGCGTTGCATACTTTCCGTTAGAAAAGTCGCGAGCTAATGTGACTGCATTCACCTGAACATCCACTGGGATGTTTACCATTGTCGGTGATGTTCCATCTAACGTAACAGATACATCGTTATAGTCGTATTCGCTCTTCGTCAATGTAACCCCAGTGACAGGTCTCAACGTATTTTTTTCGAAATCATACCGAGCACCATTATAGCGAAGCGTTCCGCTATAAGGACATCCATATTCATCAACAAGCGTTTGGCCACTTACAATCTCAAATTTGAAACCATTTGGATTATATTTGTAGGCATAAATAAGGTCGGTGGAATTGGTAAAGCCAAGAGTGATACCATGTTGACCATTGAGTCCCTTAAACCGTGCCCACAATTTTCCGCCAAGAATGCTGATAGTTTTAGCATAAATGTCACCATAAGCATTACCTCCACTCTCTACATCAAGCGTGCCACCACGGAGGATGACATTTCCATTATATATACAAGAACCACTATGGTGCACAATGAGTACATTGCCACTATGCTGAGTGTAGTTCTTATCATTACTAATATAAATGCCATCGTGGCTATTGCTGTACATTTTCAAATATCCTGTACCAAGTGACTGACCGTAGATAGTGAGGTTGTAAGGGCTATACATGCATCTTTCGGAGAGTAATGGATTGTCATCGTCGCCGATACTCATTGTGTAGCCGTCAGCAAGAATTAGCGTAACGTCACCAGCAATAGTGACAGTGCTAGTGTATTTTACGTTGCTGTTTACAACATATGTGCCTTCCGAAAGTGTGGTCATAGTGTTATCCAACGGGATGGCCTCAACTTCGTGCAATGTGCCAGCTGCATCTACATACGATGTGGTTATGGGTATAATTGGTACACTAACTATGTAGTCTACATTAAGTGAACCGTAATAAGGAGATATTCCAGTAATAGTCAGCGAATAGTCACCTGCAGTTGTGCCATCACCACTCCATTCCAAACTATAATGCATATCTTTTATAAGCACCGTGCCATCCATAGCAGTTACCGTAGGTTCTGGCTTTATTTCGTCACCAGTGCAGATATAATCAGAATTCACTCCACCGATAGTTGCAGTGACGAGGTTCTTTACATCCATGATAGGGAATACATAATCACCACTAACTTCCCAAGTCGAGCCGAGGAGACCTTGCAGTGTGCTACCAATTGCAGAAGTCTGATTTCCCTGATATGGTTTACTTCCATAATCAGACCCATGAACCATCCTATAATAACAGGTAGTGAAATCTACTGAACCAGAATTGTAACGACAGAATGTTGCACCACCGTTATCACTGATTCCAGATAGTTCTCCAGCTTGCAGACAACGATTCAACACTAGCGATGCCTCTTTCCAACCAACGAAGCCTCCACAACTATTGGTACTTGTTCCTGTGATGCTACCATCAAAAAGGCAGTCGTTTATAGTGAGCGTACCATTATTCACCCTACCAACCAAGCCACCATGAGTACCATCGCCACTGATAGATGAACTGATTGTCACGCTGCTGTGACAACTCTGAATTGTGGACGCTCCCCAAGAGTCGCCAACAATTCCACCCGCCATCTTACCATTGGTGGTGATGATGCCAGCTGTGTGCAAGTGCTTGATAGTGGCATTTTTTATGAATCTAAACGGAGCAATAAAGGCATCGCCACCACCACTATGCGTCAGGTTTAATGTCAGTGTGTGACCACAACCTTCGAAAGTGCCACTAAAACTGTTTGTACTGCTTGTACCAGCTCCAGTATTAATTGTTATGTCAGCCGTCAGCATTACAGTCTGACCACTGTAAGTAGTGCCACTATTGACGTTAGAAGCGAAAATGTCCCATTCGGCTGCCGTGCTGATGGTTATCTGCGCCAAAGCACTTTGTCCAGTCGTAAATGCAAAAATTGTCAACAAAATTGCAAGAATATTTTTACTTAATATATGTAATTTCATTATCTACATTCAATTTAGTTAAACTCATATTTAAAGCTAAGAACTTCTATGTCAAACCTGTGTACTAAAAGCCAATTTGCCCTTAACAGCGAAATTAAGCTTGTCTGGGAGTGCATCACAAGAATAGTCCGCAGTACAATGAGGTGTTCCTCCTATAGTCTCACTAAAGTATTCAGCTACATCTTTACTGCCATGACGGTTGACCTTGATAGTAAGCGTGAATTTTGACGAAGGTTTGTCAGGCGACATGGTAACATTATCTCCCCAATCACTTTCGTTACCAATACTATGCTCTTCTTCTTTAAAAGAGAGCGTAAGATTGGAATTCCTTACGTAAAAATCTAAATCGTTTGTGTCCATTAATGATTGTTTTTATTAGATTAGTTATTATGTTAGTTGATAATTGATGAACATTTGATGTTTCAGTAGCAAAAATACGCTTTTATTCCTAAAAAAGACTGTATTAAATCGTGCATAGTTGTATTAAATCGTGCTTGTAGTTGTATTATTTCGTGCAAAAGCACGATTTAAGACATTAATTCTTGGTTGAATGGAGAAATTTATTTTATTTTGCAAGATATGAAAGAATTGCAACTAATAGCCGTGGTAATGACGGCAATGATGGCGATAGCGCTAATTACACTGCTACCCCCGAATGTAAAAGAGGACGGGGCAGCCAATCGTTCACGTTGGATGATAACAGCAGGCTTACTGCTATTAAGCGCACAGTTCCTATTGCAATACATCTTCGGTTTTCGACAAACTGGTATTACACAGGCAGTAATGCTAAATCTTGTAATATTGGTACCAGTATCGGCATTGCTCGCATTGAGCATCCAGAACCTTCAACAGCAAGGTTCTGTGGGGAAGGTATCCATGTGGATTGGCATACCGACATGGCTGATAGTTATAACCATAGTTGGCATAGCTTTACTGACTGATAATAATACACAAAAAGGCGACTCACCACATCTTGTATGGGCAGAAGCATTAGCCAGTAGCATTTTCGGTCTAATGCAAATATATTATGCCAGAAACATCACAAACGAACTGAAGCGCATGAAACAGGTACTTGATGACTACTTTGACTACCAACAAGACGGTTTACTACGCTGGATGCAAGTGAGTATAGTAGCAATGACCATAATCGCACTAACAGCTCCTTTTTGCATTTTTCTACCTCCACAGTGGTTAGTCGTGTTTGTGTCTCTGGTACTTTGTTCAATCTCATATATGTGGTTCTGCTTTGTGCGCTACGTGATGACCAGCGCTGCCAGCAGGATGCGAGAGGCAGAAAGAAGTGAAAAAGATGAAATAAACCATCGACAGACAACCGTCAATCAAAGTGATATGCAACATATCGGACAAGCAGTTGAGCAATGGGTATCTCATGGCTATCATCTAAAAAATGGCATCAGACGCGATGATGCCGCCAAAGAGATGGGTGTGCCAAGTCGACAACTATCTGCCTGGGTGAAAACTTCAGGCTACGACTCATATTCAAAATGGATTACCACATTACGAATTGAGGAAGCAAAACATTTACTTTCAGAGCACCCAGACTGGAGCATTGAAGCTATTGCAGACCAGTGCGGTATCAGCCGTACCCACTTCTATAAAGTATTTAAGGAAGAAACAAATCTCTTACCAGCAGAATTCATCAAGCAAAACAATAACACAAAATAATAAATAATAGCGACAATATTTGATTTTTTTTGAAGAAAGATGATAATTCATCAATTTGAAATTTATCAATAAAAAAGAGGAACAAGACCCGAAAATCTTGTTCCTCTTCAATTATGATTATGTAAAGCTTCTTTACTAACTATTACATCATACCACCCATGCCTGGAGCACCGCCCATTGGCATCTCTGGCTTGTCTTCCTTAGCATCGCAGATTACGCACTCTGTAGTAAGGAACATACCAGCGATAGAAGCTGCATTCTCAAGAGCTACACGAGTAACCTTAGCTGGGTCGATGATACCTGACTCACGAAGGTTCTCGTATGTGTCCTTACGAGCGTTGTAACCGAAGTCACCCTTCTGGCTACGTACCTTCTCTACAACTACTGAACCCTCAAGACCAGCGTTCTCTACAATCTGACGAAGTGGCTCCTCGATGGCACGCTTGATAATCTTGATACCAGTTGTCTCATCAGCATTCTCGCCCTCAAGACCCTCAAGGCACTCGATGGCACGGATGAGAGCTACACCACCACCAGGAATAGTTCCTTCCTCGATAGCAGCACGTGTAGCGCAGAGAGCATCGTCAACACGATCCTTCTTCTCCTTCATCTCTACCTCTGATGCAGCACCTACATAGAGAACAGCTACACCACCAGAGAGCTTACCGAGACGCTCCTGAAGCTTCTCCTTGTCGTAGTCAGATGTAGAATTCTTGATTTCGTTCTTAATCTGGTTGATACGTTCCTGGATAAGTTCCTTCTTACCCTTACCACCAACGATAGTAGTGTTATCCTTAGAGATAGTAACCTTCTCAGCAGAACCCATCATCTCGATAGTAGCCTGCTCAAGCTTCAAGCCCTTCTCCTCTGATACAACAACACCACCAGTAAGGATAGCGATATCCTCGAGCATAGCCTTACGACGGTCGCCGAATCCTGGAGCCTTGACAGCACAAATCTTGAGCTGAGCACGGAGACGGTTAACTACGAGTGTAGTAAGAGCCTCTGACTCTACATCCTCAGCAATGACGAGGATTGGACGTCCTGTCTGTGCAGCTGGGTTGAGGATTGGAAGGAACTCCTGAAGGTTAGAAATCTTCTTGTCATAGATGAGGATAAGTGGGTTCTCCATCTCGCACTCCATCTTCTCTGTATTAGTAACAAAGTATGGAGAGAGATAACCACGGTCAAACTGCATACCCTCAACAACACCGATAGTTGTCTCACGGCTCTTAGCTTCCTCGATAGTGATGACACCATCCTTAGAAACCTTCTTCATTGCATCAGCAATGAGCTTACCGATTTCGCCATCGTTGTTTGCTGATACAGTAGCAACCTGTTCAATCTTGTCATAGTTGTCACCTACCTGCTCGCTCTGAGCCTTGATGTGCTCAACAACCTTAGCAACAGCCTTGTCGATACCACGCTTAAGATCCATTGGGTTAGCACCGGCAGCCACATTCTTGAGACCGTTAGAGCAGATGCTCTGAGCAAGAACTGTAGCAGTTGTTGTACCATCACCTGCATCGTCACCAGTCTTTGAAGCTACTGACTTAACAAGCTGTGCACCTGTGTTCTGGAATGGGTCAGCAAGCTCAATCTCCTTAGCAACTGAAACACCATCCTTAGTGATGTGTGGAGCACCAAACTTCTTCTCGATGATAACATTGCGACCCTTAGGACCAAGAGTTACCTTTACTGCATTAGCGAGCTGGTCAACACCATTCTTAAGCTGCTCGCGAGCCTCTATATTGAATTTAATATCTTTAGCCATAACTTAATCCCCCAACCCTCAACTTAGCGAAGCGGTCTCACTGACCACGGGAAAGTAATTGGGCGGTCTCAGAATTAGGGGGCAGAGACCAATTGTTGTTGTTATAAAGTAATTATATGTTATTTGACCCGAAGGACATAGGAATTATGCAAGAACTGCGAGAACGTCGCTCTGACGCATCATAAGGTACTTAACACCTTCAAATTCGAGTTCTGTGCCAGAATACTTACCATAAAGTACCTTGTCACCAACCTTGAGAATCATCTCCTCGTCCTTAGTACCCTTACCTGCGGCTACTACTTCGCCCTGAAGTGGCTTTTCCTTTGCTGTGTCAGGAATGATAATACCTCCGATTGTCTTTTCTTCTGCTGGAGCAGGAAGAACAAGAACTCTGTCTGCTAATGGTTGAATCTTCATAATTGAATCTCCTATTTTTAGTTGTTATTAATAATCTTTACTGTATGTGCATAATGTTTTTCGTTTGCACAAAAATACTTATACAAAAAGTGTGCCACAAGTGATTCTATTCACATTATGGCACACCTTTTGACATTAAGTCTTATTTACTATGACAATATGACATATATTTTGTTTGGAGTTAAAAGGAGTAAAAAGTAGTAAATAGGAGTAAAGAGACGATAGTCTGTTTGCTTATATTCTTTCTAACAGAACTGTACAAAACGAAAAACATTCGTCTCTTTACTCCACTATATTCCTAAAAATCTACTTCAAATCCTAATGCTTCAACAGCAGATTTTATTGCTTCCTTGTCTGCATGACCTGTAAACTTTGCCTCTCCAGTTTCAAGAATGACGCTTGCTGATTCCACACCTTCAACACTAAGGATAGCCTTCTCAGCATTAGTGCGGCAATGGTTACAATTCATTCCCTTAATGTGAAACACTACAGCATCATCACAATGGTCGTCTCCACAACACTCACAATTATCCTCATGACAGTGGCAATGACAATGTGAATGTCCTCTCAACTTATGAATAAGGGCATTGATAAGGAGTAATGCCATCAATATAGTACATCCAATGGAGAACCAAGATGAACCTTCGTCACAGCAATCGCCATGCATTCCTACACTTGGCACAAACCATTCCCTTGGCAAGAGATAGTCAATACCCAAGGCAAATAATATAGCACCACAAATGATTGTTGACAGATAAATAAGAAGTGTCTTCTTACCCAATACTTTATTTATAACAAGTATTGAAGCCATATTTGATGCAGGACCTGCCATGAGAAGTACAAGAGCAGCACCAGGAGTAAGTCCCTTGAGCATAAGAGCCACAGCAATAGGAATAGAGCCTGTAGCACACAAGTACATAGGAATACTGAATAAGAGTACAAACAATATGCTCAAGAATGAGTTATCCTTGAATGCCTCAAAGAAGCTGTCTGGTACAAGAACCGTGATAAGACCTGCTATGACAAGACCAATCACGAGCCACTTACCTATGTCTTCCATCATCTCAACAAAACCGTATTTAAGGGCTTCCTTAATCTTATCCATGAATGAAAGATTCTCCATATCGTTTTTTTTGGCTTTAGAAGCCGTTGCTACAACGTCATCTTCCTTATCCAGTACATTTACCATCTGACCTGCAAAAATAGCCGTACAGAAGGCTACAAGAGGACGTATGATGGCAAAAGGAAGACCCATCAATGAATATGTAGCGATGATAGAGTCAACTCCCGTCTGTGGAGTAGATACAAGGAATGACACAGTGGCACCCTTTGAAGCTCCCTCACGACGTAATGACATAGACGTAGGAATGACTCCACATGAACAGAGTGGGAGAGGCACACCAAACAAAGCAGAATATACTACCGAACTAAACTTATTACCCGACAAATATCGCGTATATAATGTGTTTGGAACAAACGCATGCATCAATCCTGCCAATAAGAATCCCAACAATAAGAATGGGGACATCTCGTTAATCAAATCAAATATTTCTTCCATATAGTTTTTATTTTATGGAGTAAAAGGGAATTAAAAGAAATAAAGAGTAGCAAAAGGACGAATGTTTGAATGTCAAATTTCAAATCTATTATTTATGCATACGGATAAAAGCATTCAGAACGCATAATACAAATGATAAATAATATATTAAACTATCGTCTCTTTACTTCTTTTTACTCCATTTTACTACTATTTACTACTTCTATTAAAATTACGCTGCAAAGGTATGAACTAATAAATGCAACTCAATTGCAAATGGAAGAAAGGTATAAATTTTTCTATAATTTTTTTTATTTTAGTTCTTATGATATGATTTAAGAATAACTTTATACAATATTATTTTTTACACGAATTACCATTAATTTGCCACGAATGATCATTAATATTTTTACGTAACAATTTAATTTTCATGAATAGATTTCTATAATATAGAAATTTATATTAATGATCATTCGTGGCAAATTCATGATAATTTATGCTTAAAATATATACTATGATATTTTTCGTTCATTCCTATTCCTATAAAATCAATTCTTAACATAAAAAAGGCGGCATCCAAAATTGGATGTCGCCTTAATATTGTCAAGTTAAGTACTCTATTAGAGCTGTGGACCAGCTGCAACGAGAGCCTTACCAGCCTCGTTAGTAGTGTACTTAGCAAAGTTCTTGATGAAACGAGCAGCAAGATCCTTAGCCTTAACCTCCCACTCAGATGCAGAAGCATAAGTGTCGCGTGGGTCGAGGATTGCTGGGTTTACGTTTGGAAGAGCTGTTGGAACCTCGAAGTCGAACATAGGGATCTTCTTAGTATCAGCCTTGAGGATAGAACCATCGAGGATAGCGTCGATGATACCACGTGTATCTGGAATAGAGATACGCTTACCTGTACCGTTCCAACCAGTGTTTACGAGGTATGCCTTAGCACCTGACTTCTTCATCTTCTTAACGAGCTCCTCAGCATACTTTGTTGGGTGAAGCTCGAGGAATGCCTGACCGAAGCAAGCAGAGAATGTTGGAGTTGGCTCTGTGATACCACGCTCTGTACCAGCAAGCTTAGCTGTGAATCCAGAAAGGAAGTAGTACTGAGTCTGCTCTGGAGTAAGGATAGATACTGGTGGGAGTACACCGAATGCATCAGCAGAAAGGAAGATAACGTTCTTAGCAGCTGGTGCAGATGATCCTGGCTGGATGTTCTTGATGTGGTTGATTGGGTAAGATACACGAGTGTTCTCAGTAACTGACTTATCGTTGAAGTCAATCTTACCGTTAGCATCTACTGTTACGTTCTCGAGGAGAGCGTTACGCTTGATAGCTCCGTAGATGTCTGGCTCATTCTCCTTAGAGAGGTTGATAACCTTAGCATAGCAACCACCTTCGAGGTTGAATACGCCCTCATCGTCCCATCCGTGCTCGTCGTCACCGATAAGCTTACGCTTAGGGTCTGTAGAGAGAGTAGTCTTACCTGTACCAGAAAGACCGAAGAAGATAGCTGTGTTCTCACCGTTCATATCGCAGTTAGCTGAACAGTGCATT
>JAFZVY010000089.1 GCA_017617575.1 Bacteroidaceae bacterium | reverse complement strand
GGAAAAAATCAAAAAAATTCAACAACAAAATCAACCATCAAAAAAGGGTAATCTAAACCCAATGTTTGGAAAGAAACAAAGTGAACTAACAAGAAAAAGAATTTCCGATAGCCAAAAAGCACGATATAATGCCCTCAGAGCCGCCATAAGAGAGTCTAGTGTACTTTCGTTTGGACAAGATGATATTGAGGCTAGAAAGGACGTTTTACGACAATGCTTGGAAAAAAATAACATATCTTTCCAATCGATTCAACAAGCCATTAACTTTATTTGCATTATACTAGGGAAAGATTATATAAAGGAAATATTCAATGAGGAAATTAACAAAATAATTAAATAAACAGAAGTTTTTTGACCACGCTTGTACAGTATTATACCAACCAAAATTTTGCTTAAATCAAGGGATTAAGCGCATTTCTAACCGTTGGGCGTGTGTTTTTATCTCTTTTTTCATTTTCTGAAAAATAATAATGTTTATTTTGTATTAAATCAGATTATCAACTATAGTAACATACTGGAATACAGGTAGATTCTGGTAAATATACAAATCTGTACTTTTTTTTGCTTTTTTTGGCCAAAATAATATTCAAAAACTTTGTCATATTAACAAAAGTGAAATACCTTTGCAATAAAAATAAAGCAATTAGTAATTTAATTAAATATCAAAATATGAAGGCTATTTCAATTAACATTAGCAATATTGGAGAGAACGCTGTTAAGGTTATCAACAAATTAAATAATGAAATAGACGAGGCAACAGCATTAAGTAAGGCTCTACTCCTTGAAACATTGAAGAAACGCATGATGCGTGGTGAGGTTGTTCGCTTCTGCTATCAGAAGGTTGATGGCTCTATCAGATACGCAGTCGGGACTCTTCAATCAGATGCAGTTAAGGCTAATGTGAATGGCAATGGCATTCCTAAACGCTATTATGGAATGTTCGCCTACCTTGATGTGGAGAAGATGGCTTGGAGAGGCTTTAAAGAAGAACGAATAATCGGTATCGTCGATTGATACCGATTTAGTATAAACAATAAAAAATGAAAAAACATGAAAGCAAAAAAACTTGGTCAATATTATTATGCTCCATGTGGTCGTAATTGGGGAGTTTGGCAATACACATTTGTGTGCGATGATGCTTCATGTGCATCAAAAGTTCAAACATTCTTCTCAAAAGATGAGGCTGAGGCTTTCGTGTACAAGAATAATGGTTGGGGCACTAGGAGGAAGTTATCATAAAAACCAGAAAGAAAGTCTAACAAATAAAAGAGAAATATTATGTCTGTCAAAAATTCGTATACAACAAGCGATTATCTAGAGTGGAACACAATGATAAATCTAATTCAGAGGTTGTATCGTGATGGTAATTATAGAATGTCACTTCTTCTAGGTTGTGGTTCGTTCTTTGGCTTGCGTATTAGTGATATTCTAACTCTTACATGGGCTATGCTTCTTGATGGTGATAAATTCACCATTGAAGAAAAGAAAACAAAGAAAAGAAGAGAAATAAAGATAAACAAGAATTTTCAGAAGCACATAAAAGACTGTTATGATGCACTAGGTATTATTGATATGTCAGAGAAGTGTTTTGTCAGCCAAAAGAACACTGTTTATTCAATACAGCGTATAAATGTTCTCTTGAAAGATATTAAGGCTTCCTATGGGCTTAAAATCGGTCATTTTAGCACCCATTCAATGCGTAAGACCTTCGGTCGTAAAGTAGTTGAACAAGCAGGTCCAAACAGTGAAATGGCACTTATCAAGTTGTCTGAATTGTTTAATCATTCAAGTGTGGCAATTACAAAAATCTACCTCGGTATCAGACAAGAGGAATTATTAGAAACATACGACCTGCTAAGTTTCTAGTAAACACAAAAAAATTCACTTCTATAATAAGTGAATATTATAAATCACTGAAATATAGATAGTAATACTCTTTTTGCTTATTATAAAGCAAATATACATTCACTTATGTGATTTTGTACACATAAATGAAACATTTAAGAAGTTGAATACTCAAAATATAAGGTGCTAAACTTTTTGTTCAATGCCTGTATAATATAAGGTGTATGACATGATAGTAAGTGAGATTTTCAAAATTATCAGAAACACTATGGTGGTGTCTTTGTGTTGAGGCTAATCTGTAAAATAGGTCATAAATAGGTCATAAAAACGAAATCCAATGAAATAATAAGAAAAATATGTTACTGATTATTACGAAGATATTTTCAAAATTTATTTCATGGAATTTCTCTTGATTTCAACTTTGTTTGACTGTCAGGCGCACAAAATAAAAGACTATGTTGTTCGTAGATAACAACGTAGTCTTTTTGTTTTTACACCCATATCTCCAGCTCGGGAGATATGGGTGTAAAACTAAAATGATATGGGTGTAAAGTTCAGGAGATATGGGTCTCGTCGGTGGCAGATGTACCGTTAGATTTTGTTGCCTATTTTTATGGGGGGGGTAACACATCTAACCGAATTGAGGTGAGGGGAGTGGTTTCATCAAAAATGGGAGGAAAAGGTTTTTCTTCCCCTTTTTGTTTGTTGCTTCGGGAAAAGTGTCATACCTTTGTGCTGATATTATAACTCAAATCAAGTTTTGACTCTAACCAATGAAAAAGACGGTTATCTTTATATTCGTGGTGATGATGGCGATGGCGGCTGGTGCAAAGATTGACAGACGTGCGCTTGTCACCCGACATAATCCGCATATAACGCAGATTGATACGCTCGGCTCGCTGAGCGTGGGCAATGGTGAGTTTGCATTCACGTGTGACGTTACGGGACTTCAGACGTTCCCTGAGTTGTATCGCAATGGTGTGCCTCTGGGTACTATGGCTCAGTGGGGATGGCATTCGTTCCCTAATGAGGAGGGATATAAGGCGGAGGATGCGCTGAAGGCTTTCGACTTCGGACGTGGAAGGGAAGAGTGGTACTCATGCCAATGGAAGACGGGTAGGGAGAAGGCTGCGAGTGACTACCTGCGTGCCAATCCTCATCGTGTGCATCTCGGCACGGTGGGCTTCGTGGGTATGGAGGCAGACAAGATAACCGGCATATCACAGACGCTTGACATGTGGGATGGCATCATATATTCATCGTTCAAGTGTAATGGCAAGAGGATAAGGGTGCAGACGTCGTGCGATGCGAAGAAGGACAAGGTGGTGGCAAGCATAGATGATGCGGCAATGCACAAGGTTGTCATCCGTCTGCCTTATCCTACGGGCAAGCACAGCGATGATGCGTGCGACTGGAGCGACACCGTCCACCATCATTCAGGTATGCTTGTCGGTCACGCAGGAGGAGGGCAGATTCTCCTTCGTCATACGCTTGACAGCCAGATGTATTATATAATGGTAACGTTCTCCGAAATCAAGGGAATGAACATCGACAACAACGAAATAGTCATCACCCCAAGCAACAGGCGATGGACTCTTCAGCTGGAGTTCTGCAAGGATATTCCTGACCACGGCTATGAATATGCGGACAAGTCCGTTGAGCGTACCAAGGCATATTGGAACGAATACTGGCAGAAAGGTGCTGCCGTGGATTTCAGTCGTTGTACCGACCCACGTGCCAAGGAGCTGGAGCGTAGGGTAGTGCTGTCGCAGTATCTACTTGCCATACAATGCGCTGGTAGTACGCCTCCTCAGGAAACGGGACTGACATACAACTCGTGGTTTGGCAAGTTCCATCTCGAAATGATATGGTGGCATCAAGCTCACTTTGCACTATGGGGACACCCTGAGATGCTCTCTCGTACCCTTCCTTGGTATGAACGTGCCTTGCCAATGGCACGTGAGATAGCGCAGCGACAGGGCTTTGACGGCGCACGATGGATGAAGATGACTGACCCTTCAGCTGCGGAAGCACCATCTAACGTGGGCTCGTTCCTCGTATGGCAGCAGCCTCATCTCATATATTTGTGCGAGTTGCTTTATAGGGCAACGGGCGATGAGGCTGTACTTCACAGATACGGCAATCTTGTGGACGAAACAGCACGCTTCATGTCTTCGTTTGCCACGTACGATGAGGCTCACGACCGTTATGTACTCAAGGGATGCATTCCTGCTCAGGAAACCCTAAAGGCAAGCGAGACGGTCAATCCTCCTTTCGAGCTTTCCTACTGGCATTATGCCCTTGGCGTGGCACAGCAGTGGAGGCAGCGACTTGGGCAACAGCCACGTGACGACTGGCAGAAGATTATTGACAAGATGTCGCCACTCATGGCAAAGGATGGCGTGTATGCCGCAGCCGAGACGGCAGAGAGCTACAAGTCGCCTACCGTTCCGCTGTCTCTCTATAGCGACCACATGGCGGTGCTCGGTGCGTGTGGCGTGCTTCCTTTCTCGCCTCAGTATGACAAGATGACGATGTCGCAGACGCTCGACTGGGTGATGAACAGTTGGAACTGGAACAAGACATGGGGATGGGACTATCCTATGACGTGTATGTGTGCCGTAAGGGTGGGCAATCCCGATGCAGCCATCGACGCACTCCTTATGGACAAGCGTACCAATACGTACCTCGTCAATGGCCACAACTATCAGGACGGACGTCTTCGTTGCTACCTCCCCGGCAACGGCGGTCTCCTTACAGCCGTCGCCCTTATGTGTGCAGGCTGGGATGGATGCACTGAGTCACTCCCAGGATTCCCAAAGAATGGCAAGTGGAATGTGGAGTATGAAGGAATAAAGGCTATGCCATAAGTGATGATTATGTTTTCAAAGTTGACCGTGGTGGATGTTCGCATTCACTAAAATAACAATTACACCCATATCTCCCGACTGAGAGATATGGGTGCTATTTATGTTTTAATCTTTTATTACCACTTCTTCGTCCACAGTTGATTCGTATGTCTTCTTCTTTGTACGTTTGCCGTAATCAAGACGGACATTGACACGAAGTATAAGCATATTTCTAAACAACACATTCTGATTGTTTTCACGTTCAAGACTGTAGAAAGGAGTCTGAATGCCTCTGGCAGATTTTCCTTCCAAAGCATGTATTGGTGGCATATATCCAAGCATAACCTGTGCTTTGTCATGCCAGAATTTCTTTTGGGTGGCAAGCATAATGTTATTATCTCCACCCCAAGAATATCCCTGAAGCGAGAGATACTTCCTGTTCATGCTCTGATACTCTAAAAGAAACATTGTACTTCGATTCAATAAATATGCGAAAGTACATCTACCTGTCAGATGCTTTGAACTATTGTCGCACTCATTATATGTAAACTTATCGTATCCCAATGCCACATTTGCTGCAATTTGCAAGCGATTCCACAGCGTCTTGTTAAAGTCAAGTCTAACAGAATAAAACTTGAAATCAGAATTGACATAGCTGCGTGACACATAACCATCATCCATCAATGAATAATAGTCCTGATGATTGCTCGGACTGAATTGTACGGATGGGGTCAATGTAAGGCAGTTGAAGAAGCGCAGTTTCACCGAAATGTTATGCGTGTCCATAGGCTTCAGTTCTGGATTAGCGATGAACATAGACAGAGAGTCCAACCTATATGTCTGCATCCTCTGTGACAAAGAAGGATATGTCACACCACTATTGTACTGCAAGGTAATGTCGAATTTGTTTCCTTCCTTATACATTAACCTCACATCAGGGAAGAATGAGAAATGCGACTCTCTACCCAAAGAAGATTCGTTGCTTATCCATTCGCCTGCACCACCAAGGGAGAAACTGAACTTAGGAGACACCCTACATGAATAATATGCGAACAGTCTGTTACGATAGTCTTCTGTTTCACTCTGTCCAATATTACGCAATATGTCCTTTGCCTCAGCTTTTACCCATGTAGTTGAATAGCCAAACTTAACCGATGACTTACCTATACTATAGGTTGCATCAACATTGTAACGCAGGTAATTCTTCTTTGACATATAGCGTACTTCTGTCTCGAATAAATCCTGTTGACTTACCAATGCGTGACTCTTATCATTGTAGTAGTTGTAGTTCAAATCGCTATAAATCTTGAAGTGCTCTCCAAACTTACCATTATAGAACAACGAACCGACAAGATTATCTATCTTGTCATCTTTATAAATCCACTGAGTTTTGTCATAATAAGTAACGCCCTGCTTGTTGTACCACATATCATTAGCCATATTCAAGTAGCCATCGCCATTTGAGTATTTAATCTGTGCAGCCACTTGATGATTCTTTGATATATCGTAGTCAAAACCTGCAAACACTCTGTGACTATTGTCTTTCTTCCTTATGTTATCCTCGTCATCATCATGCCTTACAGTACCTGAGGACATACGCTCAGGGTAAATAGTTGTGTTACCATCATATAAATCGACCCTTTTCAATTCATAGTCATATCCGACATTCCATGAGACATTATTGCGTGTTTGGGTGAAATTTATGTTTGGTTCTTCCCCGAACAACCAATTCCATGTGTCAAGTTTATCCATCTTTGCCATAAGTCGTTCACCAATAACCAAGTCCATACCGATATAATCCTCGTAAAGCTTAAGGTCGATTACTGCCTCATAGTCTTCCGCCAGATAGCGTCCACTTGGATTGTTGATGACCTCGACAGACTTTATTCTCTTTGGATTGATGTCTTTGATATAGCTTTCAGGCTTCTCCATTCCATTCACCAACAGCAGAACATTCTCCTTGCCGTTCACTCTTATCTTCGTATCAAAAAAGCTATACATGATGTTTGGCAACTTACCAAGCATCTCACCAGCATTGAATGCCCCCTTACGTATCTCATCCGTGATGATGTACGTGTCCTTGTCAATATCATGATTGCTTGTGGATGCTGTGACAGAGACCTCTGACAAGACAACTGGAGTGAGCAAGACCGTACCGACATTCGAGCCAATCTGTTCAATAATCAGTTTCTTGTCTTCATAGCCAACAAGCTTGAACAATAAAACAACGTCATCCTTAGCAGGCGTTATCTTGAAACGTCCTTCGTCATCTGTATAGACTTGGCTTGACAACTTAGTTTCAGACACAGACAAGACTGCTACCTGTCCAAGAGGTTGCTTAGTCTTTGCATCACAAACGACACCTGTGAAATCCTTAGCCTGCATATTAAGAACCATGCAGGTTAGTACACAAAAAGTTAAGATGATTTTCCTAATCATTTTAATGGGGTTTTGAATTAAGTAAAGTTAATTAGTTGTGGAAACGTTTGAATGTGTGGTATTTAGATGTGAAGCACCAATTCGTAGTATTATTTCCAATACAAAGGTACAAATTTTCTGTCATTATAACTCTTATTACGCAATAAAAAGATATGTCTCGTGCCTAAATAAGGGCAGTTCCCAGCAATGGGAACTGCCCCGTCAGATTGTTATCCTAAAGTTTAAAATACGGTTTTTTAGCCAATGCTTTTTACCTTAATCTCTGCCATCAGTTTGGATGGCAGGCATCTTAAATGCGATTATTTAACTATTGTATTTTTGCCACTATATGTTATTGTCTTTGTTGCTCCACCGATAATCTTCACGTTGAATGTGCGTGAGGCAAGCATTCCCGGGAATGAGCCTTGACGCTTGCCGATGGTGAGTGTCTTAGCCTTGTCATTCCATGTGAGACGTATGGTAGAGTACATTCCCTTCTCGTAGTTGTAGTTGTCGCCCTCGTCCTCGTAGAGCGTGAACTCTGCATTTGCTCCCGGATAAACGACGATGTCTATGTTGTCATACTTGTTCTCGTTGGCGTACTGCACGTCAGGACCGAGAGGAAGGATGCTGCCAGCCTTGATGAAGAGAGGGGAGTGGTCGAGCGGAATGCTTGTTGTCACGTTCTTGCCACCGTCATACTTCTTGCCTGTCCAGAAGTCGTACCATGTCGTTCCTGCTGGGAGATACACCTTGTACTGCTTGTTCTCCTTCCAGTTCACGTTTGGATAGCCAATGTTTGCCTCGTTGCTCTCGCTCTTGTTCCATCCGCTCAGCTCGTCAGTCTTCACAATCTTCTCCTTTGTGTAGAGAGGACGGAGCACAGGACATACGAGGACGTTGCGACCGAACATGTATTCGTTGTTCATGTTCCAAGTGTTCCTGTCCTCCTTGAAGTCCATCATCAGGGCACGCATGAATGAGTCGTCATTCTTGCTAACCTGCCATGAAGTGCTGTATATATAAGGAAGGAAACGGTAGCGAAGCTTGACTGCATTGACAAGTGCGTCATATACAGGCTCGCCAGCCTTGCCAAAGTAATAGAGTTCGCGATATACGTCTGTGCCGTGGCTACGCATCATTGTGGAGAATGCTCCGAACTGCATCCAGCGAACATAGAGTTCCTGATACTGTGGGTTGCGTGTTCCTGAGTTGTGTCCCTGTGTGTTGTAAGAGCCAGCGAAGAATCCGCCGATGTCCGTGTTCACGTTAGGATTGGCTGTGAGTGTGTAGTTGAGGCATATTGGCACCTGCTTGCGGAAGCTGTCCCATGAAGAGCCTACGTCGCCGCTCCATGTGTTGGCACCTGTGCGCTGCTGTCCTGCAAAGTAACTGCGAGTGAGGATGAACACACGCTTTGAAGAATCGACGGCACGCTGATGGTCGTACACTCCGCCCACAGCCTTGAGAGGGAAGATGTTGCGCACGCTGCGGTAGCTACCAGCCGTACACTTCTCGTCGAGGTCAGTGTCCTTGAAGTCCAAGTGGTCTGGGTCTGTAGAGTCCATCCACCATGCGTCAATGCCCATCTTGTGAAGGCGTGAAAGGTTCTTCCAGTAGATGTCGAGAGCCTCTTGGCTATACACGTCGTAGCAACGCACACCGCTTGGGTAGTCCATGCGTGGAGGCCAGAAGCCGAGTCCGCTCTGTGGCCATGTGCTGAAACTGAAGAGGAGGTTCTTGTCCTTCAGTTCCTTGAAAGCCTTGGTGTTCGGACCGAATGAAGACCAGATGCTGATGCTCATGTGCGCATTCCTCTGGTGTACCTCGTCAATCATCCTCTGTGCCTGACCGAAGTCCTCGTTGAGGAACTCCATGGCGTTCCATGTGTAGTTGCTTCCCCAGTACTGCCAGTCCTGAATGATGCCGTCGAAAGGTATCTTCAGGTCACGATACTTGCGAACGACCTCCAACAGTTCGTTCTGACTCTTGTAGCGTTCGCGGCTCTGGTGGAAACCGTACGTCCACAAAGCCTGCATAGGCACCTTGCCTGAGAGGTAGCGCATCTGTGCTATCACTCCGTCGGCGTTGCCACCGTACATGAAGTAGTAGTCGATGACCTTGCCCACCTGACTCTCCAGTTCGAGCGTTGCGTTATCGTCAATCTGTGTAGGCGAATAGTTGTCCCAGAATATTCCGTAACCCTTGATGCTCTGGAACACGTTGCCAAAGTCCTCAAGGTTGCTCTGCATCATGAGTCTGTGTTCGCCTCTCTGCGACATCTTACCGCTCTGGATAAGTCCGAGACCGTAGATAGGTTCGTCCTTGTCGAGTGCAAAGCATTGCTTCACCCTGTATGCACCCTTGTCTATACCGCTGGTGATAGGAGTGAACTTGCTCTCGCCCTCACGAAGGAGGACGTTGCCCTTGCTGTCGGCAAATGTTACCTTACCGTCAGCAACGGTAACGGTAAGAGTCGATGACTTGTATGTAGTCGTTGCTCCGTTAGTGGTCTTGCTGACCTTTACCTTCTGCGGAGCTACCGTGACCACTTCTGATTTCTTGTCAACCGCCTGTCCGTTATCTTTCACGATGCGGACAATGCTTGGTGTGAAGAACTCAACCTTCTGTGCCCAACCCATGTTGGTAGTTAGTGCAAGTAGGGAGATAAGAATTATGTTTCTTTTCATATATTAAGTTTTTGAGTTTTTAGGTTTGTAAGTTTTTAAGTTTTTTAGTTCTTGCGAGTGAGTTTATGAGTTTTTAGGTTTGTAAGTTTTTAAGTTTTTTAGTTCTTGCGGATGTGAGTTTATGAGTTTTTAAGTTTGTGAGTTCTTGTGGACAAGTTCTTTTGCTTTCACGAAACATGCCTACAGCTATCCGCGAGAACCAAAAAACTTAAGAACTCACAAACTTAAAAACTTAAATTCGCTTGCAAATATACCGTGTTTTTCCTTCTCACCAAGGCTAAAAATGTTGATTCTCGATGATACAAATGTTGAAATATGGGTGTTTTTCAACAAATAACGCCCGTCAACGTCCGTTTTTTCCATAAAACAGACGATGGAAAACGAAAGTAGGAAGAAAACCTATTCGTTTTCCTCCTACTCGTTTAAATGTCTGTGGGTCTAATAAACACAGAAGTCAGGGACGGTTAGAATCCTCCGCCATGGTTGTCATCATCGCTTGGAGTTGGGGCAACGGTGCCGCCGCCCTGCCCAGAATCGCCGTTGGCTTTCTCCTTGTCCTCCTTCTTGGTGTTCCACTGGAGTTCTGCGCCCTTGACGGCACTCTCCACGTCGTTGGATGGATGGTAGTAAACCGTAGGCTTCACGTCCTCCAGCTTCAGCTTCTCGACGTCGTCAACCCATGTGCTCTGACAGCTTGGGTAGATTTTGCCGACAGGACCGAGGTCAACAATCATGCCTTGCTTCAGAAGCTCGGCAGCAGCCTCCATGCAAAGCTCGAAGGCAACCTTTGCCTCCGCTTTGTGGATGGTTGTGTTGCGACAAGCTGTAGCAGCAATCTCGTTGATGTCAGAAGTGCCATTGGTTACTACTCGGGCAGAAAAGCCATCTGCACCAGTCTTTGGGTGTTTGTTCTTGGCTTTTGAAATCATTAACTTTAAATTTGCCATTTTGATTTAGGATTTTAGGTTAATTAATAAGTTAATAAATATTGGTTGTCACCGTCAAATTCAAATCGACTTAGCTCGACTCCTCAAAAGTCCTAGCTCGATTTTAAATTGAGCTAGCTCGTTTTTAAAAAGTCCTAGCTCGTTTTAAAATTGAGCTAGCTCGTTTTTAAATTGACCTTGCTCGTTTTATTCATTGAGCTTGGACATTTTCAGAATTTACCTTGACCGATTTTTATTCGACCATGTCGAACCTATGTTTTTTACCAGCTGGATTAGTTTTACTTTCTGCGGCAAATATAAATACATCGTGACAAACATAAAGCATTATTGTGTTAAAAAAGTCAAAATTGTATCATTTCTTGATTTGTGTTCACAAAAAGGCGGAAACGTGGCATCATCTCTGCTTCTGCGCTTGTTCGTTTTAAGTTCTCTTTTGCGCAAAATACCATAAATACCCACTTGATATGTTTTTTTGTTCGTGCTTGTTTGTGTTTTTTCGCAAAAAGATATGTACATTTGTGCGAGTTTATTATCATATTGTTTAACCTAAGAAAGCAAACCCATAAAATGGAGAAAAAGATAAAACTGACTTTAGGTAGATTATTTATGTGCCTGCTTGGACTTCTTTGTATGCAGTCTTGCGGGAAAGATGAGGCACCGACTATTTGGATTGGAGACGAAGGCAATCGCATTAACTGCTGCTATGTGATTCCAGAAAAGCTGACTTCTGCACATAATTGTTATTTCTCAGATGAGGTGGATGACACTATAAATGCTGATTTGCGTTTGTTCGTGAAAGGTAAGGCGTCTGTGATAGGACATCCTTATGTCGGGGATGAGGAACTGGAAAAACGTATTATCCAGACGCTTGACCCCAATAATGAGCGTTATGGTCTGGCACTTAATTCTGTAGATTATACTTTGAAAACGTGCCAATCAATAACAATATCTTTGTACGATAAGGATAGTGTGTTTGTAGCAGACGTGACTGACAAGGCACGTTTCTATTATATATACGTGAAAAATGAAGATTATTATCAAATGCTGATAAACTCAGACAAGGAGGTTCTCGGTCAGATAAGAATGGGAATGTCGATAAAGGAATATCTGGCTTGTAAACCGCTTGTGTTCGTAGCGGCGCATTTCATCTTTGACGGGTTGGAAAAGAGCGAGGTGTCAGGTGGCAAGTTCTTTAGAACAAAGATTGTTCTTGATGACGGCATGGTTTTGGAGTCTGATTCCAAGGAGCAGAAGTTTTGATTGACATAAAAAGAAATATGCTAAAAACAGCGTAGCATCAATAAAAGATAATTGATGCTACGCTGTTTTTTATATCGTCAATGAACTTGAGATTAGTCGATGACAGTCATAGTCATGATGATGTCTTCCTTTGGACGGTCGCCAGGGAGAGTGGCTGTGTTCTGAATCTTCTCAACGATGTCGAGTCCTTCAGTTACTTCGCCAAACACGGTGTACTGACCATCGAGGTGAGGCACACCACCCACTGTTGTGTATGCCTCCTTCTGTGCATCTGTGAGACCTACCACGCCTTGTTCCTTGGCAATGGCCTTGGTCTGGGCAATGAGGTCGTTCTGAAGCTCCATGAGTCCTGCTTGGTCACGGTTCTTGCGAAGCTGCATAATCTCTGCACGATGCTCCATGGCAAGCTTGTTGAGTATCTGCTGCTGAGCCTGTACTTCGAGTTGCTTGGAAAGCTGACCGAGTTGTCCCTGATTGTAAACCTTACCCCATGAGATGTAGAACTGGCTACCGCTACTGCGACGCTCTGGGTTCACCTCGTCGCCCTGACGTGCTGCTGCGAGTGTGCCGCGCTTGTGGAAGATGCCTGGGATAATCTCTGCTGGGATGGTATAGTCAGGACCGCCTGTGCCATAGTGTGCTCCCGGCTGTGGGTCACGACTGTTTGGATCGCCTCCCTGAATCATGAAGTCCTTGATTACACGGTGGAAGATTGTTCCATTATAATATCCTTCCTTTGCAAGTTTGAGGAAGTTGTCACGATGGAGCGGAGTCTCATCGTAGAGTTTCACGGTGATATCACCGAGTGATGTTGTGATTTTAACTTGTGACATATCTTTGTTTTTATGTTATTGTAGTAAGTAGGAGTAAAAAGAAGTTAAAAGGAGTAAAAAGACGAATGACTGTCCGCACCTATGAGAAAACGAAAATTTAGAAAACATGTTATTGCATTAGTCACCTCCCCATAGAGGGGGAGGATGGGAGAGGGTCTAGGTCTAGGTCTTACACAAAGAACATCGTTACTCCAATGACGCTGATGATTGCTCCTATGATTTCCTTTAGTGTTATCTTCTGGTGGAAGAGGAAGTAGGCAGGAGCGAGGATGAGTATTGGAGATATTGCCATTATGGTCTGTGCGATGCCCGGATTGGTGTAGAGCGTAGCCATGAGTGAGAGGCTTACTCCGATGAATGGACCGAACAGGGTGAGTCCCACCATGGCAGCCATTGCCTTGCCGTCATGTGTGGCACGAAGGACGGTGCGTGTCTTGCGTGTGAACAGCATGACGAGTATGAAGCCCACGAGTCCCGTCACGGCACGTATGAAGGTGCTTGCAAATGGCATGATTGACAGTACGTCGCCATCAGAGGATGGGATGCACTGCTCGTAGTACGTCATTCCGAGTTTGCTGAGTACGAGTCCCAAGCCTTGTCCTATGCCTGCGCCCACGCCAAAGAGGATGCCCTTGGCAGGCAGCGACGTATGTAGTCGGCGGAAGCGTGAGTGTGACTTGGCATCGTCCTTGTTTTCCTTTGACAGGATGCTAATGCCGATGCCCGACATTGTGATTATCATTCCGAGGATGGCTATTCCCGACATTGTCTCACCGAATATGAGCCAGCTTGCCACGGCTGCCGTAGGTGGTGCAAGTGTCATGAATAGTTGTCCGAAACGACTGCCTATGAGTATATAGGCATTGAACAGACAGAAGTCGCCAAAGACGTAACCGACAAAGCCACTGAGACTAAGCCAGAACCATGTGTTTGTGTCTGCGTACTTAGGTATTGGACTGCCTGTGAAGATGAGTAATGTGAGTGCAAGCAACGATAGCGATGCCACCATTCGTATTACATTCACAGATAGTTGTCCAATTCTCTTGCTTGCCGCTTCTGCGCACAGTGCGCTTAGTGTCCACGAAACGGCAACGATTAGTGATAGTATTTCGCCTTGCATATTGAAGCCCCCTATCCCCCAAAGGGGGCATCCTTACGGACAAGGGGGAGTTGTTTCATTTTTGGTTGATACTGGATAGCCCTCCCCCTTTGGGGGCTGGGGGGCTTTTTTACTTCACCACCGCAGGTATGAGCTTGACTGGTGAGTTGAGTCCTGATGGTACAGGTTTCCAGTCGTTGTAGTGAGTCTTCTTGTAGTTGAGGTCAACCACGTTTATCTCCTTGAACTTGCGCCATTCCACACCGTCGCGGTCAAGCTGTGCGATGCGGTTGGCTGGAAGGTTAGTGACTTCAACGCGGAGGACGTTGTCGCCACCATGGAGATAGTCCGTAATGTCAAGACGGTAAGGTGCGGAGAATACCGTGCCTACCTCCTTGTCATTGATGAATACCGTGGCAATCTCACGCACGTCGCCGAGGTCAAGGAGCATGGCTGCTGCACCTTCCTTGTGGTAGTCACGCTTGAGCGACCATGTTGGGTCCATGCGGAACTTGGTTGTATAGACACCTGTTGCCATGGTGTTGCGCAATGTGTCGCTTCCTATCTCGCCGAGGTCTGTCCAAGGCTTGGCACCGTTGAAGCGGTAACGCTTGGTGATAGGAATAGGCTGTGCGTTCTTGAAGGACAAGTCCCACACACCGTTGAACGTGAATGCACGATACTCAAGGATGTCAAGATACTTGTAAGGAAGAAGCTTAGGATATTCTGCCACGAGGTCCTCCTCCTTGTCGAATGTACGGATGATGATTGACTCGCCTGAATAGAGGTGGATGTGAGTGTTGCCATACTCGTCTATCTTGCCACGAGTCACTTCGCCTGTCATTGGGTTGAAGAACACCACGCCTGCACATCTTACGCTGAGAGGCACGTTGCAATCCACGTTCTTGTCCTGAAGATTGGAGATGAAGTAGTGGTAGCCCTTGTCGTTCTTGCGACGAATGAAGCTAAGTCCGTACTTGTAGCGCATCTGCTCGCTTGAAGCATTCGTGAGGTCGAGAGCGTTGGCATAGTTGTTTGACAGCTTGATTGACTCTGGTAGGTTCTTAATCAGCTTTGCAAACTCCTTCTGCTCTGCCTTCTTGTTGTAACCCGGAACAGATGTAGGCAATGAGTTGACGAAGACAATCTTTGCGCCACCCTCTGCAAGAGCTATAATCTTCTTGAGCGTTGCGAGTGGCATGAACTGAACCTCCGGCACGATGATGGCAGAGTAGTTGCCACGCTTGCCGTCAATCTTGAGTGTCTTGTCGCTCACCTCAAGTCGGTTGAGGTAACGGTCAGAGATGTAATCCACATCGTAGCCGTTCTTTACTATTGTCTGTACAGCCTCGATGAACTTAGGCGCACGCTCTGCCATGTGGTGAATGTCGAAGAGTGCAACCGTGCCCGGCTGTTCGTATATCATGTCATAGAATGGAAGATAGACGAGAAGGTCATTGTCTGGTTCGCCCCACTGGAGGAATGACTGGCAGCGGGCAATGTAGTCGGAGAACTTAGGCATCGTTGCCCACCAGCTGTTGTTAGGACTCATGTCCACGCTTGCATAGAATCTCCATCCCGGCCACTCTGCACCCTTAGGGCTGTAGCATGAACCGTGGAAATAGACGTGGTTCACACCTGCTATGAACATGAGGTCGAGGTCTGGCTTACATTGTGACAGTGACGTGCGGAAATGCTCCGTGAGCCATGTGAATGTCTCGCTTGACGTAAGCTTTGCACCGCTGAGGTGTGCACCTGATGATGCATACTTGAGCATGGAGATGTCGGAGTCATTTTTCTTTGTGAAGCCTTCATCCTTGCGGAGGTTGACTATTCCGAAGTCGGAAAGACCGAAGCCTTCGCACTCAGGAATGTCCACTGCCGCATAGAGGTCTATGAGGTTGGCAGGAGAGCCGTGAGCCTGATTGCGTGTCTTTGAACCGTGCTTGTGTGCCCAGTCAGTCCACTGCGTAGTGAAGTTCTCGTAGAGGAGTTCGGCAAGGGTCTCACGATAGTCTGATATGATACGCTTATCCTTGTCTGTCCTCTGCTCATTAGGTACCTGCAATGAACCAACGAGCGGTTCGAGGTCATAGCCACGGCGTGCCTTGAACTCTTCAAACAGCTTAGGAGTCCAGTCGGCACCGTACACCTCGTATGAGTCGTTGAAGAAGTTCTTAGGCATAGCCACCTTCTGGTTGGCAAATGCCGTGTCGAAGCGTGCAAGGTAGTGAGCCACGGCATCTTTGTCGAAGTGGTCGATGACCAGTCCTTCGCCTCCGGGTGCGGCACGCTTCACCTTCTGTCCCGTACGTCCCACCTCCATCTGTCCGTCCTTGAACACCATCTTGCAGGCAGCTTCGCTCTCCGTTACGAGAGGACCGCCGAAAGGCCATCCCGTGCCTGTTGCCATGTCGGTCTCAATGCCGAGGCGCGCACCTTCAGCCTCAGTGTGGCGGAGCATATCCATCCACTTAGGAGAGAGGTAAGGAATCTCGTTGGCATCATTTCCCTTCACGCCATATATAGGCGTGATTTCCACTCCACCGATACCTGCCTTTGCAAGTTCCTCAAGGTTGTATGTCAATCCCTCCTTATCTACGGCAGAGCCGAGCCACCACCATCGTGTGTAAGGCTTTGCCTCCTGCGGAATAGGAATCCATGACTGAGCTGACATTTGAACACTTGTGCCTACCAATGTGGCAAAAGAGATGAGAGATAGGATTTTATGCTTCATACGCTCAAATTATTTGGTTATTTTGTGGCAAAGTTAAATAAAAAATTCGGACATTTGCACCATTATGATTTACATAAACGATGATTTGGATGCTTTTTCCATCCAAAAGACAGAAGAATGTATAGAAAATCTTCCCTTACAGCGTAGGGAGAAAGCGTTGAAGTTCAGGCACGAGCTTGGACGCAAGCAGTGTGTCCTTGCTTATCTGTTGTTGTGCAATGGCTTGAAGTCGGAATACGGCATTACGGAAATGCCAGACTTTGAATATGGTGAGCACGGTAAGCCTTCCATCATCGGACACCCAGACATTCATTTCAACCTCAGTCATTGCAAGACAGCCGTGGCATGTGCCATCAGCGACACCCCCATCGGCATTGACATTGAGAGCATCCGTGACGCCAAGGAAAGTGTCATTCGCTATGCCATGAACGATGCGGAGACACAGCGTATTATGGAGTCATCCAATCCAGCCCTCGAATTCACAAAGCTATGGACAATAAAGGAAAGCGTCCTCAAGCTCACAGGCGAAGGCATCAACGACAATATGAAGTCCGTTCTCTCCCCCGACAACCTTCGCGGAATAACCATTGAGACTATTGTCCGAGATGAATATGTCTATTCTGTGGCGAGAGGGAAATGATGAATGAAGAATGAAGAATAAAGCGAAACGGTCTCACTGACCTAAGGGAAGCAAAATCGCATCTAAATATAATAGCCGTTCGGACACTTGTTCCGAACGGCTAATCACTTTATTGCGGTCAGAGAGACCGCTTCGCTTAGTTATCAATTATCCATTTTCAATTATCAATTAAGCCATAGGCTTCTTATTTCTCGCAGACGGCGCGCACGCTATAACCGGCGAAACGGCTGTTGTAGGCATCGTTGCGGTTGAACGAATCGAAGTAGAGAATCCACGCGATGAAGCTGCCGCTCTCGTAGAGCGAAGACGACCAGTAGACGCCGAAACCATAGTAGAGCGAACCATCGACGCGAGAGCCTGCTGCAGGAAGGAAAATGTGAGAATCAGACAAAGAATAACTACTTGAAGGAGTATTGCCTGATTCTACAAATTGTCCCTTGTCTGATGATGACTTAGCCTTGTAGATAATGTAACCAGCCTTGCCACTGTCATTATAGTTACTTGTCCATACCCAGTAGCAGTTGGTTACGAGTTCTGTCTGCTCTGTATGTGTTGGCATGCGCCACTTGCCGCCCCAGTTGACCGTGGCTGCATCGTCATCAGAATCTAAAGTAGTCTTTGTTGAAGTAGTATATTTACTGAACGTGCTACTACTACCATCAACAGACCACTTGTAAGAAGACCAACTGTAAGTATTACTTGACTGTGGCTCTGTCTCACCCCATGCGTAATAGTTTCCATATCCTTCAGGGCTTGATGCACCAATGTTCATGGTCGCCCACTTCAAGTCAGAAGGTAAGCCGAGGTCTATCCATTCGTGACCATTCTCCACACCTGTGGATGGGGCAACGACCAATGAGGCTGTATAGCGGTAAGCTTTGCCTGCTTGTAGTCTTTTGCCTTCAAGTGTAGCAACATATTTAGAATCACCTGAGGATGTTGCCGTAAGCTTTAGAGTCTCAATAACAGTAGGGAGCGCGGCTACATAGAGCGTAAGAGTCTTATTATCCTCGGTAGTCACTACATTATCAAGTGCAAGGTTGATGCTTGCAGATGTTGCGGTTGATGTTATTGTGCCATCAGACACATTCATGGTTGCATTTGTAGTCCACACCTTATCGCCTGCATCATTAGTGATAGCGATGCTTTTCCATGTTGCATCCACAGGCATGGTGAGGTTAAGCTGAATGATAGAGATGGCATGATTGAAGTCAAACACAACCTCGAATGGTGTTCCGTCCGAAAGGGTTGTTTCTACGAATGAGGAAGGAGCGTACATATAGTCATACTTCTTACCAATTGTTTCAAGTGTTCCGTCCTGACCCGTCATATCAATAGGCACGGCTGTATATGGAGTGGAAGCTGGCAACTTT
>JAFZVY010000088.1 GCA_017617575.1 Bacteroidaceae bacterium | reverse complement strand
TAATTTTTAATTTTTAATTCAAACGCAGTATGAACAGTCTATCACTATACGAACTAAACAACCTTGTACGGAGCACATTGGAAATGACAATGTGTGATGAGTACTGGGTTCATGCCGAAATAAGCGAATTGAGGGAGAACAGACACTGTTATCTCGAATTTGCACAGAAAGATGCACTCGGCAACGGTCTCATGGCTAAAGCTCGAGGACAGGTCTGGGCAAACAGATGGGCATACCTGCGCAGTCACTTCGAGAATACCACAGGGCAACGATTACGTGTTGGCATGCAAGTTCTCGTGAAGGTGGAAGTGACTTTCCATGAACTCTATGGCTATTCGCTCAACGTGTTAGACATAGACCCAACATATACCCTTGGTGACATTGCCCGTCGCCGTAAGGAGATAATGGATAAGATAAGAGCCGAAGGCATTGAGGACATGAACAAGGAGCTGCCCCTGCCAAGACTCATACAACGCATTGCCGTCATCTCCGCTGCCACAGCCGCAGGTTATGGCGACTTCAGCAACCAGTTGCACAACAACGCCAGAGGACTTGCCTTTGTCACTAAGCTATTCCCTGCCACCATGCAGGGCAACGAGGTGGAGTCAAGCATTGTGAACGCACTCAATACCATAGCCAGTGAGCAGGACGACTGGGATGTGGTGGTCATAATACGTGGCGGAGGTGCCACGACAGACCTTGCAGGATTTGACAGTCTTATCCTTGCCGAGAACGTGGCACAGTTCCCACTACCGATAATCACAGGTATAGGACATGAGAGGGACGACACCATCATCGACATGGTTTCGCACACAAGGGTAAAGACTCCTACGGCAGCAGCCGAGCTCCTTATCCATCACCAAGAGGAGGAACTGGACTACGTGAATAACCTTGCCGACAGGATTATCAAAAACGGATTATCGAAGATTGCAAACGAGAAGGTAAGGCTTCAAGCCATAACAAGCAAGATGCCAAGCCTATACAAAGCATACAAGGCAGGAGAGGAGGCACGACTCGACAGGAAGTTGTCCGCCATACAGAACAATATCCTCCAAAGCGTACAGAGGATGCTCGGCAACACAGCAGTAAGGGAGCAGCAACTAAGGCTTTACGCCACGGCACTCCTCAATAAGGAGCAGAACCGCCTCGACAATCTCGACAGCAAGATAAAGAACGCCGACCCACAACGCATTCTCAAACTCGGTTTCACGGTCACACGCATCAACGGCAAAGCCGTGAAGGACGTTTCGCTCCTCAAGAGCGGTGACATCATAGAGACAGAATTTGCTATGGGAAGAGCTACATCCGAGGTAAAAGACACGAAAACACATTGCAAGTAGTACGTATTTCCCTTGCATCACGTATATTTCTCCGTTCCTGGACGGAGAAACGACGGAGAAACGACGGACAATCGACGGAGAAACGACGGACAATCGACGGAGAACGTTAATTAAACAGAACAATAAATATGAAAAAAGAAAAAATAACATACGAGGAAGCAATTCAGAGAATAGAGGAGATAACAAAAAAAATAGAGAGCGGAGAAATGGATATTGATTCGCTCGCCACAAGCCTGAAAGAGGCGAAAGAATTGGTGCAATTCTGCAAAGACAAGCTTACGAAAGTGGAATCTGACGTCAAAAAAATTCTTGACGAATAGGCATTTTTACTAACTAAAATGTTCTATGTCACGTTTCAAATGCTAAAAAAACACAAAAAAAACAGATATATTTGCTATATTTAAAGCAAAAAACACTATCTTTGCAAAGGGAATTGTAGAAATCTATAACAACCTTTTACTGGGGACACGTCCCTCTATCAACTGAATCAGACATAAAATATGGAAAAAACACTTGTCATATTAAAGCCTTGTGCTGTACAGCGCGCTATCGTCGGAGAAGTAACTGCACGCTTCGAACGCAAAGGTCTTCGCCTTGCAGGAATGAAGATGATGCAACTTACTAACGAGCTCCTTGATGAGCACTACGCACACTTGGCATCAAAGCCATTCTTTCAGAGAATCAAAAACTCTATGATGGCGTCACCTGTTATCTGCTGCTGCTACGAAGGAGTAGATGCCGTAGAAACAGTTCGTAATATGACAGGAAGCACAAATAGCCGCAAGGCAGCACCTGGTACCATCCGTGGTGATTTCGGTATGAGTTTCCAGGAGAACATAATCCACACGTCTGACTCACCAGAGAATGCAGTAATTGAGTTGAACAGATTCTTCAAGCCAGAGGAAATATTCGATTACACTCCAGGCGTCTTCCAGTATTTGTACGCTAATGATGAGTATTAACTCACCAGTACAGACAAGAGAAAAAAAATTGAATGAACAAAATATAAGAACAAGAAAAAAAACCTTTTGAACAGTGATTATTAAGACAAAAAAATTATTGAGCATTGCCTTGCTCACGATGACCAGCCTTTCGGGAATGGCTCAGGATCTCATCGCGATGCAGGCACCTTCAGACAAAAGAATGAAGGAGATTAGAGATGTTAAACTTACACACACTCTAAAGACAGACTTGCAGAATCCTGCAAGCGACATCTATACAGATTGGAGAAACGAATTCGTTTCAGCAGTCACAGGACACGTTCCAGCAAACTTCAAGGTTGACCTTCGTGGTTTCTGTATGCCTACTACAAGCCGAGTAGTTACTTCAAACTTCGGTCCACGTTGGCGTCGTCAGCACGCAGGTATTGACGTAAAGGTATATATCGGAGACACTATCCGTGCTGCCTTTGACGGTAAGGTACGAATCACAAAGTATGACCGCCGTGGTTATGGTTACTTCGTCGTAATCCGCCACCCAAACGGACTTGAGACTCTCTACGGACACCTCAGCAAGATTATCGCCAAGGAAGACGCAGTAGTAAAGGCTGGTGACATCATCGGTCTCGGCGGTAACACAGGACGTTCCACTGGTTCACACCTTCACTTCGAGACTCGACTTCTCGGACAGGCAATCAACCCAGCGTTCATGTTCGACTTTGAGAAGCAGGACGTGACATCTGACTTCTACGTTTGCAATAACAAGGCCATGACACGTGGCAAGGAAGACCTCATGGACATCGAGCAGATGGAGAACGAGGTAGCACTTCGCGAAGGCTCCGTACTTATCTCAACTGGTATCTCAGAACAGAGTCTTGATGAAGAAGAAAACAAAGAAGTCGTTGACACAAAGCAGTCAAAGAAGAGCAAGGCTGTAGCTAAGAGAGAGCCACGCAAGATGGAGAAGGCTAAGAACGGCGTTCACATCGTAAAGCAGGGCGACACACTCTCAGCAATTGCAAGGGCTAACAACACAACGGTAGCAGAACTCTGCAAGAAGAACGGCATCAAGGAGAATTCAATGTTGAGCCTCAAACAGAAGATTAAGATTTAAGACAAAGCAATATATTATTGCCAAATTGATACAAAAAGCGATAAGCAAGTACAATGCTTATCGCTTTTTTTTGTAATAAAAAAACAACTTGATACAAAATAGTTTTTTGTTTTTACACGAATTATCATAAATTTGCCACGAACCTTTAGCTCGACGGAGTCAATTATCATAAATTGTTTTTTCTGCGTAACATATTAATTGTCATGAATAGATTTCGATTAAATCGAAATCAAAATTAATTATAATTCGTGGCAAATTCATGGCAATTCATGCTAATATAAAATATTCCATGTTATTTTTTGCTCACAACTTTGTTATATAAACTTAAAATGTAATCGTACTTCATCAAAAATTAGTAACTTTGCGGTCAACTTAAGTTTATTATTTACATAATGAGTACTCAGGAACAATTCAAGACAGCCATGGAAGGTTGTCGCGATATATTTTCAAAGAAACTGTATGACTACGGTGCAGCCTGGCGAATAATGCGTCCGTCATCCGTGACTGACCAGATATTCATCAAGGCAAACAGAATACGAAGCCTTGAGGTGAAGGGAGTGTCACTCGTTGGCGAAGGCATCTACCCAGAGTTTCAGGCTATCGTGAACTATGGCATAGTAGGTCTTATCCAACTCGAGCTGGGATATGCCGAGAAGGAGGACATGAATGCAGACAAGGCTATGGAGTATTACGACAAGTATGCCCAGACGGCTCTTGAGCTTATGCTCCGCAAGAACCACGACTACGACGAGGCTTGGCGCGCAATGAGGGTCAGTTCCTACACAGACCTTATTCTCATGAAGCTTTTCAGGACTAAGCAGATTGAGGGCAACGATGGCAACACCCTCATATCAGAGGGCATCGACGCCAACTACCTCGACATGATTAACTACTCCGTGTTCGGACTTATCAAACTGGCTGAAGCCAATGGAAATAAGGAATAGAGACCTATTGATGAAGATAGCGGTGAACGCCTGCAGGCTCCTGCTTGCCGTGGTGTTCATCATCTCAGGATTCGTAAAGGCAGACGACCCGACAGGCACTGTTTACAAGCTACAGGACTACCTTGCAGCATTAGGCATAACAAGCATACCTGAGCTTGCACTTCTCGTTGCTTCCATCGGTTTGTCTTTCCTCGAATTCACGATGGGTATTTCCCTGCTGTTCGGCATAAGCCGTAGACCAACCGCAAGGTTGTCGGCAGCATTCATGACGGTAATGACCATCGTGACCGCCTACATATTCATCTTCAACCCTATTGAGGACTGCGGATGCTTTGGTGACGCCATCGTCCTTACGAACGGACAGACGTTTGCCAAGAACATCATCCTGCTTGCCGCAGCCATTGTGGTCATGAAGTGGCACTATCTCCTTGTGGAGTTCATTCGTGACAACACCAAGTGGTTGGTATCATCCATCAGCATGATTTACCTCCCAGCCTTTGCGATATACTGCATCATCAACCTCCCTGTCTTCGACTTCCGGCCTTACAAGATTGGCACAGACATGCGCACGGTACTTGAGGGCAAGGAACAGGGAATGGAGGTGAAGGTCATATACGAGAAGGATGGCAAGAGGATAGAGATAAGCCCTGATGACGATGACCCTGACGAGACATGGAAGTATGTCGAGACACGCAGGACGGTCATCAACGAGAACCTTATCAAGGCTGCCGACTTTGCCGTACTCGACAACGATGGCAATGACGTTACGGAAGACATCATCTACAACGACGGCTACACCTTCTTGCTCGTCATTCCTAATCTGAGGAAGGCTGACGAAGGATGCATAGACCTCGTGAACGAGATATATGAATACTCCAAGGACAATGGCTACGAGTTCTATTGCCTTACGGGTTCGGACGACGAAAAATCACAAAGGTACTGGACTGACCATACTGGTTCTGAGTACCCATACTACACGGCAGACGAACGCTTGCTGAAGACCATCGTAAGAGCGGCTCCGGGACTTGTCCTGATGAAGGACGGCAAGATTATACGCAAATGGAGCAATCATAACCTGCCCGACGAGTACGTACTGACCGACAGGCTTGAGAAACTGCCTATAGGTAAGATTACCGAGGACAGTACGAACGCTAAGATAGGAAATATCCTGCTCATGTTCATCGTGCCTCTGCTTATCCTCACCGTCATAGACAGGACATTCGCAGGATGGCATTTCTACAAGGAGATGAAGAAGAAGTCGAAGGAGCTTAGCCTCGGCGAGATAGACAAGCGTCTCAAACTGGAGGAGATTGAGAAGAAGCTTTCAAGTGAAACGCCAACCCAAAGGAGTAAAGAGGAATAAAAAGGATAAAAGGGAGTAAAATGAAGATAGTCTATGCTATATGAATTCAGAACGCATAGCTTTCAATGGACAATAACGCGATTAAAGTATCGTCCTTTTACGACTTCTTACTCCATTTTACTACAAAAAATAAGGAAACAAATAAACAACAAATAAAAATATCGTTTAACTCATTAAAATTTCGACACAACATGGCAAAGAAAATCGTTGCTGGTAACTGGAAGATGAATAAGAATCTCCAGGAGGGTGTTGCTCTCGCAAAGGAGCTCACAGAGGTAGTTAAGAACCCAAACTGTGAAGTAATCATCGGTACCCCATTCATCCACCTCGCAAGCGTGGCTGAAGTTATCAAGGGTTCATGCATCAAGCTTTCTGCTGAGAACTGTGCTGACAAGGCATCAGGTGCTTACACAGGTGAGGTTTCTGCAGAGATGGTTAAGTCAACAGGTGCTGAGTACGTTATCCTCGGTCACTCTGAGCGTCGTGAGTACTACCACGAGACTCCAGAGATTCTCAAGGAGAAGGTTGAGCTTGCACTCGCTAACGGTCTCAAGGTTATCTTCTGCATTGGTGAGTCACTTGCTGAGCGCGAGGCTAACAAGCAGAACGAGGTAGTAAAGGCAGAGCTCGCTGGTTCTGTATTCCACCTCACAGCTGAGCAGTGGAAGAACATCGTAATCGCTTACGAGCCAATCTGGGCTATCGGTACAGGTAAGACTGCTACTGCTGACCAGGCTGAGGAAATCCACGCTTACATCCGTTCATGCGTTGCTGAGGTTTACGGTGCACAGGTTGCTGCTGACACAACTATCCTCTATGGTGGTTCTTGCAAGGCTTCTAACGCTCCTGAGCTCTTCGCTAAGCC
>JAFZVY010000087.1 GCA_017617575.1 Bacteroidaceae bacterium | reverse complement strand
CGTCTGTATTGTAAATTAATTAACCTTTAAAAACGTACTAAATTATGTCTAAGTACAAGATTATTGAGAGAAAGGCTAATCCTATGAACAAGCAGGATCAGACCGTGAAGTATTATGCCAAGCCAGTATCAGAACGTGCACTGAGCACAGCACAGTTTGCCAAGAACGCATCAGTGGGTATGGCAATCACTCCAAAGGAAATGGAGGCAGCCATTGAGCAGTTCAGTCAGTATGCAATGCAGATGCTCCTTATGGGACGTTCTGTAGAGATTCCTAACATCGGAACTCTCCGTCTTTCATTCAAGTCAGATGGTGCAGAATCTCCAGAGAAGTTCAATGCACGTACGATGATTAACTCTCCACGTATCCTGTTCAGACCTAAACCTGACATCCGTTCTACAATCATGAACAGCATCACTTATGAGAACGCAGGTGTGCGTGCAGGTGGCAAGGACTATCCATCCATCAAGGCTTACACAGATGCTATGGGCGGTGGTGGTTCTTCATCACAGGGTGGCAACACTGGCGGCGGTGGCAACCAGGGTGGTGGCACCTCAGGTTCTGGTGATGACAATGGCGGATTCTAAACAACTCTCTTAACACAAACGTATTGGAGCGTCCCATACTGTACGGGACGCTCCAATTATTTTAACCGGTATGTTTTTTAAACAGTTGTTTAACAAGTGTTTAATAGTTGTTAGATGATCGAATGTATGGAAAAATACCACTTCCTGAAAATTACATCAATAATCTTTTTGCTTATTCGGAAATATGTTGTACTTTTGCCATGACTAAACTATGATGCTCTAATTGTGATATTAAAATTATACCACGATTGATACTCTAAGCCATAGAAAAATCTCGTATGTTATATGCGAGTAGTAGTAACCTAAAACCAAAACTATATGTTAAAAAAATCTTTATTAGTATTTTTCTTGATGTCTGTGCATACTGTTCTTTTTGCACAAAGTGACATCAGTAGTAAGTTGTCAACAGCTCTTTGTAGTTGATAATTTGCTTATTTGAACTTCTATAATACAACTAATAAATTAACATATTACCTCGAAGAATAATATTAATATGAAGCACTTTTATTTCATAGCTGTAATTCTCGTATCATCTGTTTTCATGTCATGTGGCGATACTGATATAATCATTCCTCAGAAGGACGTATATTCCAACGACACAATACCTTCATTTATTGTTGATGCCGTTAACAATGCAAAGCTAATATGTGATAGCATCGGTGAAATAAAGGAGGTTCATAGAGGAACAGACAGTTTTTCTTTCAAAGACGAACATGGCAACATTATCAATGTTGATGTCTTTGGCAATGCTGAAGTCTGTTCATATAATAATGATACTATACGTATTGACTTTACTGTAAAAGAAAGCGCGAGTGTCTCTCGTGATACAATTGGAAGCACAATATGGAAATGTTGTGACATCTATTCCAAGTATCAAAAAAACAATTGTGTTTCCACTTCGTATAATGACAAAAATTCGTTATATGAATTACTTATAGACCAAGGTATTAAATACGAAGAAACAAAATATTTCAAAGAACGATATGATACCATATATGAGAGATTCGGTTCTTATTGTTTTAACTTTGGGAATACTATGTGCATTCTTAATTCATGCGATACAACGAAAGTCATAGAAAAAGTATTTTGTGATAATTGCAAAAAAATAAAAGTCCCGAGCCAAATGATCGATACAAAAAAATATAAAAGATTTTTCATTACCAATCATGATGGAGTCCTGACAGTCAAAGATATAACGCCAGAAGTAGAACTTTACAATGACGGATATGGTGGAACGAACACACATTATACAAAAGTAAAATACACTATACCTTTAGACAGTGACGGAACGTTCAGTATTACGGAAGAGGCAGGAAAAGAAGTTGTCAGAGAAGAGGCGATTTGTACTGAAGTGCACAAAAAACACGAGGCATACAACTATAGACGACTACAGGATGGAAGAATATGTATCTATAATCATGACAAGAAGTATTATGATGACGGACATCTTAGCTTCAAGTTCCCGTATATCCTTAATGATACAACAGAGTGGTTGGATGTAAAATTCACAAAAGAAGAGGATATGAAACATTAACAAAAATGGTTCTACAAGAAAGAGTGTGGTCAAAAAGTCATCCACACATAATCTTGTAGAACCATCTTTTATATGTTGATGTTGTTTTCTTCTCCTCCCTTAGGGGAGGTCGGGAGGGGGCCGTCGTTATATAAACTCTCCCGTGTAGCTCCATGCGCATTTGCTGACTTCCTCTGGAGTGCCCGTGATGACGAGGTTACCACCTCCTGCACCACCTTCGGGACCGAGGTCTATGATATGGTCGGCACACTTGATGACATCCACGTTATGCTCAATGATGATGATGGTGTGACCACGCGTGATGAGGGCATCAAATGCCTTGAGAAGCTTCTTGATGTCGTGGAAGTGGAGACCTGTCGTTGGCTCGTCGAAGATGAACATTGTTGGCTCTGCCTTCTCCTGACTGAGGTAGAATGCAAGCTTGATGCGCTGACTCTCGCCACCAGAGAGGGATGAGGATGTCTGACCCAGCTTGATGTAACCGAGACCTACGTCTTGCAGCGGTTTCATCTTCTGCACTATCTTCTTCTGCTTATGTTCCGTGAAGAACTCCACAGCTTGATTGATGGTCATGTTCAGTATGTCGTATATGTTCTGACCCTCGTATGTCACGTCGAGTATGTCACTCTTGAAACGCTTGCCGTGGCATGACTCACACTCAAGCACGAGGTCATTCATAAACTGCATCTCGACAGTCACGGTACCGTCGCCCTTACATTCCTCGCATCGTCCTCCGTCGGTGTTGAACGAGAAAAAGGCAGGAGTGTAGCCCATCTGCTTGGACAACTGCTGTCCTGCGAAGAGCTTGCGTATCTCGTCGTAAGCACCAATGTACGTCACAGGATTGCTTCGTGACGATGTACCTATAGGGTTCTGGTCAACGAACTCTATGCGCTTAATCATGTCCACGTCACCCTCAAGCCCTGTGAACTGACCGGGACGGTCGCACACCTCGTCGAAGCGACGCTTCATGGCACGATAGAGTATGTCGCGCACAAGCGTTGACTTGCCCGAACCTGACACACCAGTCACACACGTCATCACGTTGAGTGGGAACTTCACATCTATGCCCTTGAGGTTGTTCTCTCGTGCACACTTCACCTCTATGTAGTTGTTCCAAGGACGTCGGCTTGTTGGCACCTCTATCTTCTCTGCTCCCGTGAGGTAGTCAATGGTGTGCGACTTACCCACAGGGAAGGACTTGATGTCATCTTTCACAGAGCCGGAGAACACAATCTCTCCCCCCAGACGTCCTGCATCAGGACCGATGTCGATGATGTAGTCTGCAGCACGCATTATCTCCTCGTCATGCTCCACCACCACTACCGTGTTGCCCAGTTTCTGCAACTCACGCAATACGTGTATCAGTCGCTGGGTGTCACGAGGATGAAGACCTATACTTGGCTCATCGAGTATGTAGAGGCTACCCACGAGGCTCGAACCGAGACTTGTGGCAAGGTTGATACGCTGGCTCTCACCACCAGAGAGTGAGTTGCTGAGACGTGACATGGTGAGGTATCCCAGTCCCACGTCAACGAGGAACTTCAGACGACTCCTTATCTCCGTCAACAAACGCTTTGCCACCTCTGCGTCGTGCTTCGTTATGTAGTTGCCATCCCTTGTTATCTTATTGGCATTATCCGTCAACTTTATTGTGCGGAAGAACTCGCTAAGGTCGGTCACCGACATGTCGCACAACTCGCTTATGGTCTTGCCGGCAAAGCGTACATATTCTGCCTCTGGCTTCAGACGCTTGCCGTGGCATACCGGACACGTAGTCCTGCCCCTGTAGCGAGCAAGCATCACGCGGTACTGTATCTTGTATTGGTTCTCCTGAAGCATGTCGAAGAAACGGTCGATGCTCAGCGACTCATACTTGTCTTCGCCCTTCACACCATGCCACAGGAGGTCTTTCTGTTCCTGTGTCAACTGATAGTATGGGGTGAATATAGGGAAGTTGTAACGCTCTGCCCTACGGCAGAACTCCTTCTTCCATTCACCCATCTTCTCGCCACGCCAGCACACCACGGCACCATCGTATATGCTCAGTTCCGTGTTAGGTATGACGAGGCTCTCGTCTATGCCCATCACCTTGCCGAAGCCCTCACACTTAGGACAAGCTCCTGCAGGCGAGTTGAATGAGAACATCTGGTCAGTAGGTTCTTCAAACGCTATGCCGTCAGCCTCAAACTTGAGGGAGAAAGAGTGGAGACCATTATTCTGCGCTTCTGCATTAGTCACCTCACCCTCGGGGGAGGCAGGGAGCATAAACTTCAATATGCAGTTGCCGTCACCCTCATACATAGCCGTGTTGCATGAGTCCGCAAGACGTGAGATAACGCTCTTCTCGTTGCTCACCGTCATACGGTCGATAACGAGGTACAATGACTCGTGCTCAGGCTTGTCCTTGAGGTAGTCCTCTATGGTCATGATGCTGTCGTCCACATACAGCCTTGCAAAGCCCTGCTTCATGTCCATCTCCAACTGCTCATCCTCTGTGCGGTTGCCATGAGGAATGAGAGGAGTGAGTACCATGAAGCGAGTGCCCTCTGGGTACGAGAGCATACACTCGGTGATGTCATCCTGTGTGTGCTTCTTCACCTCGCATCCAGATACAGGCGAGAATGTATGACCGGCACGGGCATAGAGCATACGGAGATAGTCGTATATCTCCGTCGTCGTACCCACCGTGGAGCGAGGGTTACGGCTCGTCACCTTCTGCTCAATGGCTATGGCAGGCGGTATGCCTTGGATGAAGTCGCACTCAGGCTTACCCATGCGCCCCATGAACTGACGGGCGTATGTGGACAGACTCTCCACGTACCTACGCTGACCCTCAGCATAGAGCGTGTCGAAAGCGAGTGATGACTTACCAGAGCCAGACACGCCAGTTATCACCACAAACTTATCACGTGGAATATCCACATCCACGTTCTTGAGGTTATTGACGCGCGCCCCTTTAATCCTTATGCAGTCATTATCATTGTACTTTTTCATCATTATCTTCACATTTGTGGTGCAAAGATAAGTTTTATTCCCCAAATGTTAATGAATAACCAGAAATAAATAGTATTTTTGCAGATAAGCTATTCCAATCACTTCCTTAAGTGTGTGGAGCAGTCACTCAGTTCGCTTAGGACTATATTGCTAACTACCAATTATATTCTAAAACCATATCCCCCATGGTAACTTCACCCTCACCCTATAGGAGGGAGGGTTGGGGAGGGGGTCCGCTTATTATGCAATACAAATACTGTGGACACAGCGGAGTACAGCTCCCTGTCCTTTCACTTGGCCTCTGGCACAATTTCGGTTCAGTAGATGACTTCAGTACAGCCACACAGATGGTTGTCAAGGCGTTTGATGCAGGTATCTGTCACTTCGACCTTGCCAACAACTACGGTCCTGTACCTGGTAGTGCAGAGAGCAACTTCGGACGCATACTCAAGAACAACCTTGCCAGTCATCGTGACGAGATGTTCATATCATCCAAGGCAGGACATCAGATGTGGGAAGGCGTGTATGGCGACGGCTCGTCACGCAAGAACATCATTGCATCCTGCGACCAGAGTCTCCGTCGCATGGGACTTGAATATGTTGATATCTTCTACAGCCATCGCTATGACGGTGTGACACCGATAGAGGAGACCATGCAGGCACTCATTGACCTTGTGCGCCAAGGCAAGGCACTCTATGTGGGAATATCAAAGTACCCACCACACCTCCAGCAGCAATGCTACGACATACTCCGTGAGGCACACGTACCTTGTCTGTTGTCACAGTATCGTTGCTCCATGTTCGACCCAAAGGCACAGCGTGAGAACTTCCAGATAGCTGCCGACAACGGTAGCGGCATCATCTGCTTCTCACCATTGGCACAAGGACTCCTCACGGGCAAGTACGACAATGGCATACCAGCCGACAGCCGTGCAGCCAAGAGCACAGGTTTCCTCCAGCAGTCACAGGTGACACCGGAACGTGTAGAGGCAGCCCGCCAGTTAGGAGCAATAGCCAAGCAACGAGGACAGTCGCTTGCCCAGATGGCACTTGCATGGATACTCAAGGACGAGCGTGTTACATCATGCATCATCGGCACTTCCTCCGTAGCCCAGCTTGACAATAACCTTGCCACACTCAACAACCTCACTTTCTCCGACGATGAGGTTACAGCAATAAAGAATATCATAGACAAGCCAGAGCTGTGGTTCTAATGGGAAATTAAAAACTAACTATATATGAAAAGAAAATCTCTGTATCTTGTGCTTGTTGCAGCCATCCTAATGTCATGTGGTGGTAGCAACAAGAAGGTTAAAGATGTATGTGATAATTATGGCGCAGACTCTTGCGAACAGTCTGATGTGACAGAAACGGAAACAAGCGATTTTGACTTCAATATAGAATCCGATCCACATGATGTTTACGTCAAGTGTTATAGGGAAGCGGAATGTTGTCATCAAAAGGCTGATGCTCATAAACCTGTTACACTGAAACAGTTGAATGGGTTTTGGCATCCTGTTGGTAATTCTCATTTCTGCTATCTTGCAATATATGGCGATACCCTTATAATGCAAGAGGCACAGCCAGAATACACCTATAGGATATCAATGACAGGGGCAAATACTGTGAAGATAAGTTTTGACAGTTGTATGGAAGGTTATGATGCATCAGGAGCTATGGAATCAGAGGAAAAAGTCTGGTTCTGTGGTGATACGCTTTGTATGGGCGAAATCCCTTATCTCCCTTTCGGAACAATCAGTATAGATGGTAAACGTGTTAATGTCGATTTTATTGACGACCTAGATAGACAGACAAAGGAACTTGAGATTATTAATCGTCTCAGTAAGGAGCCATACAGGAATGACATATTTGATGAATGGAATGCCCTCATTGGTTGGGTAGGTGAAGGAGAGAGCTTCAAGCGTTTATCAGAAGAATGTGTTAGATTATATTTGCGTCATCCTATGGGCTTCTTGTCTTGGGCGGAATTTGGCGATACAGATAAATTTCTTGAGTTGTTGCTCATAAAAGGAACTGTCACAATTCCAAAGAAACGCATAGAGGCAGACATCCAACGTGTTCCTGACAAAGACGCAAGAATGCAGCTGACAAAGTCTCTTAAATGGCTCTATGAGGTGAAAATCAAGTTATAACACAATATAGTGTATGAATAAATATTGGGTAATAATATGAAGTGGACTGTATTATCAGACAACAGGAGTTGTAATGACTCGTTAGAGACTGAGCATGGTTTGTCTATTCTGTTGGAAACTGGACAGCACAGGATTCTGCTTGACACAGGAGCAAGCGATGTGTTTATCCGTAATGCTGAGCGAATGGACATTGACCTCAGTACGGTTGATTATGTTTTTATCTCCCATGGGCATAGTGACCATGCTGGCGGATTGAAACATCTGATGACAATAAACGACAAGGCACAAATCATCGTATCGTCAGATGCAATCCGCGGAATGTTCTTTTCCAAGCGAGGGCACTTGCATAGTATTACTACTCAGTGGCCAGCGGATATACAGGAGAGGGTGGTGTTGGTAGAGAAATCCTGTGAGATTTCCGAAGGACTCCATGTCATCGCCCATATTCCTCATACACATTCAATGCCACAGGGCAATCAACATCTGTATGTACAAGATACGGATGGTAACTATGTGAAAGATGATTTCCGTCATGAACTGGCATTATATACTGACGGCTTGCTGTTTACAGGTTGTGCCCATAGTGGCTTGGAAAACATTCTTTCTGTCTGTCCATATTCATTGAAGACCGTTGTCGGAGGCTTCCACCTACTTGATGACCATGAGACCACAGAGGAACTCACGACACTTGCAAAGAGACTGGCTGAAAGCTATCCTGACACGCATTTCTATACCAGTCACTGTACAGGTGACAAGGTGTTTGCCACTCTCAAGTCTATAATGGGAGACCAACTCCACTCATTTAACTGTGGATTTGAGGGGTAAGTACCAAAATACAATAAAAATAATCAAATGTACTATGCAATAACCTATACTAATAATCATGTCAAGATTGTAGAAAGTAACATGATATACTTTACCATCTGTGGCAGTTGTTGCATTTTTTGCAACAACTGACTTTTCATCCAGTTCTCTTAACTCAAACACGTTTTTGACGTGACGTGAGATTGTTGATTTGTTGCGCTGGAACAATTCTGCCATTTGATCAAGTGTGAGCCAAACAGTTTCATCACGAAGGGTTACTTCTATTTTGTAAATTATCACAAGTCAACATTTGCACAATTATAGACAAAAGGGTAACAGGGGCGTAGTGTACATACAGGAATGTGGGAGCAATGGAAATGCGCATTTTGTCCTATAGACGATAATACGCATGGATTAGCACTAAAAATTCAGTCGGGAAGGCGATTTTTTTTGTACGCGCAGAAAAAATTTTTTGTATGCGCAGGAAATGATTTTACTACCTCGCACAAATTTTGCCCCTGCTTTTCAGCCTCCTAACGATTACGACATAAATGTCAATTTCGTCCTCCCCTTTCTGGTTGTTTTTCCACATAACATTCCACCATTCACGCTATGACTGAGCAAGTACAAATAGAACAAAAACAATCGTAATCAATCACAAACAATTAGGAACGAAAGTATATAGCCATGAAACTCGTGCCAATATTCTGTGCAGCATCAAGGAGCGTCTGGCATGGGACACGACTCCGAGTCAACGACACAGATTTACCTTGCATCGCTGGAAACATCGGTGGTTGATAAAGCCAACAAGATGATACTGGGATTGTTGTAAACAGGGATTTGTTTAGCAAAAATCTACGTCTCTTCCAGAGAGACGGATAGGCAAGTGAATAGTTGATTTAAGGGCACTTCTTTACATTTTTGAAGGGTTGTTGCTAAACAAAATGCCAAAAAAGGGCGCAAAGCGATTTTTTTTACACTGAAAATTATTGTTTTTTATCAAAAATTAGTATACTTGCACCCCAGATATCCGTCTCTCTGGAAGAGATGAATGAGATTTCTTCCCACTCTGTGCCTGCGATAAGGCGCAGTTATTCGGAATATGAAGATGCAATCCTGTAACAGGAACTACTATCGCACGAACATTGCAAATTGAAGAATTCATACCTTAAATTAACAAAGCTTGAACGTGAAATGCGGTTCCTCGATGCTGAAATGCATAAGGCTATCCTCTTGTTCAGGGAATCAAATTTGTAAATACACAATCAGGGAATGTTAAATAAATATCAGAACAATGAAAAAGTAATTTTTATGGAGTTTGGTGGCTATGGCCATGACATCGACAATGAGTTTGAGTTTCGTATCATGTAACAATGGTGATGATGACAACGGCGTATTGTCTGGACTACGACATTCCTATTTTAGGATTTTTCCGTGGCTCACAGATGCTTGGTGTGGTCTCTGTCGCTACTATAATACAAGATTTTCCAGTGTGGTTTGCCTCTCATAACCTGGACTATAATTATGAACATCGCAGAGAAATTAGTGAAGGTGAAACCTATTTCGACTACACTCCTCACGATGTAAATATAGCCAGCTATTCACACTCGCAAATATGTTCGCCTCCACGACGTTAAAAACTGTCCCGTCGTGGCATCATCAGGCAATACTCAGTGTTGAAGGCACGCTTTCACAAAGAAATGATGAAAACTTTGGTGGAGAATTTGCTCATGTCGTAGTAATACAACACATCACCAAAGAGGAGATTGACAAAATCATTGATGCCCTGAAAGGACATTAAATTGATATCCGTTCAAACGAATATATTATGAAAACAAAGATGAATCTGATTCTTGCCACCATTTTGACAATATGCGGTGGAGTGAGTATGCAGGCACAGACTGTGCGAGGAACTGTGACAGATGCCATTAGTGGTGAAAAACTTATTGGCGCCACAGTAAAGGTTGTTGAAACCGGGATAGGCTCCGTTGTCGATCTTGAAGGTAACTTTCGCATCGACATTCCACAATCTGGACGTTACACTCTCGAAACATCATACGTGGGCTATGAACCAAACGTGATGAAGGAAGTACTCGTGGCAGGTGTCAAGGAGGTGGTTATAGATATCCAATTGCGAGAAAACAATACCGAACTGACGGAGGTTGTAGTGCGTCCTCGTGTAAACAAGGAAGCAACGGTCAATCCTTCCGTGCTGACAGGTGGAGTTATGCTTTCCATGGAGGAAGCAAGCCGATTTGCGGGCGGTTATAACGACCCAGCACGTCTTGTTATGTCCTTTGCGGGAATTTCAGGTGAGGCTGACGGCAGTGGACTTTCTATACACGGAAATGCACCTGAACGTATGCAGTATCGCATAGAGG
>JAFZVY010000086.1 GCA_017617575.1 Bacteroidaceae bacterium | reverse complement strand
TATTATTACTGCAAAGTTACTCTGTCATTTTCAAATCAAAAAATCAAAGAACGCACTTAAACCCTTATAAATAAAGGGCATATTGTGGCTTGATGAAAAAATATCGCACCACTAGTATTTCACATTCCTAATTCCTCATTCTCTATGGGTAAAGGTTCATTCATAAAGATATTATCACTCACCATAGGTCTTACCATCGGTTTGGTTCTCCTTGCCCGCGTAAGATTGGAGTTGAATTATAACAGTTGCGTAAAGGATATAGACAACATATATAAGTTGTCTGAATATATCGTGTCCAAATCGCAAGGAGAATTTAATCATGCACATACATCGGGTGGCACGGCACCAAAGCTTCGTGAGTATGTTCCAGAGATTGTGGAATGTTCTCGAAATACTTTTTTCACAGCTGATGCAAAGCTTGTGTTTGAGGATGGACGAAAGGTTAAAACCCGTAAGATGCTATTTGCAGACAGTTGTCATTTCAAGTTTTTTGATACCAAAGTTACTGGTGACGTGCGCAAAGCCCTCTCTGTCAAAGGTCAATGTATGGTAAGCAAAAGTCTTGCAGATAAGATTGGTGGCGATGTCATAGGCAAATATTTCTACGTTTATCCTTATGATAGCATACCACTTACTATAGGTGGCATATACGATGATTATGCTGACAACTCGTCGTACTCTGTTGTTGATGTGTTTGTATCACTTCCATCAATAGGTTATTATTCGTATGATGGATCAAGCAACTTGATGGGTAACGACCGCTATAATTCGTATGTGCGCCTCGTGCCAAATGCAAACCTTGAGAAAGTGCAACATGAGAGCGACAAAATGATTGAAAAGGAACTTGCATCGGAAATGAAATACCTTGCAGAATCTGGTCACAAGGGTTTTCATTATATTTTCAATAATCTCGCTGAGGAGCGAATAAATAATGCAATGGAATCAGGCTTTTGCATAATCCTTGCCATAGTTGCTATAGTGATACTCTTCACAGCCATCATGAACTACATACTTGTTGTCATAGGTACTCTTGCTGGTAAGGCAAAGGAGGTAGCCGTACAGAAGAGTATGGGTGCACCCGATTCAGAGTTCTATAAGGAGACGTTCAAGGATGCTGCCATTCATCTTGGTGTTGCGCTCGCACTCATGGCATTCATCATCTTCGTTGGACAAGACTTGATAAAGTCACTCCTCGGCATTTCGTTGGGTACGTTGTTCTCAAGCCAGACCGTGTTCGTAATCTTGGGAGTATGCGTGATAGTCTTGCTTAGTTGCGCCCTTCTACCGGGTTACATCCATTCACATATATCCGTAACGTATGCCTTTCGTCATTTTAGCGAGAGCAAGAGAATATGGAAGTTGTCGCTTCTCGCCTTTCAGTTTGCTCTTAGTGCATTACTGTTCGTCGTACTCACAACAGTCTATCGTCAGTATGATTATATGCTAAACAAAGACCTTGGTTATGACTACAAGAATGTTGTGTACACTCATTATCATGTTAGTGCAGAAAAGGCAAAGGTGCTTATGGATGAGGCAAACAAGCTGTCATTTGTGGAAAGCTCCTATCTCTCATACTCTTTGTTTTTTGAGTCACAAAGTGGAGATAATATAGCAATAGTTGGTCATCAAAATGACTTATTTAATGCTGCTAATATGTTCACTGCCACTCCAGGCATCATAAAGACTATGGGACTTACTATCGTAAATGGAAGAGGTTTTTCTGAGCGTCCAGATTCTGCTACGAATGAGGTGTTAGTGGATGAGAATTTTGCCCGAAGGGTTAAGAAACAAGAGGGAATAGATAACGTAATAGGATTGCAGGTGACAAATTCGAGTTTCGGAGACATCCCATTCACCATTGTTGGTGTAGTAAAGGACTTTACCATTTGTGATCTCAACCAAAGGGATGAACGTCCTTTGTTTATCATCAATGGTTCCAGATGGACAAAATTTGCAGTGTTTAAGTTGCAATCACTTACGGCTGAAAACATTATAGAGCTTCAAAGACTTTGTGACAGACTTTATCCAGACGATGAGATGACTATTATGCCATACTCCGAATTGGTACATAATGGTTATGACGAGACACAACACATGCGCGACCTTATCATTATTGGATGTATTGCCACCTTCCTTATCACATTGATAGGATTGATAGGTTACATAAGTGATGAGGTACAACGTCGCAGTCGTGAACTTGCCATCCGCAAGGTACTTGGCGCAACCGTACTCGAACTACAGACGCTATGGGTAAGGAATATAGCCGTCATCGCCATACCTTCCATCATCTTTGGTGCTATGGTGGGTTACTACTGCAATGGTCTTATCATGGAGCAGTTCCCCGACAAGGTTGACATGCCACTATGGACATACGTTGTACCACTCTTGTTTGCCATCATCGTAACCATCATTGTCATTGGTTGCAAAACATACAAGGTAGCAACGATGAACCCTGTAGAAAGCATCAAGACGGAATAAATTCATAATTGCTTACGCCGAGCCATTCAAGTTTCATAATTTTCCCTGCTTCCGCCATACTTGGTTGAAGCAGGGAATTGTTATGATTTACAATAGCCTTTCCCAAAATTTCATTATCGCTTAACTGTAGTTCGCTGAAAAAGTTGTACCTTTGCAACCAATATTGTAAAAATTGTGTGAAATGAAGGTATTGCTCATAAATACATCTGAACGAACTGGGGGTGCTGCCATAGCCTGCAACAGACTTATGGATGCACTTAAAAACAATGGCGTGAGAGCCAAGATGCTGGTACGTGACAAGCAGACGGACAGACTCCTCGTGGTGGCACTCCGCCCAAGCGTGATGTTACCGGTCAAGTTTGTGTATGAGCGACTTACCATCTTCTTTCACAATAGGTTCAGCCGCAAGAACCTGTTTCAGGTGGATGTGGCTAATGCAGGTACTGACATCACACGCCTTAATGAGTTCAAGCAGGCGGATGTCATCCATCTGCATTGGGTGAACCAAGGTTTCCTTTCGCTTGATAATCTCGACAGGATTATCCATTCGGGTAAAAAGATTGTTGTCACTATGCACGACCAATGGTACTTCACAGGTGTTTGCCATTATTCCGGCGAGTGTACCAAGTTCCAGACATCATGCGAGAAGTGTGACCTCCTCAAGGGTACGTTCTATGATATCACGAAGAGCGTATTTGACAAGAAACGTGCGATATATAAGGATGCTGACATCACGTTTGTAAGTTGTAGCAAGTGGCTGGGCAATATTGCCAAGACTTCGCTTCTTGCCAAGGGGCATAGGGTAGTAAGCATACCTAATGCCATAGATACCGACCTGTTCCGTCCTTGTATCAAGGTGGAGGCAAGGCAGAGACAAGGCTTGCCTGAGGATAAGCGCCTGTTGCTCTTCGGTTCGCAGAAGATAACGGATGAACGCAAGGGCTTCCGGTTCCTCGTTGAGGCGTGTGAGACCATCAAGAAGAATCATCCAGAACTGTCATCGCAGATTGGCGTGGTGGTACTCGGAGGACAGTCGGACGTGGTTCAGAGCCAGTTGCCATTCCCTGTGTTCCCTATATCATACGTGAGCGACCAGCAGCATATCGTTGACCTCTATAACGCTGTTGATATCTATGTCACTCCTTCGCTTCAGGACAACCTGCCTAACACCATCGTTGAGGCAATGTCGTGCGGAGTGCCTTGCGTGGGCTTCAACGTGGGTGGAATACCTGAGATGATAGACCACAAGCAGAATGGATACGTGGCTAAGTATCGTGATGCCGACGACTTTGCCGAGGGCATCGTGTGGACTCTCAATCAGGATGGCTACACTAAGCTATCAGAGTTGTCACGCGCAAAGGCTGTGGCTACTTACTCACAGGAATCGGTTGCAAACAAATACATCGAAATATATGATAACTCTGGTGACGGTAACATATAATGCGGCATCTACCATAGAGCGTACGCTACTTTCAGTTGAGAGGCAGACGTATCGTAATGTTCAGCACATCATCATGGACGGAGGCTCAAAGGATGCTACGGTTGCCATGGCTGAGGCTTACAGACAACGTAATGCGGACTTTGATGTCGTCGTGGTAAGCGAGCGTGACAAGGGACTCTACGATGCCATGAATAAGGCTATTGACCTTGCCAAGGGCGACTACGTGTGCTTCCTTAATGCCGGTGACAAGCTTCACGGCTGCGACACGCTCCAGCACATAGCAGACAAGGCAGATGCGAATAGCGTGGGTATCATATATGGTAATACTGACATCGTGGATGACAAAGGTAACCTATTGCGTTCACGTCGTCTCGCTCCACCTGAGCATCTTACATGGAAGAGCTTCATGCACGGAATGCTCGTGTGTCATCAGTCATTCTACGTCAATCGCAAGATAATGCAGAGGTACGACCTCACGTACCGTTTCTCAGCTGACTTTGACTGGTGCATCCGATGTATGAAGCAAGGCAAGGCCGACGGACTTGTGAACATATACATTCGCGAGCCGTTTACAGATTACCTCTCCGAGGGAATGACTACTGCCAACCACAAGGCTTCACTCCTTGAGCGTTACAGGATAATGTGCAGGCACTACGGATGGTTCACCACCATCATGATGCACCTCATGTTCGTTCTGCGAGGAGTGATGAAAGGTATTACGAACTGAGTTTTTATAATAGAAACGAAAATTAAGAAAATTAAAGAAAATTTTTAAAATGTAAAATCTTTAATCTCAAATCTATGCCTTCGGTTTATATCGGGACGCATAAATTAAAAACTTGAGATTGAAAATTTTCTTTAATTTTCTAAATTTTCGTTCTTTAAAAATAGTAAAACAATAAACAATTACAATATATTAGTAAGTATTAATTATGGCATTCTTTGAATTCAAGCCAGAGCTTTTTCTTACTCTGAAGAACTACAACAAGGAGAAGTTCATGGCAGACCTCATGGCAGGTATTATCGTGGGTATCGTCGCACTCCCGCTTGCCATCGCATTCGGTATCGCATCAGGCGTAACACCTAAGGAAGGTATTCTCACAGCTATCGTGGCTGGTTTCATCATCAGCGCATTCGGCGGTAGCCGTGTACAGATTGGAGGACCTACAGGTGCATTCATCGTCATCATCTACGGCATCATCCAGCAGTACGGCATGGACGGACTCATGATAGCCACCATCCTTGCAGGTGTGTTCCTCGTGTTGCTCGGAGTGTTGAAGCTTGGTACTATCATCTCTTACATTCCTTATCCAATCATCATCGGATTCACATCGGGTATCGCACTCACCATCTTCTCCACTCAGATTAAGGACCTCTTCGGTCTCACTATCGAAGGTGGTGTTCCGGCTGACTTCATCGGTAAGTGGGCATGCTATTTCCAGAACTTCGGAACTATCGACCTTGCCACAAGCCTTATAGGTATATTGAGCGTGGTAATCATAGCAGCCACTCCACTTGTCAGCAAGAAGATTCCAGGTTCACTCGTTGCTATCATCGTGATGACCGTTGCAGGCGTCGTAATGACAAACTACTTCGGCATCCACGTTGAGACTATCGGCGACCGCTTCAAGATTGACCCATCACTCCCAACTCCAAGTGTTCCAAACATCACATGGGATGCAGTACAGAACCTTATCTCTCCAGCCATCACAATCGCTGTGCTTGGAGCTATCGAGAGTCTCCTTTCTGCTACCGTAGCCGATGGTGTCATCGGTCATAAGCACAACTCCAACCAGGAACTCGTGGGACAAGGTATTGCCAACATCGTGTGTCCGCTCATCGGCGGTATTCCTGCTACAGGTGCCATCGCACGTACTATGGCAAACATTTCAAACGGAGGTAAAAGCCCGGTAGCAGGTATCATCCACGCCGTAGTGCTCCTTCTCATCTTTTTCTTCCTCATGCCGCTTGCCAACTACATCCCTATGGCGTGCCTTGCAGGTGTGCTCGTGATTGTAAGTTACAACATGTCAGGATGGCGTACAGTAAAGCAGATGATGAAGAATCCTAAGTCAGACATTACCGTCCTATGGCTCACATTCATCCTCACAGTAGTCTTTGACCTCACCATTGCCATCGAGGTAGGCATCGTTCTTGCTTGCTTCCTCTTCATGCGTCGTATGGCTGAGAGCACTCAGGTTAGCGTTCTCACAGACGAGATTAACCCAGAGGATGAGACAGACATGGAGGCTGGCAACATTGAGCACCTCACAATCCCAGACCGCGTAGAGGTATATGAGATTAACGGTCCTTACTTCTTCGGTATGGCAAGCAAGTTTGAGGACATGATGAACAGCATGAACGACGTTCCAAAGGTACGTGTCATCCGTATGCGTAAGGTGCCATTCATAGACTCAACAGGTATGCACAACCTCCAGAACCTTATTGAGATGAGCCACAAGAACGGCATCAAGGTCGTTCTCTCAGGCGTAAATGACAAGGTACACTCCGTTCTCGTGAAGAACGGATTCGAGCGTCTCCTCGGTGCAGAGAACATCTGTTCTAACATCAACGAGGCTCTTGCCGTAGCAGAAAAGTACGCATAATACAATTCATGTTTATATATCTTTTAGGACTGGTTACCGTAATGGTAGCCAGTCCTTTCTTTTTGATACGCCAAAGGCGTCAATTGGAAAAACAGAAGAAAACATGGTAACCACATACGACTAACGATAATAATGTGTATATTTGCCAGCGACTAGCGGTAGTCATGCATCGTGGGTAGTACTACACAATATGCCTGAGTAGCACTACTCAGATATCCTCAGTAGTACTACTCACAGATACAAACTAACGTTAGTCCGTTCGATAACTAATAATACAAGCAACTCAAAACATCTAATATTATGGCAAAATACAAGGCTGATACAGCGATGATTATCCGTTATGACAACATAGTGGCTCCGCTATTCCTCTACTAATTCTCTACTATTTCTCCGCTATAATAGTAGAGCCATAGTGGTCTCATTTTGGACTCACTACGGTTTCATAGCGAAGTCACTATGGATGTACAACAGTGGCAAAACCATGCCAATATTATTACATTAACATGACATAGGAGTACATCCAAATAACATGCTAATGGAATGCAAATGTTTCATTTTTGGTTGTTTTTGACCTATTTACTCTCACATAAGTGTGTCATATACCCTCTTTAAATAGAAAAAGAATAGAATGTGGAAAAAATATCGTACCTTTGCGGCGATTTATTATTATGGCAGAACCCAAAGGGGTGATGCCTTTTTGAAATTTAAGAAGTAAAGAATTTGAAAACATTTGAAGAATTGGGTGTTTCTGGAGAAATACTCAAAGCCATTACGGAGATGGGCTACGAGAATCCAACGCCCGTACAAGAGGAAGTGATTCCTTACCTCCTTGGAAACAATAATGATGTCGTTGCGCTTGCCCAGACAGGTACTGGTAAGACAGCAGCATACGGTCTGCCAGTATTGCAGAAAATCAATACTGACGTTCAGGATGTACAGGCCGTTATTCTTTCACCAACACGCGAACTTTGCCTTCAGATTGCTGATGACCTGAAGGATTATTCAAAATACATCGACGGCCTTCACGTGCTCGCCGTTTATGGCGGTGCGAGCATAGAGCCACAGATTCGCCAGCTTAAGCGTGGTGTCCAGGTTATCGTCGCAACACCTGGTCGTCTTGTCGATTTGATTGAACGAGGCGTGGCTAAGCTTAACAACGTGCAGAACGTGGTGCTCGATGAGGCTGACGAAATGCTCAACATGGGATTCACGGATAGCATCAACGCTATCTTTGAGAACGTGCCTGCTGAGCGTAATACGCTTCTCTTCTCTGCTACATTCAGCAAGGAGATTGAGCGTATAAGCAAGAACTACCTGCATGACGCCAAGGAAGTGGTGGTAGGTAGCCGTAACGAGGGCGCAGAGAAGGTGAACCACATCTACTACCTCGTTCATGCAAAGGATAAGTACAACGCTCTCAAGCGAGTAGCTGACTACTATCCTGAGATTTATGCCATCATCTTCTGTCGTACACGTATGGAGACTCAAGAGATTGCAGACAAGCTTATTCAGGACGGATATAATGCAGAGTCGCTTCATGGCGAGCTTTCACAGGCTCAGCGTGACCTCACCATGCAGAAGTTCCGTCAGCACAGAGTACAGCTTCTTGTGGCTACTGACGTGGCTGCACGTGGACTTGACGTTGACAACCTTACACACGTTATCAACTATGGTCTTCCTGATGATATTGAGAGTTATACTCACCGAAGCGGCCGTACTGGTCGTGCTGGCAAGGCAGGTACAAGTATCTGTATCATCCATGTGCGCGAGAAGGCTAAGGTACGTGCCATCGAGAACCAGATTCAGAAGAAGTTCGTACCTGGTGTGCTCCCAACTGGACAGGAGATTTGTGCAAAGCAACTCTACAAGGTAATTGACGATATTGAAAAGGTTGAGGTCAATGAGGACGAGATTGCTCCATTCCTTCCAGAGATTTACCGTAAGTTTGAACTTATGGAGAAGGAGGATGTCATCAAGCGTATGGTATCCATGGAGTTCAACACATTCCTCAACTACTATAAGAATGCTCCAGAGATTGAGGTGCCAACAGGAAGAGGCGGCGACGACAAGGGCGGTAAGGGTTCACGTGGCTCACGTGGCGACAGAGGTCATCGTAGCGCAGAAGCAGGCTATGCACGCTTGTTCATAAACCTTGGAAAGAAGGACGGCATCAATCCTCGTGCATTCATGGGATTCGTCAATCGCGTGGCTAACGGAACAAAACTTGACCTTGGACGTATTGACCTCCTTACGAACTTCTCATTCTTCGAGGTTCCTGAGTCACAGGCAAAGACAGCCATCTCACTCTTGGCTGGCCAGGAGTATGACGGTCGCAAGGTAAACGTTGAACTCACCGACGGCAAGGACTCTGGTAAGGGTTCAAGAGGCGGAAAGAGTTCAAGAGGCTCAAAGGATGCTAAAGGCACAAGAGGTTCAAAGGACTCAAAAGGGGCAAAGGAACGTGGTTCAAGAAGTGAGAGAAGCGACAATCGCGGAAAGCGTGGCGCCGACCGCTTCAAGTCTGTTCGCTCTGAGCACTCAAAGCCAAATACTGGCAAGCCAAGCCGTGAGGAACGCGGATATACTACGAAGCGCGGTCCAAAGGGTGTAGCCGAATGGGCAAAGTTCTTTGAGGGTCAAGTGGAGAGTCAGCCATTCTATGGCGAGTTTGCAAAGAAGAGTAAGAAGAAATGAAAAGTCCTGTAGCTATATTTGTTTATAATCGTCTGGATAACACGCAGAAGACGATAGAGTGTCTCTTGGCAAATACTCTGGCAAGAGAGACGGACGTATTCGTGTTTTCGGACGGAGGCAAATCATTAGCTGACGGGACTCCTGACAAAGGTTCGTGGGATGCCGTGAACTGCGTCAGGACTTATCTTCACAATATAAAGCAAGAGGTGGACAAGACACGTTCCTTCAATAGTTTCACAATTGTTGAGCGTGAGAAAAACATCTACCTTGAAGCTAACATCACAACGGGTATTCAGCAGGTCTTCGAGCATTATGACAGGGTCATAGTGCTCGAAGATGACATTTGTACGTCACCCTACTACTTGGAGTACATGAACTCCGCCTTTGACATGTACAAGGACGTGCCAAAGATGATACATGTATCTGGTTTTACCAATCTTAGCCTTACGGACAGGGAGTATTATTTCACTCCTCACATGTCAGGTTGGGGTTGGGGAACTTGGCGTGACCGCTGGCAAAAGTATTTCGTGCATTACGACAGCAAGGAGCAAGCCCTTGAGGGCATGAGTAAAGAGGACATGGATGCCATGCAATACGGTGGAGTGTTCCCTTGTCTCAAGAGCCTTGACAAGTCGCCCATTCCTTGGGATATTTGCTGGGAAATGGCAATTTACAAGGCTGGTGGCTTGTGCCTTACCCCTGGTCGCACACTTGTCAGGAACATAGGACTAAAGAACGGTACCCACTTCCGTTCGTTCGACATACTTCAATGGTACGAATTTGACCGTGAACCTTCAAGCACTCCAATAGCCCTAAGCAAAAATATTGCTCCAGAGAAGGACGAGGAGACAGAGGCACTTTTTGCGAAAGCAATCAAGGATTGGGGTATTAGGTACACATTACTTGGCAAGATAGTGCGTTATTTCTATAAGAAATTCGTAAAATAATGTGATTTTAGCTCGTTTTTGCTTTTTTATGCAACACATTTAGAAAAAAAGATTGTATCTTTGTCTGCAAAATGTGTTTCTTAACGTTGAAAAAATGAAGATATTGATACTTAATGGTCCAAATTTGAATCTTCTTGGAAAACGCGAGCCAGGGATATATGGTTCTCAAGGTTTTCTTGAGTACTATGATGAACTGACAAAGAGATTCCCAGATATAGAATTTGAGTACTATCAGTCAAACATTGAGGGAGAGATGATTAACAAGATTCACGAAGTCGGATTCTCCTGGGATGGTATTGTACTAAATGCAGGTGCTTACACTCACACTTCCGTGGCTCTGCAGGATGCAATACGAGGTATCAATACTCCTGTAATTGAGGTTCACATCTCAAACGTCCATAAGCGTGAGGAGTTCAGGCATAAGTCCATGATATCATGTGCATGCGTAGGCGTCATCTGTGGATTTGGACTTGATAGTTACAGACTTGCGGTAGAAGCACTCAAAGAGGCAAAACGATAGGTAATGTATGAGTGAAAAGACAACGCTTATCTCAGAGTTCTCTGACGAAATGTCGCTGATAGAGGAATACATCAAGGAGCATATTGACCCAGAGAGTGAATATCTTCATCAGCTATACAGGGCAACTCACTTGCATCTGCTTTATCCGAGAATGGCAAGCGGACACATTCAGGGACGTCTTCTCAAGATGTTTGTAGGAATGATTAAGCCGAAGCTCATACTCGAAATTGGAACATACAGCGGTTACTCAGGACTATGTCTTGCAGAGGGACTTCCAGAAGGCGGACATCTCCACACGATAGAGATTAACGACGAGCAGGAAGATTTCACCCTACCGTGGTTCCAAAACTCGCCATACGCCGATAAGATAACAATGCACATCGGCAACGCAATGGAGATAATTCCAAAGCTTGGGCTCAAGTTTGATATGGCTTTCATTGATGGCGACAAGCGAATATACTCAGAATATTACGAGTTGGTACTTGAACATCTTAACACAGGAGGTTATATCCTCGCGGATAACACCCTTTGGGATGGACACGTACTCGACAAGAATCCAAAAGAATGTGACCTGCAAACAAGAGGTGTTCAGGCATTCAACGATCTTGTGGCTCAAGATAAGAGAGTGGAAAAAGTCATCCTGCCACTTCGTGACGGATTGACGATAATAAAGAAATTGTAAACTTCAGAAGTTAAGGACAAAGAAGTTTTCTTCAATGCTTCCTAACTTCGGGACAAAGCAAAAACTAACGAAAATTGGAAACAACAAGACAAAATAAGATTGCGCGATTGATTCAGAAGGATCTTAGCACAATATTTCAGGAACAGACACGCCAGACACACGGAATACTTATAAGTGTCAGCGTAGTGCGTGTAAGTCCTGACCTTAGCGTGGCAAGGGCATATCTCAGCATATTCCCAAGCGACAAGGCAGAGGAGATAATGGAGAACATAAATGCTCACGCATCACAGATTAGGTTCGCTCTTGGAAACCTTGAGCGTCACCAGCTCCGCATCATCCCAGAACTCAAGTTCTTCCTTGATGACTCCTTGGATTACGTAGAGAACATAGACAGGCTCCTGAAGAATTAAGATTGGGAGTAATCCTCTCTTAGTTCTTTATAACTCTATCTAACTCTCATAAAGAAACTAATTCAAGCCTCGCTATTGGAGGTAAAACAGAGTGTACAACTCCATTTTACCACCAAAGATTGAATAACTAACTATTAAGATTATTCATTAGGCAAAGCGCATGCAGAGCCGCAAAACAAATAAACGCCATTAGTCCTTTACCTTCTGCTAATACGATTGTATTGGATGGCAAAAAAACAAGAATAGTTAATTCCAAGAACCTCGAAGTGAACGCAAGTTTTTACATAGGTCGTCATTACCTTCTTTCGAAGAAGTCGCACCACGCCATAAATATAATATCAGGTGTTTCGGTGTGTGGAGTGGCGATAGCAACCGCAGCACTCGTTTGCATCCTCTCCGTGTTCAACGGATTTCAGGATATGGTTGCTGATCTGTTCACGAGCTTCGACCCAGAGCTAAAGGTATTGCCTGCCCAAGGCAAGTACATGGCAGCTGACGAGAAAGAACTTGAGGAACTGAGGAAGAGTGGAAACATAGCAGTTTTTACGGAAGTAATAGAGGATAACGCTCTTATAACCGTTAATAACCGTCAGATGATGGTGACAGTTAAGGGTGTTGACGATAACTTTCAGAAACTGACAAATATTGACGACATTCTTATTGGCGATGGAGTTTATGAACTGGAAGCAGACGTGATTGACTACGGAATATGTGGTGCCGCCCTGCTTGCCCAGTTGGGAGTACAACCTGATTGTCGCGCTCCGTTTTATCTCTATGCACCACGCAAGGGTGAGGGAGTGGATTTGACCGACCCTCTTGAGAATCTCAATCAGGAGGAAGTTTTCTCACCAAACGTGGCATTCATGGTGAAGCAGAACAAGTATGATAGTGGCTACATAATCACATCCATTGCCCTTGCACGTCGTCTGTTCGAGAGACAAGGATATGTGACAGCCATAGAGCTAAAGCTTGCAGACGGCGTTAGTGCCAGTCAAGGCAAGGCTGAAGTAGAGAAGATACTTGGAAGCAAGTACAAGGTGCTGGACAGATACGAACAGCAGGAAGACACATTCAAGATAATGAAGGTAGAAAAACTCATTTCGTATGTGTTCCTCACGTTCATCTTGCTCATTGCTTGTTTCAACATCATCGGTTCGCTCTCCATGCTTATCATTGATAAGAGGCAGGATGTTATAACACTTCGTAATCTTGGAGCGTCCGACAGCATGATTAGGGGCATTTTCCTTTTTGAAGGAAGAATGATATCCGTCATAGGAGCTATTATAGGAATAACGCTGGGCGTGGGACTTTGTCTCATACAGCAATACTATAAGGTCATCAAGTTCGGTAGTGCAGATGGCACATACATAATAGATACTTATCCGGTAAGCGTTCACGCATTGGATATACTACTCGTTCTCGTAACGGTGATAGTCATAGGCTTCATAGCCGTATGGTATCCTGTGAGACAGATGAGTAGGAAGTATCTAAAACCATAAAATGAATAATTAATAATATTAACTTTTTTATTTACTAAACAATTAATCAAAATGAAAAAGAATTTTTATGTTTTGATTCCTGCAGCTGCAGCTATGGTGCTTACAGGCTGTAGCAAGTTTGGAGATTTTACTGCTGACATGTTCAATGTCACTCCAACTCCACTTGAGTGCGTTGGAGGTCAGGTACCTGCAACAGTAAGTGCAAACATCCCAGCAAAGGTAATGCCTAAGAAGGGTATCATCACTTGTACTCCAGTTCTCCGTTACAACGGAACTGAGTCAGTAGGTGCTGGCAAGACTTTCCAGGGTGAGAAGATTCAGGGCAACAACACTGTTATCTCTTACAAGAATGGTGGTGCTTCTACTATGAAGATTAACTTCCCTTGGAAGGATGGTATGGAGAGTTCAGAGCTTTATATGACTTTCGTTGCAACTAAGAGCGGTAAGTCAGTTGAACTTAACGATGTAAAGATTGACTGGGGTGTACAGTGCACAGCTAACCTCGTTCGCAACACAGTTAAGTCTGCTAACACAGGTATGGCTGCTGACCAGTTCCAGCGCATCATCGCTAAGAAGCAGGAGGCACAGATTAAGTTCCTCATCGGTCAGGCTAATCTTCGTGGTTCAGAGCTTAACAGCAATAACATCAAGGAGTTCATCGCTCAGTTGAAGAACATTAAGGAAGACGAGAAGGGTCTCAAGCTCAACAATGTTGAGGTTAGCTCTTACGCTTCACCAGATGGTGCTTACGATCTTAACGACAAGCTCGCTGGCAACCGTGGTAAGAACTCTGAGTCTTACGTTAACCAGCAGCTCAAGAAGCAGAAGCTTTCTGGCGATGTTGATTCTAAGTACACAGCTGAGGACTGGGACGGTTTCAAGGAACTCGTTCAGCAGTCTAACCTCCAGGACAAGGACGTAATCCTCCGTGTTCTTTCTATGTACTCTGATCCTGAGCAGCGTGAGCAGGAGATCAAGAACATCTCTTCTGTTTACAAGGAGCTCGCTGACGCAGTTCTCCCAGAACTCCGTCGTTCACGTCTCACAATCAACTATGACGTAATCGGTCGTAGCGATGAGGAAATCCTTGCACAGTTCGGTGAGGATGCTTCTAAGCTTTCTGTAGAGGAGCTTCTCTACGCTGCTAACAAGCTCACTACTGACGCTGCTAAGAAGGAGGCTATCCTTAAGAAGACAACTGAGCTTTACGCTAATGACTACCGTGCATACAACAACCTTGGTGAGCTCGCTTACAAGAAGGGTGACAACGCTAAGGCTACTGACTTCTTCAAGAAGGCACTCTCTATCAACAAGAACGCTGCTGAGCCAAATGTAAACCTCGGTCTTATCGCTCTCCAGAGTGGTGACACTAAGACTGCTGAGTCTTACATCGCTAAGGGTACAGCTGCTAACAACTACGATGAGGCTCTTGGTCAGCTCTACATCGCTCAGGGTAAGTACTCACAGGCTACAGCTAAGCTTGCTGACTCTTACACTAACAGCGCAGCTCTTGCTTCAATCATGAACAAGGACTATGCTAAGGCTAAGGTTATCCTTAACAGCATTAAGAATGCTGACGCTACTACTTACTATCTTGCTGCTGTTCTTGGCGCTCGCACAAACTCTTCTTCAGAGGTTAAGTCTAACCTCCAGAAGGCTATTGCTGCTGACAAGTCTTACATCAAGAAGGCTGCTACAGACGCTGAGTTCAACAAGTACGCTGAGGTAGTTGCTGCTATCGCTAAGTAATTAATTAGGGTTTAAGGCATCATCCTTCGGGATGTGCCTCAACCATTAAATTATGCACAATGACGAAAACAAAATCGTTGATGTATATTATGCCGCTGGTAGCCACACTCCTTATGGGGTGTGGTCCTAGCGGCTCTTCTTTTCGTATCGAAGGTAAGTTCTCTGATATGACTGGAGGTGAATTGTATATGTACAACCTCTACAACAAGGACTCACGCTTTGATACCATTACCGTTAATTCTGGTAAATTCACTTATGATGGAGAGTGCAACGAGGCAACTCCATACATGCTTGTTTTCCCTAATGCCATGGAGCAGGTCATCTTTGTTGCCCCAGGCAAGGAAATAACTTATGAGGTTTCATCCACAGACCTGAAGAACTATGTGGTAAAGGGTACCGACGAGAATGAGACGATGAACAAGCTACGTCAGTCTATGTCGGCTGATCCAACCCACTCACAGGAACTTGTAAAGCAATGTATAGAGGATAACTCTACATCCATCATCGCTATATATCTGTTTGACCGTTATTATGTGCAGAGCAATAAGGCTACAAAGAAAGACATCAGCAAAGTCCTTGGTATTCTGAAGAAGGCACAGCCAAAGAATGATTATCTTCTGAATATTGAGGGGCGATTGAAGGAAATGGACAAGAACCTTGTTGGTAAGCTTGTTCCTGATGTCACTCTTTATAATCCAACGGGAGAAAAAAGTAAGTTGTGGGACACCAAGAGGGAATGCAACACGCTTATCTTCTTCTGGGCAAGCTGGGCTAATGGCTACTATGATTTCATCTGGAAGATTAGGGACCATGTGCGCGAGCATCGAGACACTATCAATGGTCGTTACGTAGGCATCTCGCTTGATGCGGAGAAGAGCCGTTTCACTTCCGATGCAAGAACAGATGAAGGAATAGGCATAGAGCAATACTGTGATGGACTCGCATTTGAATCAGACGCTGTCAAGAAGCTTGACATTTCTGGCATACCGTATTACGTCATCGTGGACAAGAAGCACAAGATTATTGCCACAGGACAGGAAACTGACAAGCTCAAGGCAGACTTGAAGAAATACTTTAAATAATAAGTGCTATCCCAAGCGGACATAACGACCGCAGGAAGGTTATTAAGCATTTCTATAAGTTCTGGAAGCTTTCTATATATTCAAGTCTTTCCAGAACTTATAGGAAAAACATACTAACTCAAAAACATACTAATACTAATGCTGTCACGAATACACACCGCAACATTACAAGGATTGGATGCTATTCCAATAACTGTAGAGGTAGATACTTATGCTTCATCCGTACCTCAGACACGCTTCTCCATAGTAGGATTGCCAGACAGTGCTGTCAAGGAGAGTCAGGAAAGAATCTTGGCGTCTTTACGATATAACGAGTATAAGTATCCAAACAAGAACATAATAATAAACCTTGCTCCAGCAGATATTCGAAAGGAAGGCTCAGGTTTCGACCTTCCAATGGCCTTGGGTCTCCTTGAGGCTTACGAGTTTTTCACTTTTGACATGAAGGATAAATGTATGTTTGTCGGAGAGCTTGGGCTTGACGGAAGCATTATGCCTGTCAAAGGTGCATTGCCAATAGCAATTAAAGCAAGGGAACTTGGATATGACTGTTTGTTCGTGCCAGAGGCAAATGCTCGTGAGGCTGCCGTGGTCGATAAGTTAAAGGTGTATGGTGCAAACACATTGTCTGATGTTGTAAGGCACTTACAGGGAATTGCGAGTATAGAACAAACAATAGTCAATACGCGTCAGGAATTCTTTGACAACACATGCTCGTTTGATTTCGACTTCTCGGAAGTAAAGGGACAGGAGAATGTGAAGCGAGCCTTTGAGGTGGCAGCAGCAGGAGGACACAATATCATTCTCGTTGGCTCTCCGGGATGCGGAAAGTCAATGATGGCAAAGCGACTGCCAAGCATATTGCCACCATTGTCATTAAGCGAAAGTCTTGAGACAACGAAGATACACAGCATAGCAGGAAACCTAAAGCGTGATATGTCGCTTATCTCACAACGTCCTTTCCGCGCTCCGCATCACACCGTATCGGACGTGGCACTCGTAGGAGGCGGTAATACGTTTATGCCAGGAGAGATATGCCTTGCGCACAATGGCGTGCTTTTCCTTGACGAGCTACCTGAGTTCTCAAGGTCAGTGCTTGAGACAATGCGCCAGCCACTTGAGGACAGGATAATAACCATATCACGCTCGAAGTATAACTTCACGCTTCCATGCTCCTTTATGCTTGTGGCAAGCATGAATCCTTGCCCATGCGGCTATCATCATCACCCTACCCACGCTTGCGTGTGCTCTCCGGGACAGATACAGAAATATTTGAACCGAATAAGCGGCCCTCTGATGGACAGGATTGACCTGCAGGTGGAGGTGGAGAGCGTTGGAATAGAGGAGATGACCAACCTGCCTAAGGGTGAGCCAAGCGAATCCATAAGGGAAAGAGTTGTCAAGGCTCGAAAGATACAGGAAGAACGCTTCAAGGGACATAAGCTCATTCATTGTAACGCCCAGATGACTACGTCGCTCATGCAGAAGTATGCGGTACTTGATTCTGAGTGTACAAGCGTCCTAAGAGACGCTATGCGACGTCTTAACCTCTCGGCACGTGCCTACGACCGCATCGTTAAGGTAGCACGTACCATCGCCGACCTTGAAGGCTCAGAGAACATCAAGCGTTACCATATAGCCGAAGCCGTTGGCTATCGCAGTATGGACAGGGACAACTGGTTTGAGTAACGTCCTCAATACTTAATACTAATTTTGAAATCTAAATTATAATTATTAATCAATTATCCGTCCCACGGTGGACTTATATTATGAAAACAAAACAATACTTAATCGTTGCGGCAGTAGCCTTAGTGTCAGTTTATTCATTTTCTTCTTGCCAGTCAAGGGAGGAAAGGATAATCAGTAGGTACGAATCCTTGTGTGATGACTTGGAGAATGAAGACGACTTGGACGAAGACGACTTCGTTAAATACACAGAAGAGTATGAGGACATCATACGTGACTCTGAGGGCTGCGCGTTTACCCATGAACAGCAGAAGATAGTTGTCAAGATGAATGGCAGGTATCTCGGCGTGATGACAAGAAAGATGCCAAAGACATTGCTAAAGAAGTCAGGAAATCTGTTGAAGGATGGCATGGACCTTGTACGTGGATTTGTTGACGGCTTTACAGAGTCTGACGATATAAACGATGACCTGAACGACGCTATGGATGATGCCATGGACGAGATGGACAACGCAATGGACGAGCTTGATGAGGCCATGAACGACTTGGACGAGGAATTAGACGACATCGATGATTAGCGAGTATGATATTTACAAGTCTTTACCACCAAAAGTAAAAATTAACAAACAAATAATATAATGATGATAACAAAAAAACTCTTTATCGTTGCTTCAGTAGCATTGGTCTCAATCTTTACCTTGTCTTCATGCCAGTCAAAGGAGGAAAGGGTGATAAATCGATTGGAAACACTCTGTGAGGACATAGAAAATGTTGAAATGTTCGATGAAGAGTTGATGGAAAGATACAAGGCAGAGATGCTTGACATCAAGGAATATTCAGCAGGATGCGAGTTCTCCGCCAAGCAACAGGCATGCATCATACGTCTTAGTGGTCGCTTCGTATCTGCAGTGGCAACAAAGATGCCACTGAAGATGCGAACAAACCTTGGCAAGGTCTCTTCCAACATACGTGAGCTTGTAAGCATCATGGACGGAATGATTGGCAAGTTCAATCATCCCCAGCACAGGGACATCAAGGACATGGAATTTGACATGTCAAACGTGAACACCAAGGAGGCAAACGACGAGTTGGATGATGCCTTGAACAGTTGGGAAGAATAAGCCCGACGCATACTATATATGGATAGCACTACTATAGGATTACTGGTAATGTCCGCTTGTGTGGCAAGCTTCATCCAGCGTGTAAGCGGATTTGGTTTCGGCATAGCCATTATGACTGTGCTGCCATATATTATGGATAGCTATGGAGAAGCCACAGCGCTGTCAGGTATGCTTGCAGGAGCACAGTCGCTCTTCGTGGCAATAAGGATGCGAGCATACATCTCATGGCGACGCCTCTTGCCAATACTCATTACCTTCATCATCGTTAGCTACTTCTCCGTCCTTACCGTGTCGAACATAGACGATAAGACGCTGAAGCACGTCCTTGGTGGAATACTCATTGCGGTAAGTATCTATTTCTTCTTTTTCAGCGAGCGCATAAGGGTAAAGCCAACCATACCCATCCAGATATCCATGGGCACGCTATCGGGAATGATGGGTGGCTTCTTTGCCATGCAAGGACCACCAGCCGTATTGTATTTCCTGTCATCGGAGAAGACCAAGGAAGACTACATAGCCATCTCGCTGGCCTACTTCGTCATAGGAAACATAATGATGACCCTCTTCCGCTACAAGGCTGGCTTCGTTACCGTGGCAGTTGGACAGGCGTGGTGCTTTGGCATACTTGCCGTATGCATTGGCACATGGTTAGGCACAAAGGTGTTCAACCGCCTTTCAACGAGCAACCTCAAGAAGATAATATACGTGTTTATCTGTATAAGCGGCATAGTTGCACTATGCTCCTAAAGACCACAAGCCACTCTGTCAAAAAGAGTGGCTTGTTTTTTATATCATGAGAAATGCAATCAATCAACCATTATTCCCCCATTGCATCATTTTTACTTGTGTATGGCATTCCCTTTAATGAACCAGCAAGGGAAAGGGTGAGTACGGAGAAGCGCACTCCTTCGGCACCGGACATTATCGCCTTGCCAAGGGAGCATAGCGTGGCTCCTGTGGTGAGAACGTCATCCACAAGTAGGATATGCTTGTTGCGTACGATATCGGGGCGTATGAGTCTGAAAACGTTATCTACGTTGTCCAGTCGCTCCAATCTGTTGAAGTTTGTCTGTGAGGCTGTGTCTTTCGTCTTCTTCACGGCATTAGTAACGACAGGGATGCCTGTCACCTTGCTTATTCCTTCTGCTATGTAGTGTGTCTGGTTATAGCCTCGCCTAAGAGTCTTGCGCCATGTGAGTGGAACGGGTATTATGATGTCTATTCCGTCAAAGAAACCTGAGTCAATTATCTCCCTTGCATATAGTTGCGCTATGTAGCCTCCTAACTTTGGTCGGGAATTGTATTTCATCTGCCATATTATCTGCTTGGTGCTTTCGCCTTCATGGTAGAAGAAGCTTACAGCCCTTTCGATGGGCATGCGTCCCCAGAAGACTTGCTCCAATGGTGTTTGGCGATACAGATGCGACAGAGTGCGTGGAAGCGTGGCAAGACAATACAGACAGAGGTAGTCCTCCTGTGTGGATAGGCGTTCATCGCACGATACGCAGAAGGAAGGAAAGAAGAAACCGTATATGTCTTTCCATATTGACATCATAGCGTTATTCTTTCTGCCGTAACCTCCTCACGAAGGAAGATACTTGCACTTTCGGTAAACTTGGTACTTGACTCCGTGGTGAAATATCGGCAAGTACCATTCTTGGATATTCGTGCCTCCATCTCTGGATGACGAACAAAGTAATCCTCAAGGCTCTTGGCTATGTACTTGCCCTGTGGCACGAGAGTGATGTTGGCAGGACAGTATTTCTTTATCTTGTCAAGAAGGAGAGGATAATGTGTACAGCCAAGGATGATGGTGTCTATATCTGCATCCTTGGCAAGAAGCTTGTCTATGCTGTCCTTTACGAAGTAGTCGGCTCCGGGCTTGTCAAACTCGTTGTTCTCCACAAGAGGCACCCACATAGGGCAAGCCTGACCCACTATGGTTGAACCTGGGTAGAGCTTTTCTATTTCGAGTTTATAGGACTCTGAGCGTATTGTTCCTTCTGTAGCAAGCACGCCAATATGCGAGGTCTTAGACAACTGACCGACAACTTCTGCAGTAGGGCGAATTACACCCAGAACACGACGGTCGGGAGCATTATCAGGCAAGTATGTCTGCTGAATGGTACGGAGAGCTTTTGCAGAGGCTGTATTGCAACCAAGGATGACAAGCGGACATCCCATTTCAAACAGTTTCTTTACAGCCTGAAGCGTGAACTCATAGACGATATCAAAAGAACGGGTACCATAAGGTGTTCGGGCATTATCTCCCAAATAGATATAATCCATCTGTGGCATAAGCTGTCTTATGCCGTCAAGAATAGTCAAGCCTCCATAGCCTGAGTCGAACACTCCTATTGGTCCCATATTCTATTTGATTTTTTAGAAGAAGTAAAAGAGAAATAAAATGGAGCAATGGTGTGAGCAAACAGACAAGTGATATACTATGAAACACGTACAACTCTTGAAGAATAGAATCTCTTCTTTTTACTCCTATAAACTCCTTCTTACTACCTTTTACTACCAAATAATATTAAAACTTGTTGAGTTCTGTCTTTACAATCTCAGTTATATCCTCGCCTTCGCCAACAGTTGTATTGATGAATGGGTAAGTGTTGCCATCCGTATTGAGGATATAAGAGTAGCCACGGCTTGTACCTACAGCCTTGAGAACGTCGTTCAGACGCTTGTAGAGAGGAGCCATAGCCTCTGCCTGAGCCTTGGCAAGAGTCTCCTTTGCTTCCTTCTTGAAGGCGAGGCTTTGGTCCATAAGTTGCTGTAGTTCCTTCTGGCGCTTGAGCATGATGTTCTCAGGGAAGGTTCTCTGACCGTCGATATACTCGTAGTATTTCTTTGTAAACTCCTGTTCAGCACGCTCCATTTCCTTGTCGTACTTAGCCTTCAACTCCTCTGCAGCCTGTTCCACGATAGTGTATTCAGGCATGGACTTGAGAGCCTCATCATAGCTAAGGAAGCCAAAACGAGCCTTAGTGGCAACTGTGGTTTCAACCGCAGAAGAGGCAGCGGATGCTTCGTTTGCATCTGCCACCTCCTGCGCTGATACCATAGCCGTGAGCGCAAGCAATGCTGCTGTTACTATGGTTCTATTCATAATTTTCTTACTTTATACCAAGCTTAGTCATTACCTGTGAAGTAACATCAGTAGAGATAGTCTCGTTGATGAATGGGATACCAGCAGTTACGTCCATGATGTAAACATAGCCACCAGCAGTACCTACTTCCTTGATAGCATCAGTTACCTTCTTCTGGATAGCCTGCATCTTAGTCTGCTCAGCCTTCTGAAGGTCTTCACGTGAGCTCTGGTAATATGTCTGCATACGCTGCTGAAGATCCTGAAGCTCTGTCTCACGACGCTGCTTTACAGCATCTGGAAGAGTAGCCTGGTTCTTCTCATAGTCGTCAAGCTTAGTCTTGAACTCATCCTGCATACGCTTCAACTCATCCTCGTATGACTTAGTGAGGTTCTGCATTTCTGTCTGTGCAGTTGTATATTCTGGCATAGCCTGAATGATAGTAGCTGAGTTTACGTGTGCAAACTTCTGTGCAAACACACTCATTGGAAGAGCAATAAGTGCTGCTAAAATAAATTTCTTCATTTGTCTTATTCTTTTTATTGGTTTAATTGATTTTCTTATCTTGATATGACAGCCAAGTACGACTGTCTTGTGGTGTGTTAATGCAGCCAAGTATGGCTGCAACTAACCATGAATTCATTTAGTATTTATAGCCGAGCTTAGTAAGAACCTCGTCGCTAATGTCAATCTTAGGTGAAGCGTAGATGATGCTACCACCAGATGCACGGTCGAGGACGAGCTGATAACCCTTCTGGTCACATATATCCTTTACGGCATTATAGATTTCGTCATTAATAGGTGACATAAGGCTCTGACGCTTCTTGTAGAGTTCTCCGTCATTACCGAAGTACTTCTTCTTGAGCTCGCTTGCCTTCTTCTCAAGGTTCATAATCTCTTCTTCCGCCTTTGCCTTTTGGGCATCTGAGAGGAATACAGATTCTGACTGATACTTCTTGTATCGTGTCTCTACCTTCAGGAGAAGGTCGTTAACCTCTGCCTCCCACTTCTTAGAGACTTGGTTCAACTGTTCGTTGGCTCTCTCGTATGCAGGTACATTCTTGAGAATATATTCCATGTCAACGAGAGCAAACTTCTGTGCGTTGGCTGCAACTGAGGCAACAAGCACTATGAGTGTTAAAATAATTTTCTTCATATCTTTCGGTTTTTAAGTGTGCCGCAAAGGTACACCAGATTATTTTAATAGTTAGGCGGAAAATATCTATTATCAAGAGTAATTTTCCTATTTGGCTTATGGAGGAGTCAAGCTAAGCATGGCTTAACTTAGAACTCCTGTCCGAGGATAAAGTGGAACTGGCTGCCTGCATACTGCTTTGAGCCATATACATTATCAAATCCGTATGCCCAGTCGATACCCATCAATCCGACCATTGGAAGGAAGATACGTACACCCAAACCTGCAGAACGCTTCATGTCGAAGAGGTTGAACTTCTTTATGTCGTTCCATGCGTTACCAGCATCTACAAACGCAAGGGCGTAGATGTTAGTTGAGTTTTGGAGCATAAGTGGGTAACGAAGCTCAAGTGACATACGTGAGTAAGCATAACCCTCATATCCATAAGGAGTAAGAGCACCATTATCATAACCACGAAGACCGATAGTCTCCTGATAGTAGCTCGTAGAATATCCAGACATACCATCACCACCAACGTAGAATGTCTCGAATGGTGACTTCTTATACTTAGTATAGTGTCCGAGGAATCCGAAGTCGAGACGTGTCATAAGCACGAAGCACTTCTGGTTACTTGAGAGTGGAGTGTAGAACTTAGAGTTGAACTTCCACTTGTGATACTCAATCCACTTATACTTCTTCTGGTTGTCTGACTGATAAGAAGCACTTGAAGAGTTTGTCGTCAAGTTCTCATAGTCGATGCCATCGAAGAGAGAGTAAGGAGGAGTGAGAGAAACAGATGCACTTATCGTAGAACCTCTACGTGGATAAATCATATTATCTACAGAGTTACGTGAGAGCGAGAATGTCAAATTTACATTATTACAGTTTCCGTTGCTCACGAGGAAGTAATCCCAGTCCTTCAACATATAGCGAGTGTAACCCAATGTTGTCTGGAAGTAGAAGAAGTTATCTGGCCAATTAAGACGCTTACCCCAACCTACTGAAAGACCGAACAACTGGATATACTTGTCTGGGTCATAGTATGAGGACATATTATTATAAGAGTTATAATAATTTCCATATCCATACATATTAGCCATGTAGCTATTCAGATAACCGCTGTTATAGTAACGGCTGCTTATGTCTGTCTGGCGAGAGAAGAATGCAGATACAGACAAAGAGTTAGGACGCTTGCCACCAAACCAAGGGTCATAGAATGACACGCTATATGACTGGTAGTATGAACCGTTGGTTGAACCGCTAATGCTGAACTCCTGTCCGTCACCCTGTGGGAGGATACCGCGACGGTTCTTGTCCTTGCCAAGGAGATTGCGCATAGAGAAGTTGGTAAACTTGAGACCAATCTTACCGATGACACCTGTCTGTCCCCAACCGAGAGAGAACTCGACCTGGTCACTTGCCTTAGGTGTAAGACCGAGGTTGAGGTCAACCGTACCAGTCGTTCTGTCAGGTACAGGCTTGAAGTCGATAGCCTCTGGGTCGAAGTGTCCCATCTGACCTATTCTCTGGTATGTCTGCTTGAAAGCATCCATGTTGAAAAGGTCACCTGGCTTAAGCTCAAGCTCACGACGTATTACTTCCTCATACACGCGAGTGTTACCATAAATCTTAATCTTGTTGATGTAAGCCTGCGGACCTTCCGTGATACGTATCTCAAGGTCGATGGAGTCACCATCAATATTTACCTCAGTAGGAGCAACCTGACTGAATACATATCCTTGATTATAGTAGTAGTTACCTACGGCATCCTCGTCTGAATTAAGGCGTGAAGTGATGTGCTTCATGTTATACACGTCACCTTTCTCCATGCGGAGAACCTTATTAAGGCTTTCAGTTGCATAAACGGTATTACCCACCCAATTGATGTTGCGCACGTAATACTTCTGTCCTTCGTCAAGGTGGAGATAGACATCCACGAGGTTGTCACCTGCATCCACCACGCTATCTGCCACAATTATGGCATCGCGGTAACCAAGCTCGTTATACTTCTCGATAACGCGAGCCTTGTCCTCCTCATATTTCTCGGCTATGAACTTCTTAGCCTTGAAGAGGCTCTTGAAGCCCTTCTCGTTGGTCTTCTTGAGAAGACCTCCAGAGAAGAATCCACCATCAAACTTCTTACGTGCAATATGCTCATTACCCGTGATGTAAATCTTACGAACCTTAACCTTCTCGTTCTTATTGATATTTACATCCACGATAATCTCATCCTTCTTGACAGAGTCGTCACGCTGAACGATATCAACCTCGGCATTCTTGAATCCCTTGTCGTCAAAGTAACGCTTGATGACAATCTTAGCCTTGTCCACCATATTAGGGGTAATTTGGTTACCCTTGATAAGACCCATCTTGGAATCGAGGTCTTCGCGCTCACTCTTCTTGACACCGTTTATATTAATCTGAGACACGCGAGGACGCATGGCAAGGACAATCTTGAGAAACACCTTGTTGTCAGCTATGCTATCAGCCTCTATACGTACTGAAGAGAATAGACCGTGCCTCCAATATCTCTTGATAGCCTGTGTAATCTCGTCACCAGGTACAGATATTTGTTCGCCTACGGTAAGGCCAGATATTCCGATAAGGATATAATCTTCATAATTATTAACACCTTCCACCTTGATGCCACCAATCTCAAGCTTATGTGGTTGACCATAAACTACACTTGGCTTGTTTTGTGCTGCCATAAACTGATAGCCAGCCATCATGAGTGAAAGCAGGATTAGTCTAATATTCTTCATTATTTATTATTGAGTATCTTTTTCTAATTCGTTTTGTTTACAGGTGTAATCTATTATTTACTGAACCTACATACAAGGGACATTACTTTGCCTCTACCTGTTCGCCAGTCTTGCCAAACCTGCGCTGGCGTCCCTGATAATCCACGATAGCCTTACAGAGTGACTCCTCGTTGAAGTCAGGCCAGAATTCGTCCGTAAAATAGAACTCAGAGTAGGCACTCTGCCAAAGGAGGTAGTTACTGAGACGCTGTTCGCCTCCAGTACGGATAAGGAGTTCTGGGTCAGGCATGAATGAAGTAGCGAGATGCTCGTCGATAGTCTTCTCGCTTATTTCCTCAGGGTTTAATTCTCCATTCTTTACCTTGTTAGCTATATTCTTTACAGCATTCGTTATTTCCCACTTTGAAGAATAGCTAAGAGCAAGCACCATGCACGAAGCTGAATTGTTCTTGGTTCTTTCCTCAAGCTCCTTGCAGGCCTTGCGCACGTTCTCAGGAAGTCTATCCTCCTCACCGATAATGCGGAAACGTACGTTCTGCTTCATGAACAGTTCCTCCTCAAGATGCTTGAGAAGTAGAGCCATGAGAGCAGACACCTCAGCCTCTGGTCTGTTCCAGTTCTCCGTAGAGAAAGTATATAGTGTGAGATATTTGATTCCGAGCTTCACGGCAGCAGCCATGATATCGTGAACGGTTTCCGCCCCAGCCTGATGTCCCATAGTACGTTCCATACCACGAGCCTGAGCCCAGCGTCCATTGCCGTCCATGATGATTGCCACGTGCTGTGGCACTCGATTCATATCTACTTGTTCCTTGTACATATTATTGTTAGTTTCTTTCTATTTCCTTTTTGAAAAGTTAGAACAGAGTCTAATCAAAGTTCTATTTGTTCATCTGTAGAAAAGTCGCAAAAACTTCAAAACTAAAGAACTTCAAAACTCATTTTCCTTTAATCATTATTACACTTGCGGAGCTTAGGACAGATATCGTACGTAAGATACAATAACGTGTTACAGTAAGTGTCCTTGTTCTTCAAAAAACCGCTCTTGATGTAATATGGGTCGCTTATGCCATCCAACTTATCTGAAGTAGCAAAGTGCATAGCCCAGTCAAGACCAACATTCACTCTGTCTGCAAGCTTGTACTTGACACCCACTCCGAGAGGGAAGTTAAGGCATAGCTCGTTGCAGTATGTAAATCCGAGACCCAGATGAATGTAAGGGGTGAAACGCTTTGTTCCCTTGAATCCTCTACCTGTACCGTAGCCCCAGAAACTTATCTCATATTGACAGCCAACGTCCCATACAGTATTCTTGAAGCTCTGGCTCATGTTCGGCCTTTCAGGCATATAGTTACCTGTTGTCTTCACGTCACCCGAAATGCTACTTGCACAGAGGTCAACCTTCAGGGACATACGAGGATTGATATTGTAGCGCAACATCGCTCCTCCAGCAAGACCGTTATTCTTGTATAGCTTGTTTGTATTGGCGTCGCCTAAATAGAAACCAGTACCCAAAAGACCTCCTATCTCATACTTATACTCCAACTCCTGTGCCTTGGCACCCACGCCCATGGCAAGAAAGCAGATAGCTGATATGACAAGATTCTTTAGTCTCATTAGGTTGGTAAGTTTTTTTGAGTTTGTAAGTTCTTGAGTTAATAAGATTGTGAGTTTTTAGGTTAATGAGTTTTAAGTTTCTTAGTCCCTAAGTGAATTATAAGACTAATATGAGACTAACATGAGACCTGTATGAGACTCTTGACGGTTTCAAAAGTATTACTCATTACTCACTACTAATTACTCATTAATCCCTACTCCATCACTCCCTTCCAGATGTTGCTGCCCTTGACAATCCACAACTCCTTACCAATAGTAACGATTACAGCATCTGCTTTATTGTCCTCGTTGAGACCTTCTGGAAGTGGATACTTGTTTGTCAACGGATGCCAAGATATGCCATTATCGTCTGATCGATAGATGTAGTCATACTCACCCTTATTCATTCCGATGGCAAATATTGCGCCGTCGTATGCTGTTACGCTCAATCCCTCAAGATAAGGGAATGGGTAAATATTCATAGAACTCTTTGTGTATGTCCAATTCTGGTCGAGGTAGCTATCATCGGCACTAACCTTGTACCAGCTAACTGAGTTGTTGAGGTTGTTGTCGCTAAGTCCTACCATAGTCACCAACTCAAGGTTCTTGTTAGTTTTTGATGTGAACGAACAGATTGCCACGTTCTTTGTTGGAACCATATTCACGTCAGCTTCGCCATAGACATCCCATGTTTCCATGTCAGACGAACCGATAATCTTTGAACCATCAAATGCATAGAGACGGAACTTGTCGGCTGCAAGGATATGCTCCACAACACTTGTGGAAACCTTCTCCCAGTTTGAGCCATCGGCTGAAGAGTAGATGTAAGAGTCTTCGCCAAGTGCATAGAACTTACCGTTGAAGGTTGTTACAGACTCGCTCTTTACAGTACCTGCACTCTTAGTTGTCCACTCTGTACCTGTCATAGTCTCAGACACAAGCACCTCGCCATCCTTCTCATAGAAAGCATATAGCTTGCCATCGTTTACGGCAAACTTGCTATTGTCGCCAAAGGCGATATTGGTATTGCCCTTTGTCCATTCGAGAGTATCTGTATTCGTAGTATACTTATACATCTCGATTGTATATTTCTTCTTTGACACGCCGTCAGTAGCTACCACATAGATGCTGAGTGGTTTTCTGAGGTCAACAGAATCACTACCGCTCGTGATGTAGTAGTATGCTGTATCGTTGCTTGCACTCAACTTAGTCTGGCCATATACATAGCCATAAGAAGAGAACTTAGGAACGACTGCTGAAAGGTCTGTCCATACAGGAAGAGAATCCACACCGTAGATTCTACCCTTAACCTGGTCTATGTTAAACTTGATTTCGCTACCGCCGATTGTTCTGTAAACGACAGTATCTTCACCGCTTGCATTCTTCACGGTCAGGGCACTCTTGATGTCTCCTACAGAGAAGGATATAATACCACATTCAGACGAAGTGACAACCTCGTCATCAGAGATACAACTCGATAAAGACAGCACGCTCATACATAGCGGTGCGATAAAAGCATATATATTTTTCATTCTTTATTTTTAGTGCAAGATATCAATTATTCCGCAAAATTACAAACATTTTTCTCATTATGAAAGAGTATGCTTCCTTTTTAAAGTTTTTTATAAGTCACGTCGGCACTTTTAGGATTAATTAGCATTTTACAGCCCATTTTGCACCTGTTTCATGACACGAAGGAAGTTACCGCCCCAGATGAGTCTTATCTGCTCCTCGGTATATCTCTCACGAAGAAGCCTGCGAGTGAAGTTTATCAGTTCGCTTGCGCTTGCAAGTCCAGGAACTCCACCGTCACCATCGAAGTCCGTACCTATGCCCACGTGTTCCACACCCATGATGTTGACCATGTGATTGAGGTGCTCCACCGCATCAAGTATAGTCGCCTGACCGCTTTCCTTGAGGAATCCGTTGTAGAATGTGACCTGTGCCACACCTCCAGACTTGGCAAGAGCCTTCATCTGGTCGTCCGTAAGGTTGCGTGGATGGTTGCAGAGAGCCTTTGCTGACGAGTGGCTGCACACAATAGGGAACTTGCTTATCTCTATGGCGTCATAGAAACTTTCCTCACTTGCGTGGCTAAGGTCAACCATCATGCCCACACGGTTCATCTCCTCGATGACCTTTGCACCAAAGTCGGACACTCCGCCATGCTCACCCCTTGCTCCCGTAGGGTCAATACTACTGTCGAGTGGCTGACATGAGTTGACTATATGCCTTGCAGAGTCACATATATCATTGTCACCATTATGGCAAAGGGTCATATACACCACGCCCCTGTTGCGGAAAGCCTCCACGTTCTTGATGTCCTTGCCTATGGCATAGCCGTTCTCAATCCCCATCATTATCGCCTTCTTGCCCTGCGCCTTGAGACGCACGATGTCAAGCGGAGTCTTGGCTATATCCACGGCAGTACAGTTCTTGGCAACCATATCCTCTATCTGGTTGAGAATCTGGTTTGCCTTGGCAGTTGCGTTGAGAAGACTCTCCTCGTCACGATTCTGCTGCTGGAGGTAAGCCACCATGATGGTAGCGTCAAGATGTCCCTCCGTCATCTTGTGGAGGTCAACGAGGATGCGAGGGTCACGAGACCCGAAGTCTATATTCTCGTGGAAGAACATAGGAGTGTCACAATGGGAGTCGAGAGTCACAATCTTCTTGTGAAGGTTCTTGGCTGTCTTAAATTCAGAAGCCTCGCCTATGAGCCACTCGAAAATAGGCAACATCTCCGTATCGTTTCTCAGCACGTATGGCTCCGGATGCCATTGCACGCCAAGGATGCTCTTATGTTCGTTGCTCTCTATAGCCTCTATTATGCCGTCGGCAGCCGTTGCGACTACTCTGAGGCAAGGCGCAGGCTCCTTACAGGCTTGGTGGTGGAAGGAATTGACACAAAGCGTCGTTCCGTATATCTTGCCGAGAATGCTGTCCTCGTCAATATGTACCGTGTGCGACGGATAGCGTCTGTCTTGGTCTTGCGAATGCTTTATGAGCCTTACGCTATTGCCGTTCTCATCCTTCACCTGCGAATGAATATCCTGGAAAAGCGTGCCACCAAGGGCAGCATTTATCATCTGTATGCCCTTGCATATTCCGAGCATAGGAATCTGGCGGTCATAGGCAAGCTTCACGAGAAGCAGCTCCTGCATATCCCTCTCTGGAGTGATGCCATGCAACTCCTTGACAGGCTCCTCTCCAAAGAGGAGAGGGTTAGGGTCGCCACCTCCGGAGAAGATGATACCATCTACCCTGTCCAACAACTCGCCAAGACGGTCAGTCTCATAGAATGGCGGAATAATCATAGGGATGCCACCAGCCTTTAGCACAGATTGGTAATATCCATCTGCCAGCATACACGTCTCTTTGTCATAATTACCCGTTATGGCTATGACAGGACGTGCATCCTTGGTACTAAAACCTGTATTTATTTTAGTATATTCACTTTTCCAATCAAAATTCATGATGCGTTATATTATGGTTATATCATCATTTTCACACGATAGTTAATCACGTTTGCAAAGATACTCCAAAATACTGAAACAATAAAAAATTTGACTTTATTTATTTTGACCTCATTAGAGTTATTATATATGGCGAAATCAAGTTTTTAAAGTGTGTCGCTCAAAACACAATGAGGATGTGCCGATTGGCACATCCTCGTTTATCAATTTGGGCTACACGCATCTTATTCACACACAGCACGGATGCTTCGACCGCCTAGGCGGAAAAAAACGAGGATGTGTTGGTTGAAATACATCCTCGTTTTGTCGTTATATACTTTTTCATTTAATCACAGCACGAATGCTACATCCATAGTATCTCATTATACTCTGAGGTGAACTGGTTTGTGTGTTTAAGCAACGTCCCCAACCTGTTTCTGTGTAAGCTGTACAAAGTGAAGAAGACCAATAATAGCAGAAAGTACCCTCATTCGTCTTTAAGCCGTTTCTACTACAATAGCATCCCGCAGCTGGAAGGAATATGTGTGTGTCAGACAGAGAGTAATTACTTGAAGGAGTATCACCCAATGCGACAACTTGCCCCATGTCTGATGAGGATTTTGCCTTATACAAGATGTAACCTGATGTATTAGTGTTATGGTAATTGTTTGTCCAAACACAGTAGCATTTATTACAGAGATCATTCATCTCATAAACATTTGGAATATGCCAGCCACTACCCCATTTTTGAACAGCAGCATCATCTTCTTCTTCAAGATATTTCTTGTCGTCGTAATTTCCGTATTCAGAATCTGTACAATATTTTGTCATTGTATTATATGTACCATCACACCACTTATACGTCTTCCAATGATAGATAGTTTTCACATAAGACTGTTGGTCATTGTAACTGAAGTTCGTTAAGTTTTTTTGGTCAGCTTCACCATAAGACATTGTCTCGCCCCATGAATAATAACCGCCATAATCCTCAGGATTTGTTGCCCCAATGTTTGTCATTGCCCACTTTACTTTATTGTTCAATCCGAGGTCAGCATAATTATGTCCATTCTGTGTGCCATCACCTGTATAAAACTCAGCCAAAGTTGCAATCCATCGATATGCCTTGCCTGCTACAAGTTCTTTGCTTGAAAGAGCTGCACAATACTCCCTTCCATCTGTCGCAGTAGCTGATAGATACATGACTCCTGTTTCTGTTGGAAGTGCTGCAACGTAAACAATGATCTCTTGACTCTCTACCGTCGTGGTTACATTACTAAGGGAGACACTAATATTTGAAGAAGAGTCTGTAGGAGTTATTTCTCCATTAGACACATCCATCGTTGCTTTTGTCATCCACACATTATGACCTGTTGCACTGCTGAGCGTCAAGTCCTTCCATGTCGTTGCAACAGGTATGGTGAGGCGAAGCTGGATGATGGATACTGCGTGGTTGAAGTCAAACACAACTTCATGGCTCGTTCCGTCTGAACATTTCTCCTCGGTAAATGTAGAAGGAGCATACATATAATCATACTTTCTACCAATAGTTGCGAGTGTGCCATCCTGCCCCGTCATGTCGATAGGTACGGATGTGTAAGGTGTAGATGATGGTATATCACCATTGTAGGGAGAATATGCTGCGTATGTATTTCCCTTTTTGAGTGCCCAACCAGCACCATCGAACGTGGCGTAGTGAGCATCATTCTCGCAACTTGCAGGGTTGATGTTCAATGGCTGTTTTGCCTGATTGTTACTCTGTGGTGTTATTGGGAACACACCAAGGGCATCGTAGTCTGCCCATGCAAAGCTTATACCATTATCTGTAGCCGTGAGTGATGTACGTGTGTCGTCATCATACACGAAAGGTTTGCTCTTGATTGTAACCTTGTCAACGTTACCCTCGGTAACATTGTTAACATTCATATCTGCCAACTCCGACGTACATGAGGCAAACAGAACCATAGGAAGGATTGTAAAGATATGCTTTTTCATAATTCACTCCGAAAAGATTTGGTTTAGTTGTTTATTCTCGTCTGATATCACGCCGTCCACTGAACGTTTACGTGCATTCCACCCCTCAAAGTCTTTGGCTTTCACCACTTGACTGCCTGCAAGAATAGAGGCTCTAAGCCCTGACTTACGCACCTCACAAAGAGGTGCAGAATAAAATTTTGCCATCTTAGTTTTGCTTTTAGGTTTTTAGTTTATTGTCGTGGCAAAAGTAAACATTTTCTGCAAATTAACAAAAAGAAGAGCGAGCATAATGAGGAAAAAAGAGGCGTTCTGCATAGTCCTTTGGAAATTGAATGTCAATTATTGATTTTGACCGCTCTATGTGAGTAATAAAAACATACCCAAAGTGGGGGGGAAAACCATACGAGGTATGATGTGTAACATCGAACGAGGATTGATATATCACATCGAACGAGGTATGATGTGCAACATCGTATAAGGATTGATGTGCAACATTGATAGGTTCTATGTTGGGTCTCTCAGACTAGCGTTAGTTTGTATGACAGACTAGCGTTAGTCTGCAATACAAACTAATGCTACTTTGTTCTCAAACTAGCATTAGTTTGAGAGACTCTTTTCGTTCTTCTAAAAAAGACACTAAATAAAACATAAAGGGCACAGAGAGCCGAAACCCACTGTGTCCTCTGTATTGAAAGAAAACGAAGCGCATCGTTAAGCCTTCTTCTCGAAGAAGGCCTTGAGCTTGTTGATAGCTATAGCGCGCTGGCTTATCTGGTTCTTCACATCCACGCCCAGTTCGTCGTATGTCTGGTCATAGCCCTTAGGGATGAACACAGAGTCATAGAAGAACTTTGGTTCGCTTGATGGTGTCTCGGCAATAGTACCTTCGAGGATGCCATCAAAGATGTGAGTCTCATTCTTCTTAGGGTCAATATACTCACCTGTGACAAGTGCAACGGCTGTATGGAGACGTGCAACACGTGACTTACCCTGAAGCTTCTCAAGCACTTTGTCCACGTTGCCCTTCACATCGTCATGAACAATAGGCTTGTCATTGCTGGCTGCCGTGTGAAGGATGTTGAGCATCTCGTTGGACAACTCCTCGCTATACTGCTCGCTATGAAGCATAGCCTTCTGGTTGTTAAGAGCCTCCTCATCGCTAACAGAAGCGTATGTAGTGGAGTATATGCCTGGAAGACCGTTGAGAGCATCACACTCAAGCGCCGTGTCATCTGCTATACAGTCGAAGCCATAGTAACGCTTGATGAAACGTGCCTTCAGGAGTGCATTCTCCTGTATGCTGCCCGTAATGCGAGGTATGTCTATACGACAACCGATGTCAGCAAGTGAGCGCACGTCATACTTGTCACCGAGGATGGCACGCACCTCATTAAGTTTATGGGTGCTGTTGCTTGCAAACACAAGCGTACGCCTATTCTTCTGCTGTTTCTCAGCCTTGACCTTCATCTGGTCAAATCCCTCACCCCACACGCTGTTGGCATTGGTCAGGGATACGAAGGCGTAAGGGTCTATGGACTTGATAAGTCGCTGTATGTACATCTGCTCATTCTTGCGCACGATACTCATGAGTACCTTACGCTCAGAATGTGTGTACCAGCCTTCGCCATCAAGCATGGTCACGCCTCGTCCAGTCTTAACGATAGCATCCGCTATCTTCTGCGGATTTCTCGAGAAGATAAGGAACTGCACGGACTGGTTGGTCTTGTTGAGACAGTAGTCGAGCGTAAAGCTACAGATGAACATAAGCACAAAACCAAAGATTACGCGGAACCAGTCATGAAACGCTGGATAGCATGACGAAATGATGATAATATCGCAAGCAAGTATGACCGAGCCTAACGACATCTGCTTGTACTTGTTCACGATGGCTGCTATGATATCCATACCACCTGTTGAACCATTATTTGCAAAACAGAGGTACAGACCTATACCGTCGGTAATACCGCCAAGCACGCACGCCATGAATATCTCATCGCCAAGAAGACGTGGGAAGACGAGATGTCCCTCAGCATCAACATCGGCAATCAAGTTCTGAAACACACGGAGAATAAGAGTCATGCAAACCACTCCATAAATGGTCTTCAGACAGAACCTTAGACCGAGTGTCTTTACCGCCACTATGAGCAGACATACGTTGATGATGAAATAGGTTGTGTCAACATTCCATTCTGTAAGATAGTACAAAATGGTTGCAATACCTATCACTCCACCCGTAGTAAGCCCATAAGGGAGCATGAAAATGTTTACGCCTAAGGCATAAACTGCAACTCCAAGGGTGATGAAGAAATAATCCTTGAGTTCAAGTTTGAGTACGTTGAGATTGTTCTTGTTTGACAAGAATCGGCGTACTTTGTCAATAACAGAAATTCTTGCAGAATCTGCCATAAAATATTATTTCAAATGGAGTTGAAGAAGTTAACAAATTCAACTTTATGCAGGGAGTTAAAAAGGTATTAAAATGAAGTTAAAGTGGAGTTAAAAAGACGAATGACTGAATGTCAAATTTCAAATCTATAATTTATGCATTCGGAACAAGCGTTCGGGACACACAAATTTGAAATCATAAATTTGCGATTGGAGTATCGTCTCTTTAACTTCCTATATAACTCCTTTTTTAACTACAATTTAACTACATGCTAAAGTTGAGTTAACCAATAACTCCTTTTTAAGTAATCTTACTTCTTGAGCACGATGTTAATCATCTTGCCTGGCACGACGATAACCTTGGCAACTGTGAAGCCTTCCATCCACTTAGCTGACTGCTCATTCTCAAGTGCAGCCTTCTCGCAAGTAGCGTTGTCTGTACCTGCTGGGAACTCAAGTGGGAAGCGAGCCTTACCGTTGAAGGCAACCATCATCTTCACGCTGTCTTCCTTGAGGTAGTCCTCGTTGAATGCTGGCCAAGGTGCATCACATACAGTACCCTCGTGACCGAGAAGGTGATAAAGCTCCTCTGCGATGTGAGGACAGAATGGAGCGATAAGTACGGCAAGTGCCTCCTTAACCTCACGTGAAGTGCTCTTGAGCTTAGTAAGCTCGTTGATGCACACCATGAAGGCAGCAACGCTTGTGTTGTAAGAGAACTGCTCGATGTCGCCTGTCACCTTCTTGATGAGAGTGTGGAGAGCCTTACGCTCCTCTGGTGTAGCATCACCGTCAGTAGCCACTACGCTGTCGTCCTTGATGAAGAAGTTCCAGAGCTTCTTGAGGAAGCGGTGGCAACCGTCGATACCGTTAGTGTCCCAAGGCTTTGACTGCTCAACAGGACCGAGGAACATCTCATAGAGACGGAGGGTGTCAGCACCGAACTTCTCAACAATCATATCTGGGTTTACGACGTTGAACATAGACTTTGACATCTTCTCAACTGCCCAGCCACAGATGTACTTGCCCTCGTCATTGAGGATGAACTCTGCGTTATTGTACTCAGGACGCCATGCCTTGAATGCCTCAACGTCGAGAACGTCTGCGCTTACGATGTTCACATCCACGTGGATAGGAGTAGTGTCGTATGCATCCTTCTTGTCGAGTGACACGAATGTATTGGTATCCTTGATACGATACACGAAGTTACTACGTCCCTGAATCATACCCTGGTTAATGAGCTTCTGGAATGGCTCATCCTTTACAGAGACGCCACAGTCGAAGAGGAACTTGTTCCAGAAACGAGAGTAGATGAGGTGACCTGTTGCATGCTCTGAACCACCTACGTAGAGGTCAACATTCTGCCAGTACTTAGCAGCCTCTGGAGAGAGAAGTGCCTTGTCGTTGTGTGGATCCATGTAGCGGAGGTAGTATGCAGATGAACCTGCGAATCCAGGCATAGTGTAAAGTTCGATTGGGAACACAGTCTTGTTGTCGATAAGGCTGTTGGCTACAATCTTCTTATTAGCCTCATCCCAAGCCCACTCAGTAGCGTTGCCAAGTGGTGGCTCACCTGTCTCTGTTGGGAGGAACTTCTCCACCTGTGGGAGCTGGATAGGAAGACACTCCTCTGGAATCATGTAAGGGATGCCATTCTTGTAATATACAGGGAATGGCTCACCCCAGTAACGCTGGCGTGAGAAGATAGCATCACGAAGACGGTAGTTTACCTTCACACGACCTATGTTGTGCTTCTTTACGAAAGTCTTTGTTGCTGCAATAGCTTCCTTAACAGTCAAGCCGTTGAGTGAGAGTGTCTCACCATCATAAGCTACGCCAGTCTTGCCCGGAGCTGGTGAGTTGCTTACGATACCTTCCTTAGCATCATAGCTCTCCTCGCTAACGTCGGCACCCTCGATGAGTGGGATGATAGGGAGGTTGAAGTGCTTGGCAAATGCGTAGTCACGTGAGTCGTGGGCAGGTACTGCCATGATGGCACCTGTACCATAACCTGCAAGAACGTACTCTGAAATCCAGATTGGGTTCTTCTCTCCCGTGAATGGGTTGATGGCATACGAACCAGAGAATACACCTGTAACCTTGTGGTCAATCATACGCTCACGCTCTGTACGGCTCTTTACGTATGTGATGTACTCCTCTACAGCCTGCTTCTGCTCTGCTGTTGTCACCTTCTGCACAAGGTCGCTCTCTGGAGCAAGAACCATGAAGGTAACACCGAACATAGTATCGGCACGAGTAGTGAAGATAGTGAAGTATTCATCTGTACCAGCAATCTTGAACTCCACCTCTGTACCCTCAGAACGGCCAATCCAGTTCTTCTGTGTCTCCTTGATGGAATCGCTCCACTGGATAGTGTCGAGACCATCGAGAAGACGCTGTGAGTAAGCACTTACGCGCAAGCACCACTGGCGCATCTTCTTCTGCTCTACTGGGAAACCGCCACGAACGCTGACACCGTCAACAACCTCATCGTTGGCAAGTACTGTACCGAGCTTTGGACACCAGTTTACCATAGTCTCGCCGAGGAAGGCGATACGGTAGTTCATGAGGACGTCAGACTTCTTCTTCTCGTCCCATGAGTTCCACTCCTCTGCGGTGAATGTGAGAGCCTCGCTCTGTGCCACGTCAAGACCTTGGTTACCCTCTGTCTCGAAGTGCTTGATGAGGACATCTATAGGAAGAGCCTTCTGCTCCTTGTTGCAGAAGAATGAGTTGTACATCTTCTGGAATGCCCACTGAGTCCACTTGTAGTAGCCAGGAGCACAAGTACGTACCTCACGGTTCCAGTCGAAGCAGAAACCAATCTTGTCAAGCTGCTCACGGTAGCGGTCAATATTGGCAAATGTAGTTACCTCTGGGTGCTGTCCTGTCTGGATGGCATACTGCTCAGCAGGAAGACCGTAGGCATCGTAACCCATAGGGTTGAGCACGTTGAATCCCTGAAGACGCTTGAAACGAGCGTAGATATCACTCGCGATATATCCGAGTGGGTGACCAACGTGAAGACCCGCACCTGATGGGTAAGGGAACATGTTAAGTACGTAAAACTTTGGTTTGCTATTATCCTCAGAAACCTTGTAAGTCTCGTTCTCTACCCAAGACTTCTGCCATTTCTGTTCAATTTCTCTAAAATTATATTCCATGTTTTTAAGTGAAAAGTG
>JAFZVY010000085.1 GCA_017617575.1 Bacteroidaceae bacterium | reverse complement strand
ATTCTTCATTTTATATTTACTTCAAATCGTTTCTCCACTCAGATGGATTAGCACGCCACTCCTTGAGAGTTGGAACCTGCTCCTCCTTGATGTAACCAGTCTCAAGAGCGATGGCAGTAAGAGCCTCGTAGTTAGAGATAGTCACGAGCTTAACGCCTGCATCAGCAAAAGCCTTCTCTGCAACAGGGAAACCGTATGTGAAGCTTGCAACCATACCTACAACCTCACAGCCAGCCTGACGGAGAGCCTCAACAGCCTTGAGCGAAGAACCACCAGTAGAGATAAGGTCCTCTACCACTACAACCTTTGAACCTGGCTTAATCTCGCCCTCGATAAGGTTACCCATACCATGATCCTTTGGTTTGCTACGTACGTATGAATAAGGCTTGCCAAGGATGTCTGAAACGAGAGCACCCTGAGCGATGGCACCTGTTGCCACACCAGCCACAGCCTCTGCCTCAGGGAAGTTCTCAAGGATAAGACGTGTAAGCTCAAGCTTAACGATGTTACGTACCTCTGGGAAAGCATTCACCTTGCGGTTGTCACAATACATTGGTGACTTCCATCCTGAAGCCCAAGTGAAAGGATTCTCTGGCTGAAGCTTGATAGCCTTGATTTCAAGAAGCTTTGCAGCAAAAATTTTGTCGAGCGTATTTGCCATAATTATTCTATATAGTTATTTATGTTTATTTTTCCGAACAAAAAGGTAAACGACCATCTCTTTTGCCGTTTACGCTGCAAAGTTACACATTTTTCCATTAAACACAGATTGAAAGCTAATAATATCTTGTGTTTTAACTCTTTTTAGAATTACCCTTCATTCCTCCATGCAAGAACATCCCTCACTATTTTTCAAACCAATATGAGACTCTGGGAAACTTGCAAATATGGATTTTCCGCAAAAATACTCATAAGTAGTTTTTACTATCTTCATTTCATCTGGATAATCCTTTCCATGTGTTGCAATAATTCTTTCCAATTCTTCCTGTGAGTGACTATCCCTATGCAAACTTGCCCAATAAAATCCCCAAAACAGCATCTGGTCAGAATCAAGCATACTTGAAATCAATTCCATCATCAAGGATGATTTCTTGTGCATCATATTACCCAACAAACATTTTAATTCATTTGGTGCATCCGCATCAATATATGCACCAATAGATATGTCAATAAGCTTTGAGCAATACAGAGTGTCATTAATTAAATTCAAGTTTGCAAAAGCATTCATATGTCCTTGTCCATACTGAACATCATTTCTTGGACTCATTTTTCCCTCTGGATATCCATAAGTAGAAATATATTCAAACCAATTGCGTGGATATGCGTTAAAGAAATCCTCTTGACATTTTCTGTCATTAGGGTTCTTCACAAGAGCATTATAAGCATTAGACAAAGCAAGAGTATCTATTACCACACTCAATATCTTCACATTTCCAACAGTCTTTTCGACATGTGTTTCTTCCTTAGAATTGTCATTTACATCTTTATTAATAGTGCTTTTTGAAGAACAAGAGCACAACAAAATCAAAGAGAAAAAGAGACACTTAGCATTCATATTAACATATTTACATTAATGACTTGGTCCATCAAATATAATCTCAGTAATAGCAGTATCTTCATATTTAGTTCCGGGATAAACTTCAAGTATCTCAAACTTCACAAACCAATTCTTGCCTTTAATTCTTTTCTTTGGTTCAACCATTCCAACCTTAAACAACTGTTCCGTTCTACTATCTTCAAGATTAAGAATTGCTATCGGCGTATTGTTACAATAAACTTTAAGTTTCTTCACACGAGAGTTCTCTTCCCATGCCTTCTGAGTCTTAGCATAGCCATTAATGATATGTATTTCGTTAAAGCCAAGACTCTCGGAGTCAAAAGTAAACTCTATTGTTTCACCTTCGCCATTACCATCAACGCCCTCAACCCAAGCTGTAGAAACATCAAAGTCGTCAACTTTTCCAGCCACATAATCAAAAGACTTATTACTTGGCAAATGGCTTGATGCGGTCACCCCTGTAATTACTCCGCCACAATACCAACTACACCCCATCTTATAAACATCTGCAAACATGGGATATTTTTTCACATAATCAACAGCACTATTTTCGTATTCGACGGCATTAACATATTCTTGAAAAGAAATGTCAGGAAATACCTCTATTGCATACGGAGCAATCTCAGGTACATTCCTGCTCACAAAGACACTTTTTACTTGGTTGCTATTAGCAAACATACCAGCACCAAACAACATGGCACCTACTACCACGGCTGCCACATTCCTCCATAGCCTTACATGCTTCACAGACTTACGGGTAACCTTACGATGCTTAGCCTCAAACTCCTTCCACTTGGCATCCACATCCACGTCCCTGTCAATATCATTCATCATAGCCTCAATCTGCTCGTCAGAATAATTGTCTGGATGTTCCATCATATCCCTATAAGTATTGTTCACGTACTTCGTCATAGTCCTTTGTGTTTAATTGGTTCTTAATCTGTTTCAACAAATGCGATAGATGCTTCCATACAGCCACCTTACTTATACCCTCACTCTTGGCAATCTCCTCATAGCTGCAACCATCTACAAATCGAAGGTTAAAGATACGTTCGTTCTGTTCCGACAGACTACCCACCACTACTTCAAGCACATCGCTAATACGGTCGTCCTCAACATCACCCACCATATTCTCATAAGAGAGAACCTCCATAGCCTCCCTTCTTATCTCATCATGGTGCAGACGCTTCAGGCATTGGTTACGCACACTCGTCATCAGGTAACGCTCCTCCGTCTCACGTATAAGCACAGTCTTTCCATAGAGCAGACTCTCAAAGACATCACTCACGACATCCTCACTCTCCTGCTCATCATACAGAATGGTGCGCGCCACCCTGTACATCCTTGCATAATACTGCTTAAACAGTCGTTGTACTTCAGCTTTTTCCATCGTTTGTTTTTCCTAATACCAATAAGAGGCACAAAAGACTAACCCTTACACCAATATTTTTTGCAAATATATGAATTTTTCCACGCAAACGAGAAATATCCGACAAAATCATGATGGTAGAATATCACCAAGAGTAAGTAAAAGTTAAAGGAAAATGAAAGTTATTGAAATAAATATTTGTCGTATGATGATTTTTGCCTATTTTTGTGCGCCCGAATGAAGAAATGTTATGCTCCAAATGCAAAAATTAAACCATTTAGAGTAATATCATTCTAACCAAAATAACGGGAATACGAATAAATAACAAAACAAGAATATGAAGTATATATTATCATTCGCATTATTGCTTTGCGCAGTAACAGTAAGTGCTCAGGATAGCGAAGTCATGAAGAAGAATAGCGACGGTACGGTTGTAGTGAACACTACTACACTCTGTCCTGAACGTGGATACAGAGATTGCACACCTCTCAACGTCTATTTCAAAAAAGATAAGATTGTTAAGGTAGAGACACTCCGCAACAAGGAGTCAAAGAACTACTTTGTCAAGGTTACTCAGAATCTTATTCCTCTTTATGACGGTCTCAAGATTTCAAAGGCAAAGAAGCAGACAAAACTTATGGTAGATGGTTGCACTGGTGCTACTCTTAGCACAAATGCCGTTCAGAAGAACATAGCATCTGCAATCGAATACTACGAGAAGAACAAGAAATAATCTTCTTTAATTTAGGTATTAGTAACTAAACGAAGCGGTTTCACTGACCGAAGGAAAGTAATATCCATTCGAATAATGACGAACCGGCAATTACCAGAAATAAAAAAATCCGTTTGAACTAAGTGTCCAAACGGATTTTTTTATTTCTGGTAATAAGGAACTAGATATTTGTAATGAGAAATTAGAAATGAGGAATAACAAGTACCACTATTGTTCGGATGGCTATTACTTCCCTTCGGTCAGAAAGACCGCTTAGCTTAATTACTCATTACTAATTGCTAATTACTCATTAACATTACACTGTCATGATTTCCTTATTCTTCTCTTCGAGCATAGATTCAATCTTCTTCACGTACTTGTCGTGAATCTTCTGAACCTTGTCCTCAGCGTCCTTCTCAACGTCCTCGGCAACTCCGTTCTTGACAGACTTCTTGAGCTTGTCAATAGCGTCACGACGTGCGTTGCGGACACTTACCTTGGCTGTCTCTGCCTCCTTAGAACACTGCTTTGTGAGGTCCTTACGACGTTCCTCTGTGAGGGCAGGAATACCGAGACGAATAATCTCACCGTTATTCTCTGGCATGATACCTACTGATGAGTCGATGATAGCCTTCTCGATAACCTTGAGCATAGCCTTTTCCCATGGCTTGATAGTGATGGTACGAGCGTCTGGAGTGTTAAGGCTTGCAACGTTAGCCAATGGCACGTTCTGACCGTAAGACTCTACACGAATCTCATCAAGGATATGTACGTTTGCGCGTCCTGCACGAATACGGCTGAATGCTTCCTCAAGGTGCATTGTTGCCATCTCCATTGCCTCTTCAGCTGCGCTGATATAAACTTTTACGTCTTCCATATTTTCTTGAATGAAGAATGAAGAACGAAGAATGAAGAATGTCCATTCGGATGACGGGCATACCTCATCCTTCCCTTTATCCTTCTTGTTTTTGAGTTAATAATTCCTTTTAATTAGAAGAATAGATGTGAAAAAAGAATTCTATATGTTAAAGAAGATTCTTCATTCTTCACTCTTCATTCTTCTTTTTTTACATGATTGTGCATCCTGTGCAAGGCTTCAACTGCTTGAAGAAGTCATTGCCCTTGTCATCAACGAGGATGAATGCAGGGAAGTCCTCAACCTTAATCTTCCATACAGCTTCCATTCCGAGCTCTGGGTACTCAACGCACTCGATGCTCTTGATGCTGCTCTGTGAGAGTACGGCAGCTACACCACCGATAGTACCAAGGTAGAATCCACCATGCTTCTTACATGCGTCTGTAACCTGCTGTGTACGGTTACCCTTTGCAATCATTACGAGGCTTGCACCATTTGCCTGGAACTCGTCAACGTATGGATCCATACGGTTGGCTGTAGTAGGTCCCATTGAACCACATGGATAGCCCTCTGGAGTCTTTGCTGGACCTGCATAGAGAACTGGGTAGTCCTTGAAATACTGTGGGAGTCCCTCGCCTGCATCAAGACGTGCCTTGAGCTTAGCGTGAGCAATATCGCGTGCTACGATGATTGTACCCTTGAGGTTGACACGTGTAGATACTGGGTACTTAGAGAGTTCTTTGCGTACAGCATCCATACCCTTGTCGAGGTCAATCTCGATGCCCTTGGCACCTTCTCCTGGACGACGGTACTCCTCTGGGATAAGTTCAGATGGGTTAGTGTCCATCTTCTCAATCCAGATACCATCCTTGTTAATCTTTGCCTTGATGTTACGGTCTGCTGAACAGCTTACACCCATACCGATTGGACAAGATGCTCCGTGACGTGGGAGGCGGATAACGCGGATATCGTGTGCAAGATACTTACCACCAAACTGTGCTCCAAGACCAATCTTGTATGCTTCCTTGAGAAGCTTCTGCTCAAGGTCAACATCACGGAATGCACGACCTGTCTCGTCGCCTGTTGTTGGGAGGTTATCGTAATACTTGATAGAAGCAAGCTTAACTGTGAGGAGGTTCTTCTCAGCAGAAGTACCACCGATTACGAATGCGATGTGGTAAGGAGGACAAGCAGCAGTACCGAGGTGCTTCATCTCCTCTACGAGGAATGGAAGAAGAGTACCCTCGTTCTGGATTGTTGCCTTTGTCATTGGGTAGAAGTAAGTCTTGTTGGCAGAACCACCACCCTTAGCAACCATAACGAACTTGTACTCAGCACCCTCTACAGCCTCGATGTCAATCTGTGCTGGGAGGTTGCACTTAGTGTTCACCTCATCATACATGTTGAGAGGAGCATTTTGAGAGTAACGGAGGTTGTCCTGTGTGAATGTGTTGAACACACCACGGCTGAGAGCCTCTTCGTCCTCAAATCCTGTCCAAATCTGCTGTCCCTTCTCACCATGGATGATGGCAGTACCTGTATCCTGGCAGAATGGAAGAATACCCTTTGCAGCTGTGTCTGCGTTGCGAAGGAACTGTAGTGCAACATACTTATCGTTCTCAGAAGCCTCTGGGTCCTTGAGAATCTTAGCTACCTGAAGGTTGTGCTCACGACGGAGAGTGAACTCAACATCGTGGAAAGCCTGCTGTGCAAGCAATGTAAGTGCTTCCTTAGAAACCTTTACGATTTCATGACCTTCAAATTCTGTTACAGTAACGCCTTCCTTAGTGAGAAGACGGTATTCTGTGTCGTCCTTTCCTACTTGGAACATAGGAGCGTACTTGAAATCTGCCATAATTGTTTAGAATTTTATATGTTTATAATGTTTAGCGCAAAGATACAATATAATTTTTATTATTGGCTAATAGAAAATAAGAAAAATCAAGAAATTGACGGTTTAGAAACAACTTGTGACTTTTCCCTTCTTGTAGAAAGCCCAAATTGCTATTTCCGTTTTCTAACCATATATGCTGGTTGTAAAATATCCAAGGAATAATCCTCTGAATACTCCAAAATCAATCCAATTCGCTCATAAAGAACACGGCATGTCCATGTCGCTTGTCCTCTGGTGGCAACTTCATATAGTCACCATATATGTTCTTTAGGTACGCATCTGGATTGGCTGGCGCACGGAATGTCTCTCCCTCAAATGTTATTGTCGACGTAGGGAAGATGTCTGTGCGACGGTGTATTATACCATATCCGTTTGTCTCTAACGTATTACTGAAAAACGTATCCTTCTTGCTAAAGGCACACGCTATTTGCCAGTTGAGCCTAAACCATGCCCTCTTAGCTCCGAAATAGAAGAGTTCTGCTACGGAACGCCAAGAGTAGTAATGACTGGCTGTAAGGATGGCATTTGAGCGATTATAGCCCTTAACCACTCTCTTGCAGAATTTCTTTGACACGTTAGGATATGGCTCCAATGGGAAAATATCCACGAACAAGCCCTTTGGATAAGACTGTGAGAAGTCGTCAGAACTTTCTACAAGGAAAGAGTTCTTGTCACGTATCTTAATCATAGGCAATCGAGAAGGGTCTTCCTCTGGAGTTTGCAAATAGAGCCAGTCAGGAAGGTCACGCTTTGCCACTTCTACGAAACGAGGAATATCCTCCTTGCGCATGGCAATGTCTATGTCGTCATCCCAAGGGATGAATCCACCATGACGTACCGCTCCGAGTATAGTGCCTCCGTCAAGCCAATAATCTATGTCGTTCTTCTCGCACACCTGATGTATTGCCTTCATAATCTCAAGTTCCTTGAGTTGTACGGCTCTCAGGTGTTTCTTCATGTAATCTTCTATCATTTCAAAAGATAAATATTTTGAATCAGCCTTTTTGAGATACTTCCTCTATTGTTTTCTTCATGTTATCCAACATTGAGGACATAGGACTCCACCCAAGAGATTGAAGCCTTTCAGTTGCAAAGACGGATTTAGTTACAACATTATATCCTGCCTTTTCTTGGTCGGAAGGTAACTCTATTACAACCTTCTTTCCTCCAATGGATGCAACCATCTCTGCAAGTTCCCTTATGCTGATGTTTGATTCTGAATCTGCAATATTGTAAGCCACTCCATTCTCACCCTTCAGGAGTATGTGGAGAATTGCACTTGCACAATCCACTACGTAGCACCAAGAACGAAACTGTGCTCCCGTACTCTTCATGACGATGTCCTTACCATCCATGACATTACGTATGAACTGGGCGTACACTCTGTTGTCCGCTTCAGTGAAGTGTGGACCATACGTGTGCGAAGGTCTTGCAATAACTGTGTCTATTCCATATTCACTACCATAGGAAACACATAGTGTCTCTGCTGCACGCTTTGATGAAGGATAACAAGAACGAGGCTTTGCAGGATTGACATAACCGCTGTATTCTTCGTCAAACACCCTTCCGTCACCCTCGCCATATACTTCACCAGAGGAGACAAACAGGAAGCGACGGATATTATGCTTCATTCCATAGTCAAGCAAGTTGCATGTACCCATAATGTTTGACTTAATAACTTCCACAGGTTTTTCTGCGAAGAAGTTTGGGCTTGCATTACTTGCCGCATGGATTATATAGTCGAAGTTGATGTCGCAATCAAGAGGACTCATAACGTCATAACTCACGAAATGGAAACAAGGGTCATCCTTGTAATTGGCAAAACGCTTTAAGGCTCTTTCCTTGTTTCGGCCTGATGCATACACGTTGAAACTCTTGTCCTGACGAGACATGAGAATCTCAACAAGACAAGAACCAATAAGACCGGTTGCACCCGTTATGAGTATGTTACATCCTTCCAACTTGTCCCAAGGGAGAGGAAGTGATGCCACACGTGCCAAATCATCCTTATATGACATATCCTTTTATTTTATTTGAGCCACTCATCTTTCTGAGTGTGCATAAGTGCCTTGAGAATCTCAAGGTCTTCTACTGTAGTAACCTTTATGTTCTTCTCCGAGCCCGGAACGATGTGCATCTCGTTGCCTCCAACCTCTGCTATGAGTGTACATGAAGCCACGCTATTCGTGATGCCCATTTCCTTAGCTTTCTCGTGAATGCTTATGATATTGCCAAGACGGAATGTCTGTGGCGTCTGTGTACGAATAAGGCTATCGCGTGGAATACTTGTTTTGGAAGTGAAACCATCATGACTCTCAAGTATTGCCTCACGACATTGTATTCCTGTGATAGCATATCCATAAGCCTTGCAAATGGCAATATTGCTACTGATGATGTCCTGACTTAACAAAGGACGCACAGAGTCGTGTACAAGCACGAGGTCGTCATCATCACAGCCTTCTGCCTTCAAGCCATAAATGCCATTATGAATGGATTCCATGCCTGTCTCACCACCAGGGAATATCCACTTTAGTTTTGTTATGTTGAACTGGTTGGCGTATGCTTGAAGAACAGTGTCCCAACCATTGAGGCACACTACTGCAATCTTGTCTATGTCTGGATGCTGCTGAAAGCATTTCATTGTATGAATGATGATAGGACATCCATCCACATGCATAAACTGCTTTGGGATATCTTGTCCCATGCGGTTTCCAGCTCCACCTGCAATTATAAGTGCGATATTCATATTCTTTATTTCAAATCTATAATTTCAAATTTATATGCTTCCTTTACCTTCCAAACAGGTACTTCTTTAGCACAGGACTTACCCTAAGTATATTGCTTGTAATGCAACAGAAGAGTATCACCACGAGTGCTACAGGAACAGCCAATGCTATGTCGAGCACGAAGTTAGGACTGTTTGCATCAAGGTATGCACCCACCTGTGGAATCTTTGGCAAAAGGATGAAGTGAAGGAGATAGATGTCAAGCGTCCTTGTTCCTATGTACTGCAATCCCATACCGAGTATCTTGTCGTTGGTGAAACTGTCCTTGTAGTAGCGGAAGAACATTATCACCATGAGCATCAAAGAATACATGGCTGCCGTGCGTGGCAGATTAGTCAACTCTCCAGTGAGGAGGTGCCAATGGAATATGTCCGCGCAACTGAATATTGCTATGCAAACCAGTAGCGGAAAGAACCATTGCGTATCAAACATGTTCTGTGCCTTGCCCCAGTATCTGTGGAATATGTTTCCAAGCAGGAAGAAGTGGAAGAACTTCATTGTCTCATAGATACTGGAGTACATGAGGAATGGCGTCTTCCAGTATTTGCCAAACTCTACAGGCATATAGAGACTTGCGTATATTCCCAAGGCTATCAGCCACAGCACTATGATTGGCAAGTGCGAATCTATCTTCTGCGAGAATGCTGCCACCACATAATATACGATAAACATCTGCAACAGAACCCACGTGAACCAATATCCGCTCTTGGTAGGTAGTTTCAGACACGCCAAGAATACGTCGAAGAAGTCGCCATGCTTTCTGAATATTATGAACAGGCACAGAAACACGAGTGCCGGTAAGACCTGTATCTTCATCTTCTTCCACGTCAATGAGAAGAAGGATGAAGCCGTCCAAATGAACTTACTCTTGTAAGCGAGAAATCCGCTCACAAAGAAGAACAGAGGCATACGGAACAGAACGAGGAATGGCAGTGAGGCAGAAATCTTTTCCGACTGCACAAAGCCAAACTGTGCCACGTGGTATGCCACGACAAGTATCATCGTGAAGCCTCGCATGGCATCCAGCCATTCCATTCTTTTATTTTCTGCCATTATTTATCATTTCTACTAATTTATCACTCTTTCCGCTGACAATCTTGCGCGTGAACATCTTTCCGCTTGCCATCAACATGTCGTAATCATTTTCGTCCATAACTTTTATGACTGGGTCATAGATGATATGGTGAAGTGGCGTGAGTGCAGCAAGTCCTGGATACTTTCCTCTGGTGTGAATGCACTTCTGAGCCAAGTCATAATTGTTGAACACGATAGTCTGAATGACCGTCTCTGCCTGTCCGAATGAGTCGATGAAATACTTGCGTATCTCTGGACATTTAACGTACGACTGATAGACGTGCTGTGCAAGGTCTTGTGAGATGCACCACCATGCAGAGCCCTTGTAGAGCGACCACATCTCTGGCATAGGCAGGAAGCTTGGGTTAAGTCCCACAGGATTTGTACACATGAAGCTGAGTGGCTTCTGCACTCCCTTCAGTTTGTTGTACTTCCTTGCAAGTACGCTAAGTCGCATGTTCCACTTGTTGTTTAGCTGTTGGTACTCATAGAAAGGACGAGGTGTCTGGTACATCGTCTTCTGCTCGGGCGAGATATCTTCCGTGTTCATCTGTATGCCTTGTATAATCTCCTTGTCACGGTGATGGTCAAGCCAATCCGTTATGTGTTCGTTACTCCACAGAGGGTAGTCAAGACCACTTAGGAAGAATATGCGCTCAAAGTACGTAGGAAACTCTACAGCAGCCTTGATGAGGTTCATCTGATACTCCACTTCGAGTATTGTGCCCCAGCGGACATCAACCCTGTCTTCGATGAAGTGGATATTGATGCCCTTGATGATAGAAGTGAACTGGCTAATGTCCGACTTCTTGTCGATATGTATGAAGTAGTGCGCATCTGGATGGAGTGCTTCGATAAGCCTCTTCAGCTGTGGCGCATCTGTATGTGCTGAGATTAGATAAGCTATTGTCATCTAAAAATAAAAAATTATGAATTAAGAGTTAAAATTTATTAGAAACACGGATAACACGGAAAACGCAGAGTGCACAGATTTTTTCCGCAATACACACAACTCCCTTCTTGTCTCCGAGTTCTTTGACTATCTATGTTCCTAACAGACTTGTTTCTGCGAACTGTGGGACCTCACTCTTTCCCTTCAGGGAGTGTTGGAGTGGGTGCCGCTTTTTTCTTAAACCTTCCAGACAGGTATGGATTTGCCTCCACGTAAGGGACAAGCCAAGTGCAGATGCAAAGCACGAACACGAGAAGGATGATGAAGTCGTCCCAACGACCATAGATGCTTCGTCCGAAACAGATGTGAGTGAACCTGTAGAACTGAAGTATTGGATAGTGGCACACGAAATATACCATACTGTGCTGACCGATGTAGTTGATAACAGGTACTCGCTTGAGTGGCAACTTGAGCAACAATCCCGAAAGTCCAAGAAGGATTACGATTGTATTGACAAATGCTGCAAGTGGTTCTCCCTCAAACCTGTTTGTCGCCATAACATACTCTCCATGCCAGAGGAAGTTGCTCACGATGAATGCAACGACAAGGAAACTCGACAGGATGAGCGTGTACTTGCGCTCTATGTGCTCAAGGAAGAAGTGCCATCCACGACCGAGGTAGAAGAAGAACGCTCCCATGAATACGTTGTTGAGCGAAAGCCATATCGGGTTGTCGTGCTTCCACAACCAATAGCTTACGAATGGGAATGTGGAAAGTACCACCGTCTGGAATACGGATATTGGCTTGACAATCTGTATCTTCTTCATGAAGTGTACGAGTACGTATGCCGAGAAGAATGAGAACAGGAACCATACAGGTTCGTTGCCCCAGAAACTACTTGTGCGCCAAAGATGATCCCAAGACATAGGCTCAACGGGATTATGGTAGCGGTCAATCTCAAATGGGAGATAGAAGGCATACACCACGAATCCTATTGTTCCCCAAGTGACGTAAGGCGTGAGCAATCGCTTTGCCTTGTCTTTGATGTACTCCTTCGAATTACCGCTTACTGTCTTGTTGAAGTAGCCAGCCTTGAAGAAGAAGAAACACATGAAGAAGAATGACCACCCCATGATTTCCTTCCACCAGGCATCATTCTGATGGCCGCAGAAGGTAATGGTGTGGAGCGTAATCATCCTAAGGATACATATTCCGCACAAAAAGTCGAATGCGTGATTTCTCTCTTTCATACGGCAAAATTAAACATTTTTTCTTTAGAAAACAAAACATTTTCCTCGCTATTGTACATTCGTGGTCTTTTTCTTCCCTTTGCATTCTCTCATCTTGTTGTTTTAGCAATAACAGAATGCAACGTGCATGAATGGTGTTACTCCGTCGTACCTCCGTTGTGTGTCCGTCGTTCCTCCTAAGATGCTTCGTTCGTCCTCCATATTTTCGCCATCACATCTCCATTGAACCTCCATCGAATGTCCACCAAAACGATGGACATTCGATGGAGATTCGATGGAGATTCGATGGAGATTCGGTGGACATTCTACGGAGCAATATAGGAGTTGCTTAGGAGGAGCGACGGACACACAACGGAGGTACGACGGAGGTACTACCACTTGACCGAGAACAATTATTTTTCTCGTTTGCCTCGAAAAAACGGACTCTGAAGTACAAATCAGGCGATATGGCATCGGGAATAAGCAAATTTGTCAGATTTATTTTGCATTCTCTATGGTTTTATTTACCTTTGCCATCTAAAATGGGTATTTTTGCCTTGTTCACAAAGTAGAGATGGGAGATAATAACGAATATAAAATATTAACTAAGATTGATTACCCCTCCGACCTTCGCACTCTCCAGGTCGAACAATTACCTGTTGTCTGTGACGAACTGCGAAAGGATATAATCAAGGAACTGTCAGTCAATCCAGGACATCTTGCCTCAAGCCTTGGAGTCGTGGAACTTACCGTGGCTCTGCACTATGTCTTTAACACGCCATACGACCGTATTGTGTGGGACGTGGGACATCAGGCTTATGGTCACAAGATTCTTACTGGAAGGCGTGACAAGTTCTGTACTAATCGTAAACTTCATGGCATCAAGCCGTTTCCTCATCCGGATGAGAGCGAGTATGACACGTTCTGCTGTGGTCATGCCTCCAACTCCATCTCGGCTGCACTTGGTATGGCCGTTGCCGCAAAACTTCATAATGAGAAACGCAAGGTTGTTGCCGTGATAGGTGACGGTTCCATGAGCGGAGGCCTTGCCTTTGAGGGAATAAACAACGCCTCAAGCACTCCTAACGACATGCTTATCATTATCAATGACAATCACATGTCGATTGACAAGAGTGTGGGAGGTATGCGTAAGTATCTCTTGCAGCTTACTACCAACGATACTTACAATACGATAAGATATAAGATTGCCAACAAACTTACTTCTTGGGGAATCCTCAACGAGAACCGTCGTAAGGGCATCATACGTTTCAACAATAGCGTGAAGTCCGTGCTCACTCGTCAGCAGAACATATTCGAGGGAATGGACATCCGTTATTTCGGTCCTACGGATGGTAATGACGTGGTGGAACTTGTACGTATTCTTCGCCTTATCAAGGAAATGAAGGGTCCTAAGATTCTACACATCCACACCAAAAAAGGCAAGGGATATGCTCCAGCTGAGAAGAACGCTACCGTTTGGCATGCTCCGGGTAAGTTCGACTTTGAATCGGGAGAACGCCTTGAGTCAGAATGTAACGCACCTCAACCTCCTAAGTTTCAGGATGTGTTCGGCAAGACACTTCTTGAGCTTGCACAGATTAATGAGCGCATCGTTGGAGTCACTCCTGCCATGCCTACAGGTTGCTCAATGAACATAATGATGAAGGCCATGCCTAAGCGCACGTTTGACGTGGGCATTGCTGAAGGTCATGCCGTTACCTTCTCAGGAGGAATGGCAAAGGACGGTCTTCTTCCTTTCTGCAACATATACTCTTCATTCATGCAGAGGGCGTATGACAATATCATTCATGACGTGGCACTTATGAACCTTGATATGGTTCTATGCCTCGACCGTGCAGGTATTGTTGGCGAGGACGGTCCTACACATCATGGTGCATTTGACCTTGCTTTCCTCAGACCTATCCCTAACCTCACGATATCATCACCACTTGACGAGCATGAGCTTCGCAAACTGATGTTTACGGCTCAGATTAAGGGGCATGGTCCTTTCGTAATCCGCTATCCAAGGGGCAGAGGTTCACATGTTGACTGGCATTGTGACTTTGAGGAACTTACAGTTGGAAAGGGACGTAAGCTTCGTGACGGAAAGGATATTGCAATACTCTCCCTCGGTCCTATAGGAACGGAGGTGAGCAAAGCCATCATGATAGCAGAGATGAAGAGTGCAAACGAGAAGTTTGACGCAGGCAGTTCTGCCGAAGCGCATCAGCTCTCTGTTGCACATTACGATATGCGCTTCCTCAAGCCTATTGACGAGGAGATTCTTCATGAGGTAGGCAGTCGCTTCAAGCATGTCATCACGGTAGAGGATGGCGTGATAAGCGGAGGACTTGGAAGTGCCGTACTTGAGTTTATGGCTGACCACAACTATAATGTGAGTGTTAAGCGAATCGGTATTCCAGACAAGTTCGTGGAACACGGAAAGGTATCCGAGCTTTACCATCTTATTGGAATGGATGCCGAGAGCATAGCGAAGGAGATTTGCGATGAAGTAGTTAAGAGTTAGTAAATTAGGGGATACTATATTTTCGTTCTTAAACTTATTGAACAGAGTGAAATATATTTTTGACTCTTCACTTTTCACTCTTCACTCAATATCGCACTAAAAACTATTTGTTATGAAGATAATCATAGCCGGAGCAGGAGCTGTAGGTACACATTTGGCTCGTATGCTTTCCAAGGACAATATGAATGTGGTCCTTATGGATAGCGACGTAGAGAAGCTTAGCAAGGTCAATTCCGACTTGGACATTATGACCCTGCCTAAGTCGCCTTCTTCAATCAAGGGATTGAAGGATGCTGGTGTGTCTGGTGCCGACCTCTTTATAGCCGTGACACCTCACGAGAGCGAGAACCTTGCCTGTTGTATGCTCGCAAAGCAACTTGGCGCACTACGTACCGTGGCGCGTGTTGACAACTACGAGTATATGAAGCCTGAGAATCTCTCCATATTCCAGAAGATGGGAGTGGAGTCGCTCGTCTATCCTGAGTTGCTTGCATCCTACGACATTGCTGCTTCAGCCAAGTATAGTTGGGTGCGACAGTTGTGGGAGTTCAACGATGGAGACATGCTCCTGCTTAGCGTCATGATGCACGACACTAACGTGATAAACGGCAAGGGTATCTGTAACGAAAACAACCACCTTGTGGGTCACACACTCAAGCAGATAGGTGTGAACTACGGTCACGACTTCCATGTGGTAGCCATCAAGCGTGGCGGAGAGACGGTTGTGCCATACGGTGACGAGAAGATTCTTCCTCGCGACCTTGTGTTCTTCATGACTACCCGTGACAGGATAGACACCATTCGTCATCTTTCAGGAAAAGACGATTATCCTAACGTAAACCATACCGTTATAGTGGGCGGAAGCAAGCTTGCCGTTCGTGCTGACTGGGCTTTGCCTGACTCATATACGGTTAAGATAATAGAGCCAAACCCAGAGCGTTGTCTGCAGTTAGGCTCACTTACCAAGCAACGTACACTCATCATCAATGGTGAGGGATATGATATGGACCTCCTCAATGACGAGGGATTCAGCAATCTTGAAGCGTTCTTTGCCCTCACGGACAATGACGAGCAGAATATCCTTGCCTGTGTGGCAGCACGTCGTAGGGGCGTTCGCAAGACTATTGCACAGGTGGAGAACATCGGCTATTTTGACATGGCGGAAGACCTTGACGTTGGTACAATCATCAACAAGAAGGTTATTGCTGCAAGCCACATCTACCGTATGCTCTTGCAAGGCGACGTGGATAATGTAAAGATGCTTACTGTGGCTGATGCCGACGTGGCAGAGTTTTTGGTAAAGCCAGACTCAAAGGTCACAAAGAAGCCAATCATGGAACTCGGAATGCCACATGGCGTGAACATAGGTGGCATGATTCGTGATGGCAAGAGTATGCTTGTTCAGGGTCTTACCCAGTTACAGGCAGGCGATAAGGTTGTCGTGTTCTGTATTGGTAACACTCTCAAGAAACTCGACAAGTGGTTTAAGTAAAAACTTTAAAAATAAAATCATTTCCCTATGTCCGAATGGACACCCCCTTCGGGGGCTGGGTGCTTTTTATGGTAAACTGGCGACTCATAGTAAAGATTCTTGGTATTCTGCTTCAAATTGAAGCAGGACTGATGATTCTGTGCCAGATAGTTGCCTTCATATATGGCGAAGGAGTAAAGGCTTTCTCCTTGCCTATCCTCCTTGCCGTTGTCTTGGGATGTATAGGTATGTTCCTTGGCAACAAGGCGGGTAAGACGATGGGACGTAAGGACGGATATATTGTCGTTTCAGTCACATGGGTGGTGTTCACCCTTATCGGTATGTTGCCATTCATACTTGACGGTAGCATTCCGGATGTTTCAAGTGCATTCTTTGAGACGATGTCTGGATTCACTTCCACAGGTGCCACCATTATTGACGATATTGACTCCATGCCTCGCTGTCTTTTGTTCTGGCGAAGCCTTACTCAATGGATTGGAGGTATAGGAATCGTGTTCTTCACCATAGCTATCCTGCCTGCATTCGGAGTGGGAGAAGTCAAGTTGTTTGCAGCCGAGTCAACAGGTCCTCTCCACGACAAGGTACATCCTCGTATTAGTGTGGCAGCCAAGTGGATAGGTTCTGTATATGTAGCACTTACCATCTTGTGCATCATTTCGTTAATGCTTTGCGGAATGAATACGTTTGATGCCATAAACTATTCAATGTGTACCACTGCTACTGGTGGTTATGGCACTCATTCTGCCATGCTTCATGAGGCATTCAATTCTCCTGTAACGGAGTACGTTCTCACATTCTTCATGTTTATTTCAGGAATAAACTACACACTCATATACTATACAATCCTAAAGGGAAAGATTAAGCAGTTCCTACGTGATGCAGAGGTGCGTTGCTTCTACCTTATCGTCATTGGTGCAACACTTGTGTGTACCATATTCCTCGCATTAGAGAATCACGATTTGGAACTATCATTCCGTGAGTCAATATTCACTGTTGTCTCACTTCAGACAACGACAGGACTTGCCACTTGCGACTATACCCTGTGGCCGGTACAGCTTATGCCTATCCTCCTCTTTGTGATGTTTGCAGGAGCTTGTTCCGGTAGTACGAGTGGTGGATTCAAGTGTGTACGACTAAGTATCATCTATCGAATACTGAAGAACGAGTTCACTCGCATTCTTCATCCACGTGCAGTCATACCTGTACGTCTCAACGGAGGAGTCGTTCCTCAGTCAGTTGTACAGACACTCCTATGCTTCATTACCCTCTTTGTACTCGGACTTTTCGGAGGAGCATTTGTTCTTGCCCTCTTTGGTGTTGACCCTAATGATGTGCATCCTAACTTCGACTATTACGAGGCATTTGGTATTGCCATGTCAAGCATCAGCAACGTAGGTCCTGGCATGGGATATTATGGTCCTGCCCACACATGGATGATTCTCAATCCATACGCCAAGTGGGTATGCTCGTTCCTTATGCTCATCGGTCGTCTTGAGATATTCCCAATAATAATCCTCTTCACCCGCAGTTTCTGGAAGAAGAACTAAAGCATCATACATACATGGAATTGTAACTTTATCCCCAAATCGGGAGTACAAGTTGGCTTCACATTTTTATGTGTGTATGGACAAAATAAATCTGAAAAAATAAAACAATATGCTTGAAGCCAGCATAAAAACTATCTATTATGAAACAAAGCAAATACATTACCCCATGCCTTATGGAGCACAAATCACAGTTAAGAATGAGCATTCTTACTGGAAGTATCGTAGGAAACGGAGCATTCAACGGATCTAAAGAAGGAGATGCTGATCCAGTACCAAGTATGCCATTCGATGCGAGAAACAAATCCGTTGATTAATCTAAAACCTAATGTTAAGCAAAATGAAAGCGTCATTTATCATTCCTGCCATGGCTGTTGTCATGCTGGCATCATGTTCTTCAGAAGAAGACTGCGAAATCGTCAAAAAGTACACAGGCAATGTGGAAATAACAGCAGAGTCTTATGTGTTTGAGGATTCTAATACACGTACCAACCTTACTAACACTGGTAGTGAGATAACTTTTGCTTGGGATAATAATGAAGTTATAGGAATTTTCCCTGTAGCCCCTACAACTAACATACAAGCAAAGCAAGTATTAAGGAACAAGAGTGGAAACAACACTTCAGCAACATTTGATGGTGCTGGTTGGGCATTATTGTATGAAAACACCTATGCTGCTTACTATCCATTCCAGAATACACTTGCAGATGTAACTTACGATGCTGTCCCTATTTCAATGACTGACCAAGAACAGATTGGTAATAATAGCCTTGCACACATAGGTAATGGCTACGATTTTATGTATGCAATAGCAACAGTACCAACTAACGGAAACATCCATTTCTCTTTCAAGCATGTAACATCTGTTCTTTACCTTTCCCTTACCATGCCAGATGCAGCTACTTGGAAGAGCCTTACCATTACCAATACAAAAGGTAATAATGTGTTTACAACAAATGCTACAATGAATGTTGCCAACGGTAACGTTACTTCAGTCAATACTGTTCCAGAAATTACACTTGGATTGAAAAATGTTAAAACAACAACTTCAAACAAAGTATTAAACCTCTACATAGGCTTGTTACCTACAACACCGGGCGAGGTAGAACTGATGGCGATAACGACTGAAAACAAGTGTTATAAAGCTAAAGTAAACATCACTAAGACATTTGTTGCTGGTAGAGCTTATAAATATACAGCATCTCCTGTAATGGAAACACCTCCGCCAAGTAATGGTTATGAGAATGGTCATACATACGTCGATCTCGGTTTGTCTGTAAAATGGGCAACAATGAATGTTGGCGCAAGTAAACCAACTGATTACGGAAAATACTTTGCTTGGGGAGAAACATCAACAAAATCCGATTATGATTGGGATAATTATAGTTATGGCGATGAAAGCTACTTGACTAAATATTGTACTGAAAAAGATTTCGGTGTTGTTGATGGTAGAACAACTCTCGAACTTTCTGATGATGCAGCACATGTATTTTGGGGCGGAAAATGGCGAACACCAACTATTTCAGAGATGAAAGAACTCCTGAAAAAATGTACTTGGACATGGGTTTCATCGTATAATGGAACAAGCGGAAATGGATATAAGGTTACAGGCCCAAATGGAAATGTCATCTTCCTTCCTGCTGCTGGTGGAAAGTATTCGTATCAAAATATTAACCCAGGAACATACGGTTATTACTGGACATCATCTGTGAATGACGAATATAATATATTCGCATGGTACATAAGTTTTAATTCTAACATCCACTTTAATGGTAATGACAAACGCATATATGGTCGTCCAATCCGCGCCGTATGTGAGTAAAATCTAACAAATTCTCTATATAAAATAGCGTTTGAACACTAATAGTGCATCAAACGCTATTTTCATTTATACATAACATTATTAAATGTGGTTAAGAATTAAAGATTATAATAGCATATTATCTACATCATGTAGTAAACAAACAGCCATCGTGACATAATAAATGAATTTTACTCATGAAGAAATAACGTTATAATAAAAACAAGTGAGAGAAAATCCTTTAAAACAAAAAAAGACAGAAGTCTCTACGACTGCTGTCATTATGAAGTTTGAATAAGTTTTTACTTTAGAAAATGGAGTTAAACTCCTTGTTAACCGAGAAAACAAACCTAATACCTTAACCAAACCTATGAAAAAACCAAATCTAATACCTTAAAACCCTTAACCTAAATATTTGCAATCTGATTTTACCTAAATTAAAACTTATTCAACCGAAAATATCCTTTTAATTGTGGCCGCAACCACTTTTAATAATCACCCTTGAAAAACAAATCTTTTTTACCGTTGAAAAAACCAAACCTAATGAAAACCAACCTGAATAATCTTTAATACCAAAAACTAAACCTTATATCAACCTATTTTACCTTTCCTAAACAATCTTTACCTTTACCTATCGAGAGTTTCCTAAACAATCTTTTTTACTTACCTTAAACTAATACTCTCTACTTTTATTTATGTCATCAGGATTGTTATTTCCTTTTGACACTGCAAAGGTACGGCACTTTCAGAAACTAACAAAGATTTTATTAGTAAAAATGCAAAAATTAGCAGTTTTAATGATTATTGTCAAGAATTGTGTGGGAACACACAGCAAAAATGCATAATTGTGCACCCACACACAAGTCATTTTGTATTTATTAACAGTTTTAGATAAAACAGGATTATCGTCGTAATAATTTGCTACTTTCGCAAAAGTTTCGGATATTTGCATAAAATAAAATCTACAATGAATAAAATAGGTATATTCTGCTCTTCATCCAACAGAATGGACTCCATATATTATAAGGAGGCTGAGAAACTGGGAACATGGATGGGGAAGAACAAGAAGACGCTCGTATATGGTGGAGCAAACTGTGGACTCATGGAGACTCTGGCTAAGGCTGTACACGAAAATGGTGGTACGGTATTTGGCATCGTACCAAGAATTCTCACAGAACAGAACAGAGTAAGCGATTACATTGACATCAACTTTCGTTGCGAAGACTTGACTGACAGGAAAACTTTCCTTGAAAGCGAGTCGGAGGTACTCGTGGTTCTTCCAGGAAGCATTGGTACGCTTGATGAGATGTTTACGGTGATGGCATCAAATACTATCGGCATACACAACAAAAAGATTATACTTTGGAACATCAACGGCTTTTGGGATGGTCTTCTGCAGTTCCTCAATGGATTGCTCGACAAGAACGTTGTCAATAAGCCATTTGACGAGATGCTCGTTTGCGTAAACACGTTTGAGGAACTCGTGCAGGTTATCAATAAAGAAGAAGAATAAAAAGTTAGAAAAAACAATAGGTATTTATACCAAGAACGCTTGTTTTTCGTGAATATAGAAAATACAAGCCAATCAATCTATTTTTACAAACAAAATAAAAGACAAGGTAGTTTATGCCTAAACAGGCTGAGGTCAATAATATTGTATTTCATAAATTGTAAATGATTTTATGCGCAAGATAATAGGTATAGGAGAGACAATAATGGACATCATCTTCAAGAACGGGCAGCCAACGGCAGCCGTTCCTGGAGGTTCTGTATTCAACGGACTCATCTCGCTGGGTCGCCTTGGTCAGAACGTGACGATGATAACGGAGACAGGAAATGATAAGGTAGGTCAGCAGATCAAGGAGTTCATGATAGACAATGGCATCAACACGGATAGCGTGTGTGTATATGAGGATGGAAGGACTGCCATCTCACTTGCTTATTTGAATGACAAGAACGATGCTGAATATTCTTTCTATAAGGATTACCCAAAGGCCCGTCTTGACGTGGAGTGGCCAGAGATAAATGCAGACGACATCATCATGATGGGTTCATACTTTGTACTCAATCCTGTGCTGAGAGACAAGGTGAAGAGTTTCCTTGAATATGCAAAGGAACGCGGAGCACTCGTATATTACGACATCAACTTCCGTTCAAGTCACAAGGACGAGGCTATAAAGCTCTACCCTACCATCCTTGAGAACTTTGAATATGCAGACATTGTGCGCGGTTCAACTGAGGATTTCTACAATATGTTTGAGATATCCGATGCCCAGGAAGCTTACGACAGTAAGGTATCATTCCATTGCAAGACGATGCTCTGCACGGATGCAGATGGAGACATACGCCTCATCACTCCAACCTGCAACAAGACATTTGCGGTAAAAAAGATTGAGACGGTAAGCACCATCGGCGCTGGCGATAATTTCAACGCTGGTGTGGTGTATGCACTCATGAGCAATAGGGTAAGGAAGGACGACATAGCAGAACTTGACGAGGCTACTTGGACAAAGATCGTCAATATGGGACAAACACTTGCATCCAACGTCTGCCAGAGTCTTAACAACTCCATCAGCAAGGAATTTGCAAAGGAAGTAAAGGAATCACTCTGATGTACAGCAACACTCCAAAGAAAAAGGTATCAAAGGACGAGGCTTACCTCAAGCTTTCTGCCTTATGTGCAAGTGCCGAATACTGCGAGTATGACCTACGCAAGAAGATGGATAAGTGGGATATGCCAGAAGGTTCTGCAGATAAGGTGATTGAGCAACTTGTGAAGGAACGCTTCATAGATGAGGAACGCTTTGCGAGAGCCTTTGTACGAGAGAAGTTTCGCTTCAACAAATGGGGACGTGTACGCATAAGCCTCGAACTGAAACGTAAAGGTATTGCTGAATTCACCATTGAGGATGCACTCGAAGAGATTCCTTCGGACGATAACCTCGAAACTCTCAAGGCACTCATCGCATCAAAGCGAAGAAGCGTGAAAGGCAAGTCAGAGTACGAAATAAAGTGTAAGCTCATTCGCTTTGCTCTATCCCGTGGTTTCGACATGGATGATATAAACAGGGCGATGGATAATGAGGAATAAAGATAAAGAGAAATTAGGAATGAGTAATAACGTTTGAGACCGTCATTGGTCTCAAACTCCCCCAAAACATACAAACTCAAAGAACTCACAAACTTAAAAACTCACGATACATGATAGCATTAATAACAGGTGCCACAAGTGGCATAGGAGAGGCTTGTGCAAAGAAATTTGCAAATGGAGGCTACGACCTCATACTCACAGGTAGGAACGAAGCTAAGCTCTGCGCTCTCAAGTCAGAGATTGAAGCCAAAGGACGCAAAGTAAAGACACTTGTCTTCGACGTGCGTGATGCAGAAGCAGCAAAGAAAGCAGTCGAAAGCCTTGACGGAGAGTGGAAAGTAATCGATGTGCTTATCAACAACGCTGGTCTTGCCTTGGGTCTTGAAAAGGAATACGAAGGAAGCCTTGACGACTGGAGCACGATGATTGACACCAACATCAAGGGACTTCTCACCATGACTCGCCTCATCGTTCCAGCCATGATTGAGCGCAACGAGGGACACGTAATCAACGTAGGAAGCGTGGCAGGTGATGCTGCGTATGCCAACGGCAACGTGTATTGTGCCACAAAGGCTGCCGTAAAGGCTATATCAGACGGCCTCCGCATCGACGTGGCAGAGTCAGCAGTAAGGGTAACCAACCTCAAGCCAGGACTTGTAGAAACAAACTTCAGCAACATACGTTTCCACGGCGATACAGAACGTGCCGCAAATGTATATAAAGGAATAAAGCCTCTCACCGGCGACGATATAGCAGACGTGGCTTTCTATGCAGCATCTGCACCTAAGCACGTACAGATTGCCGAGGTACTTATCCTCGCAACACATCAGGGAAGCGGAAGTGTAATTCATAGAAAAGGATGAAGTAAAAGGGAGTAAAAAGAAATAAAGATGAGTAAATAGACGTTACATTGTAAGGACATATCCACATACTATCGTCTTTTTACTCCTTTTAACCACCCACACACTAATAGAGATTTGACATTATAATCATGAGCAACTATAACGACGATAACATGCTATGGAAGGTAAGGAAGAGTGAGTACATCTTCCAGCGTCCATGGCTCAACATAAGACAAGATTCCGTAGAGCTTCCAAATGGCAAGGTTTACGATGATTTCTATGTGCTACATTATCCTACATGGATCAACGTTATAGCCATAACAGAAGACGGGGAATTCATACTCGAACGCCAGTACCGCCATGCCATGGCAAAGGTCTGTACAGAGATCTGTGCTGGATGTGCAGAAGAAGGAGAAGACCCACTCACAGCTGCCAAGCGTGAACTTGCAGAAGAAACAGGATATACAGGTGGAACATGGACTGAGCTTATGACTATTGCCCCTAACGGCACTTCAATGGATAATCTCTGCTATTGCTACCTTGCCGAGGGAGTAAGGAAAGTTAGCGACCAACACCTTGACGAGACAGAGGACATTAAAGTCTTTCTTCGTAGTAAGGAAGAAGTATATCAGATGCTTCTGAACGGTGAATTCATCCACTCACTCATGTGTGCACCACTATGGAAATACTTCCATCTGTATGCATAAAAACAAGGCTGGTTTTGCAAAACAAATCCAGCCTTTATTACGTTCTAACGCCTTTCGTTTAACGTCCGTTAAACGAACATTAAAAGGGCGTTAAATTATGACTAAAAATAACGATACGTATCGTTGATATTATTCATACGTATCAATTAAGTCAATGATACGTATCAGCAAAATAATCGAAGCGCATCAATAACATAATTGGAGCGCACCAACCTTTCAACTGGTACGTTCTAATGTGTTTTCACATACCACCCATTGTATCTGCAACAGCAAACAATCATGGGAATTTTAACGTATTTCGGTAAATAATGCACAATGGTATCTTGTTTTTTCATTTATTATGTCTATATTTGCCCTGCAAACCCTTAATAACGGTTGTCTTTAACAAAGCGTTTGCAAGTTCCCTACATAGGGCAGCAATAGTTCCCACGCTTTTCCTTACCAACTATCCAATTGCATTTGCTTCTGGGAATCAGCGAATACAAAAACAAACGACATGAATAAATACTTACTAATTCTCACACTTACCCTTACATCACTTTGCTGCCACGCACGTGATGGCGTTGTTATTGACGCATTAAGGTATTCCTTGAATTACGAAAATAACACAGCATGCGTAATTCAAGACGAATATGACCAGTCATCGTACGTCATTCCAGAAACCATTGAGTATGACGACGAGACATTCACAGTAACAGAAATTGGTAGTGGAGCCTTTGTATCTTGTAAAGAACTAGAGTCCATTACACTTCCACAATCATTGAAAAAGATAGGAAACAAAGCATTTGCATATTGCTCTTCCCTCAAGTCAATGGAAATACCTGACTCCGTAAAGAGCATTGGCGAAAGTGCATTCCTATGGAGTACAACGCTTGCCTCCGTCAAGCTTCCTGAATCTTTGACTTCCATAGAGAGCAAGTTGTTTTACTACTGTCAAAACCTTTCATCAATCATCATTCCTAATTCCGTAAAAAGCATTGGTAGTTCGGCATTTCAGAATTGTTCAAGCCTTAACTATGTAGAATTGCCTAATACCATACAGCAATTAGGTTCAGACATTTTTTACGGCTGTAAAATATTAGAAACAAGAATAAACATAGGCAGTTTTAGCATAGAGAACAAAGTAGGCTTACTGTTTGGACACAGCATCCGCTATTACTTTGATGGCAAAGAGTTAGAGGGTGATATTATAGTGCCAAATGGAGTAAGCAAATTAGGTGACAATGTCTTTTATGGTGCAAAAAGAATAAAGACCGTAAACATACCAAGTACCGTGAGCAGCATAGGCAATTATGCCTTTTACGATTGTTACAATATCACAAACGTTTACATTGCAAACAGTGTGGCTACAATTGGCAATTACGCATTCAGCGGATGTAGCTCACTCAAGAACATAAACCTTCCAAACTCAATAATAAAGATAGGCGATTTCGCTTTCCAAAACTGCGTAACACTTAACGACATGTACCTACCAGAGTCAGTAACGACAGTAGGAGACAACGCATTTGACGGATGTAAGAACATAAAAAATTTCTCAGCATCCAACACTATAAACAACGTCGGAAAGTCACTAGTTACTGAAATATTCTCTGGTTGCAATTCTTTGTCTTTTGTCAAGATAAACATCATAGACTTTTCCAACGACAACTACTTTGTCTCAAAGATTCCACACAGCGTACACTTTTATTACAAAGGCAAGGAACTCAAAGGCGACGTTACAATACCTGACGGAGTAAAAAAAATTGGAGGATACTTGTTCTATAAATCTGATAAGATTACGTCTGTTTCAATTCCGAACTCTGTTACGACCATTGGAGCATACGCATTCTCAGCTTGTTCCGAAATCAAGTCTTTCAATATTCCAGAGTCGGTAACGGAAATTGGACAAGGTGCTTTCCGCAAGTGTTCAAAACTTACAAACATAAACATCCCTAACTCAGTAAAGAGCATAGGGGCGGCAGCCTTTGCCGTTTGTGACAAACTGAAATCCATTACCATTCCTAATTCCGTAACATACATTGGCGAATCGCTTTTCAGTTCATGTACAAAACTTGAAAACATAAAACTATCGGATTCCCTCACACGCATTGGAGCGATGACATTTGGTGGATGTAGCTCATTAAAGTCGATTATCATTCCGGACTTGGTTGAGGAAATAGGATTCAATGCCTTCATGTCTTGTACGGCACTTAGATACATCAAGCTTCCAAAGGCTATGACATCCATCGATAACGAGGCATTCTTTCAATGTCGTAACCTAAAAAAGGTTGACATGCCAAGCACCATAACAAACATTGGAGCAAGAGCATTTTCATATTGTGAGTCACTTGACTCTGTCGTATTACCAAATATTACGATAATAAACGAAGGACTGTTCCGCGGTTGTCATAGTCTCAAGACAATTACGTGTCCAAACACAATAAAATCTATTGGTGAGAGTGCATTCTTCGATTGTAACTCCCTTGCTCACATAGAGCTGCCAGCTTATTTGGACAGTATATGTCAATCTGCCTTTAGGGACTGCTCATCTCTCGAAAACATGACAGTACCAAATAGCGTAATTAGCATTGGAGCTGAAGCTTTCTATGGATGCAGAAGCCTTGAATCAATAGAACTTCCCAACAAGTTGAAGACCATTCAGAATTGCACATTCTATGGTTGTAAGAAACTTGTGACCGTTGATTTTCCAAAATCCGTTAACTATATAGACTCATTAGCGTTCTACTCTTCTGGTATCAAAAGAATCACAATACATGAGAATATTGACAGCATAGGAAGCAACGCCTTCGAGTCATGTAGCAACCTCACTACGCTCACAATACTTGATGGCATACAAAAGATTAAAAAAGAAGCATTCAAAAACTGCGTCTTACTGACCTCGCTGAAACTACCAGACACGGTCACACAACTTGGAACATCAGCATTTTCAGGATGCAATAAGATGAAAACTTTGAAACTTTCTGATTCCCTATCAAGAATCGAAATATCTGCATTCAAAGATTGCTCTGAACTCTCATCTGTATCTGTGCCTGACGGCATTAAAGAGCTTGGTGTTAGTTCTTTCTCAGGATGTAATGCAATTGATTCCATATATATACCAAGTTCCATAACACGTATTGAGTCGGAATCTTTCATAAACAGCAACTTCGTCAAAGCCATCTATTCGTATGCTGAAGACCCGGAGAAAGTTTACTTAAACTCAAATGCTTTCTCGGAAAAATGTTACGAGAAAGCCATCCTCTATGTTCTTCCAGGATTGGTTGAAGCATACAAGAACGCAGACGAATGGGAAAACTTTGTTGACATAAGGGAGATGACACCAGTACAAGTGGATATTGCAACTACTAAGGCTGATATACGCGTATATGCCTCTAATGGTAGCATAGTTGTTAACAACGCAAAGGAGAACCTTCCAATCCGCATTTATGACGCCAACGGCAAGCTTGTAGCCTCAGGTTATACAAACGCAGGAGATTGCACATTCGACATCAATGGCAATGGTTTGTTCATTGTTAATGTCGGCTATGAGAACACGTTTAAAGTCATGAAGTGATGCGGTTTTTACGGTTATAAGGTTACGCGGTTATAAGGCTATAAGATAGGATGGCTTAATATATCATCTGTTTTGCAGATAAGATTAACCATGAATGTGTGTCGCAACATATTCACAAGAAAAAGGCTCTTACGTTTCACAACGGAAGAGCCTTTTTTAAATCCTTTAACACATTTGTATTAAATAGCATTTAGTGAATTATTATTACTTAGGTCTATCTTGTTCATTTCGCAACGATTTTATATAAACCATTAGCCAGTATAATAACTGATTTACATTTGATATTTATGTCACAAATATATGTGTAATTCCGTTACATACCTTATCTTTCGTTGACTTTTTTTAATGCAACATGCTTTTTATCGCAAATTATTTACAATTATGACACAATAGACGTAATTATGCAACTATTTTACAACCTAAATGCTTCTTAAATATGTTTATTGCACTTTTTTTCCTCTCTTCCGATAGTTCTTCCACGCCTTCGAGAGGGTATTTGATGCCAAGTTCCTCATATTTATATCGTCCCATGGTGTGGTAAGGCAGAAGTTCAACACGTTCCACGCATTTGTATGCTGAAAGGTGCTTTGCCAATGCCGTGAGACGCTCGTCATCGTCCGTTATCCCAGGTACGACAACGTGACGAATCCACACAGGTTTGCGGATGCTCTCAAGATAGTCAAGGAACGCTTGGTTGTTTGTCCTCGTTACGCCAGTGTAAGCCTTGTGGATGCTGTCGTCAAGCGTCTTTATGTCGAGCAACACGAGGTCGGTGTATTCGAGTACCTGACGTGCCTTGTCCGTGAATATCACTCCGCTTGTGTCGAGTGCCGTGTGGAAGCCTTCAACCTTGCACAGGCGGAAGAACTCAAGGATGAAGTCTGCCTGCATGAGCGGTTCACCTCCCGTACAGGTCACACCGCCCTTACGGATGAAGTTCTTGTATTTCTTCACCTCGTCAAGGAGTTGCTCCGGAGTCCATTCGTACTTGACCGGTGCATTTGGGTTCCACGTGTCGGGATTATGGCAGAACTGGCATCTCATAGGGCAGCCCTGGAAAAAGGCTACAAACCTAATTCCAGGGCCATCTACTGTACCGAACGATTCGAGTGAATGAATGCGTCCTATCATATTTTTCCTTACAAGCTATGGTTGATTGTACGTGACAATACGTCGAGCTGCTGCTCACGTGTGAGCTTAACGAAGTTCACGGCATAGCCGCTGACGCGTATTGTGAGTTGTGGGTACTTCTCTGGGTGCTCCATTGCATCCACGAGAAGCTCACGGTCAAACACGTTCACGTTGAGGTGGTGTCCACCGTCTGGTGTGAAGTAACCATCCATGAGGTTCACGAGGTTCTCAGCCTTTGTCTCCTCGTCCTTACCGAGTGTGGAAGGAGAGATGGCAAATGTGTAGGAGATACCGTCATGTGAGTGCTGGAATGGAAGCTTAGCCACAGAAGCAAGTGCAGCAACGGCACCCTTTGTGTCACGTCCGTTCATTGGGTTAGCCCCCGGAGCGAATGGAACACCCTTGCCACGTCCGTCAGGTGTGGCACCTGTGTTCTTACCATACATGATGTTGGATGTGATGGTGAGGAGTGACTGTGTAGGGATGGCGTTACGGTATGTGTCATGCTGACGGAGGTACTCCATGAACTTCTCCGTAATCATGAGGGCAAGCTTGTCTGTATCGTCGTCATTATTACCGAATGGTACGTACTCGCCTTCCTGCTTGAAGTCAACAGCCAAGCCACGCTCGTCGCGGACAATCTTGACCTTGCCGTACTTGACGGCAGCAAGTGAGTCGGTAACGATGGAGAGACCAGCGATACCTGTTGCACGTGTACGAATAACGTCACCGTCGATGAGAGACATCTGGTAAGCCTCGTAGTCGTACTTGTCGTGCATATAGTGGATAATCATGAGTGCGTTGACGTATGTCTTAGCCAACCAGCGCATCATGTTCTCATACTTAGCCATGAGCTCGTCGTACTCAAGGTAGTCGCCTGTGATAGGTGAGAACTCAGGACCAACCTGCTCACCTGTAATCTCGTCACGTCCACCGTTGATGGCATAAAGGAGACACTTGGCAAGGTTGGCACGCGCTCCGAAGAACTGCATCTGCTTACCAATCTTCATTGGGCTTACGCAACAAGCGATACCGTAGTCGTCGCCGTAGTCAGGACGCATGAGGTCGTCGTTCTCATACTGGATGGCACTTGTCTTGATTGACATCTTGGCACAGAACTTCTTCCAGTTCTCAGGAAGGTTGTTTGACCAAAGAACCGTGAGGTTTGGCTCTGGTGCAGGACCGAGGTTGACGAGTGTGTTGAGGATACGGTAAGAAGTCTTTGTGACGAGTGTACGTCCGTCAACACCCATACCACCTATTGACTCAGTTACCCATACAGGGTCGCCAGAGAAGAGGTCGTTGTACTCAGGAGTACGGAGGAAACGCACGATACGGAGCTTTATCACCATCTGGTCGATAAGTTCCTGTGCCTCCTCTTCTGTAAGCGTGCCTTCCTTGATGTCACGCTCGATGAAGATGTCGAGGAATGTGCTCACACGACCGAGTGACATGGCAGCTCCGTCCTGGTCCTTAACGGCACCGAGGTAACCGAAGTAAACCCACTGTACAGCCTCGCGAGCGTTCTGTGCTGGACGTGTCACGTCGAATCCGTATGCGGCACACATATTAACGAATGCCTTGAGGGCACCAATCTGCTCTGATGTCTCCTCACGACGACGGATGCACTCCTCATTCATCTCCTGAAGGTCAAGACGCTCAAGGAAGCGCTTGCGCTCCTCGATGAGGTTGTTCACACCATAGAGTGCGATACGGCGGTAGTCGCCGATGATGCGTCCACGTCCGTAGGCATCAGGAAGACCAGTGATGATGTGTGCGTGACGTGCAGCACGTATATCCTTGTTATATGCTGAGAACACACCTTCGTTGTGTGTCTTGCGATATTTAGTGTATATTTCTTTAGTTGCAGGGTCGAGTGCATATCCGTATGCCTTGAGGGCTGATTCCACCATACGGATACCTCCCTTAGGGAAAATGCCACGCTTGAGTGGTGCGTCAGTCTGGAGTCCGACGATTACTTCGTTGTCCTTGTCAATGTATCCGGCACCATAGGTGTCGAGCGACTGAGGCAAACGTGTTTCTGCGTCATATACACCCTTCTCGCGTTCCACCTTGAACATGTCTGTGAGCTTAGCCCAAACAGCCTTTGTCTTCTCAGTAGGACCTACGAGGAATGAGTCATCTCCAGTGTAAGGAGTGTAGTTGTGCTGAATAAAGTCACGCACATTGATTTCGCGCTTCCACATGTAGCCGTCGAAACTTTCTGTCTGATTAGATAATTTCATGAATGTGAGAATGTATAAAATGATATATAATAGTTTCCTTATTGAGTCGCCGTGTAATAATTTCGTGTAGGGGTAGAATAAAATGTGTGAGATATAAATTAAAGGTTTGCAATAAAAGCAAGACCTATGGAATTTTGATATACTTAAACTGACTTACCTTAAATGTGCTGCAAAGGTAATGCTTTTTCCTTACTTATCCGAATAAGTGTATATCTATTTATCCCTGCATAGCGAAAATACTCATTCTTGATGAATTATTGAGTATAACCTGTTCCGCTTAGGTATGTTTTTTCATATACTACGCAAATAATAATTAATGATAATTTACTACGCCGAGCTAACGGTTCGTACTTTAAAAATGTTCGAGCTTAAAAAACTATTTTATTATTTACTTATTAAATAATTGATAATTTAACAATCATATTTTCCGTCTTTGTTTTCCCGATGTTATCTGTCCGACGCTTGTCCGTCAATTCTCCGTCGATACTCCCTTCTTCCTCCGTTGATACTCCGTATTGTATCCATAGGATACTCACCGCATCTCCACCGCATCTCCATCGAATGTCCATCGAATCGATGGACATTCGATGGACATTCGATGGAGATTCGATGGACATTCTCCGGAGTTGTATAGGAGAATCAAGGGAGTATCGACGGAGAATTGACGGAGTATCGACGAACTTGAAACGTGGAAATGACAGGGTGAATGCGAGCAACATTCAAATGATTTTTGATGTTGTCATGGCTTCTTTTCGTCTTTTTTATCCTCTTATTAGGAGTGATTCATTTGTTAACACATTAACAGTTATGTGTTAAATTTGTTGGAATAATGTTAAAAAATGGACACCAACCATTTATGAAGATTTATCCATTATAGTTATGAGCAAAAATATTCAAGCGTACAGGTCAAAAATAAGGCTGCTGGAAATGATTCCAACAGCCTTGTTTTTATTACTGAACCTCGCCATTCTCGTCATACGAGTTGTAGAGGAAGTCGTTGTATGGATATTTCTGTACGTGAAGTTCCTTAACTTTCTTGTATAATACCTCACGCATAGAGTCAATATTTGTCTTCTCACGTGCTGAGATGAAGAACGTGCCGAGTGTGGCTCCAAGCTGCTCCTTGGTAGCCTTCTCCTTTATGTCGTCATTCACCACGTATGACTTGATGGATGATGCCGCAGGAGCATCCTCGCTCTTCACTCTTACGTCCTCACAACCGAGACGTGCCATCCACGTGTTCATAAGCTCGTCGAGAGGTATGTTCTCCTTTGTACGTGGAGTAAGGTCGTCAGCCTCCTTCTCTACCCAGCGGTAAGCGTCAATCTTGTTGAAGATATACATCTTCGGCTTGTCGGCACAACCGAGGTCGGCAAGGGTCTTCTCCACCACCTTTATCTGGTCCTCAAAGTCTGGATGGGAGATGTCCACCACATGAAGGAGAAGGTCTGCCTCACGCACCTCGTCAAGTGTTGACTTGAACGACTCCACAAGGTCTGTTGGCAACTTACGAATGAATCCTACCGTGTCTGAAAGGAGGAATGGGAGGTTGTCTATGATGACCTTGCGAACAGTCGTGTCGAGAGTGGCAAAGAGCTTGTTCTCGGCAAAGATGTCACTCTTGGCAAGGAGGTTCATGAGCGTACTCTTACCCACATTGGTATAACCCACGAGTGCGGCACGAATGAGCCTTCCGCGGTTCTTGCGCTGGGTGGATTTCTGCTGGTCTATCTCGGCAAGACGTTCCTTGAGGAGCGACATACGATTGCGAATGATTCGCTGGTCCATCTCCAACTGAGTCTCACCCGGTCCACGAAGTCCCACGGCACCACCACGCTGACGCTCAAGGTGAGTCCAGAGACGTGTGAGTCGAGGAAGCATGTACTTGTACTGGGCAAGCTCCACCTGCGTCTTGGCTGCTGCCGTCTGGGCACGCATGGCAAAGATGTCGAGGATAAGGCTCGTACGGTCAAGTATCTTGACCTGAAGCACCTGCTCTATGTTGCGAATCTGCTTTGCGCTCAGCTCGTCATCAAAGATAACCATACCTACAGGCTGTGGCACTTCCTGCTCCTTCTGCATCTGTGCCTTCTGCTTTGCGAGGAGCTTCTCCAGCTTGCGTTGCTTGCGGCTCTTGGTGTTGCGGTATTCGCCCTCGTCATCATTCACGAAGTAAGAGTCGTCCTCTTCCTCCATGTACTCATCTCCGTGGCGAGCCTTTGTACCCGTCACGATGGTCTGCTGATAAGGGTTGCCGAGGGCAATCTGTTCCTCCCAGTAGGCATCCACCTCATCCTGCTTGTCCTTGATAAACTGGGCTATCTCCTCCAGCTTACCCGTACCAAGATAAGTGACGCTACTTGGGCCGTTCACCTTCTGTGTGTATCGCTTGATTACCTTTGCACCAGCCGTCTCTGCAAGAAACTCCAGTTCGTCAAGGTATTCAGTTGTCTTTCTTTCATTCTGTTGAGGCGTGATAAGACCAACCAGTATAGCTGTTTCCACCTTTGCCTCTGTTATTACGAATTCTTTCATTACTTTAGTTTTTAAGTTTTTTGGTTTGTAAGTTTTTTAGTTCTTGCTACTACATCTCAGTTTATGCTAAGACTAAAAAAACTTAAAAAGGATTTCGACCAAGACTTTCGCCCATTCTCCATAAGACTTTCGCCCAAAGAGAGTCGAAGAATGGAGCAAAGACGTAACCTGTTTCCTCCCTATAGAAAGGGTCAGGGTGGGTCTTCTGGTCCCTATACTACTTAACCATTTTCAGTTCCTTCTTGAGTTGTCCACGTGGGACTCCGAGAGCTATTGCACGTTCAAAGTCGCGCTTGGCAAGGAACTTGTTATTATTCTTGAGATGAATGAAGCCACGAGTGAGAATCATGTTCTTGTTGTCGGGTTGAAGGCTGATAGCCTTGTCAAGATCCATAATCGCCAATTCCGGTTGGTTGGCTTCCGCTTCTATCTCTGCTCTCATACTGTATATCTCTGCTCGGTCAGGATACCTGTCGGCAAGGACGGAGAGACGTGCCATCGCCTCGCCTGGCTTGCCACATTCCTGAAAGAGTATTGCCACGCCCAACAGGGCTGTATAATTATCCGGGTCGATGGACAACAGACGCTCGTAGTGAGTCTTTGCCTTTGCATATTCACGCTGCTTGGTGAAGATGTAGCCAAGATACTGAAGAGCATCCGTGTTGTTTGGGTCAACCTCAAGGATGTTACGATAGTCAATAAGTGCCTTCGAGAGGTTGCCAAGGCTCAGGTAGAGATCAGCCCTCGACTTGAGAATAGGCACGTTGCGAGGCACTATGTTTAGGGCAAGCTCGTATGAAGTGAGAGCCCTCTGGTCCTGTCCCTGCGCATGCTGAATCTTGGCAATGTTGCTATACACAAGCGCATTACGATAGTCCTCAGGCGCAAGGCGCAAGGCGTTCCTGTATTGCACCTCAGCCTCAGCGAGCGAATCGTTCTGCGCAAGGCGATTGCCTGCCTCCACATACTGCTCGTATGTCTGGGCAAACGATGAGAGTGCAAAGGCACTAATTACCGCTACGATACTTATCCTCTTTTTCATCTTCAAGCATTGAAAGGTATGAATTATATCTGCTCTCACTTATGTCGTGACGCTCTACAGCCTCCAGCACGGCACAATGTGGCTCGTGGGTGTGGGTGCAGTTGTTGAAGCGGCACTCGGAAGAGAAGTGGAATATCTCCCTGAAGTAATGGCTTATCTCCTCCTTCTGCATATTGAAAGTACCGAATCCCTTAATTCCCGGAGTGTCTATTATGTAGCCACCGCCCTCCACCTCGTACATCTCGGAGAATGTCGTGGTATGCTTACCCGTGTTGTAGGCATCCGAAATCTCGCTTGTCCTGAGGTTGAGGTTAGGGTAAAGCGCATTTATGAGCGTACTCTTGCCCACGCCACTATTGCCTGAAAGACACACAATCTTGCCCGACAGTTCCTTGCGGAGTTCCTCCACTCCCTCGCCTGTCTTGGCAGATATGCGTCGGCACTCGTAGCCCACGGTCTCATACAGTCGGATTACGCCATCAAGATACTCCTTCCATTCGTCATCCACCACGTCCACCTTGTTGAACACGAGCGTGACAGGCACTCTGTACGCCTCCGCACTTGCAAGGAAACGGTCGATGAACGTGAGCGACGTCTCAGGCTGCGTAACCGTGACTATGAGGAAACACAGATCCACGTTGGCAGCTATGATGTGCGACTGCTTACTCAGGTTGGTTGACTTACGAATGATATAGTTCTTACGGTCCTCAAGAGCCGTGATAAGTCCCTGACGTGCCTGCTCTATGTCGGCATCCGCAGGCTTCTCTGGAGTAAACTCCACCCTGTCGCCAATAGCCACAGGATTTGTGGTACGAATACCACGAATGCGGAAGTTGCCCTTGACCTTGCAGTCATAGACATCTCCCTCGTCAGTCTTGACGGTATAACTATACCCCGTATTGCGAATTACTAATCCTTTCAATGTGCTTAACTGTTTGTTTGTGTGCAAAGGTAGTGGGTTTCAGCGACAAAGCAAAATCTTTTAACTTAAAAAGTGTTGCATTCCTCCGCATACTCTCGACTTGCCTCCGATATGCGTCTATTATGAGACTAATATGAGACCTGTATGAGACTTTTCTCATCACGTGCAAAAACACAAAAAAGCCATAGCGATATGCTATGGCTTTCTTGCGCTTCAGGATGGGCTTGAACCAACGACCCCATGATTAACAGTCATGTGCTCTAACCAACTGAGCTACTGAAGCAGTTACTTGGTTTTGAAATGCGGTGCAAAGGTAGAGACTTTGAGTGAAACTTCCAAACATTTTTTAGGAAAATATAATACAAGTGTTAACTTTTTAGTGCCTTTTACAGAATTTTGGATTATAATTAGTACTTTTGTGCAATAAAAAGACTTAAAAATAGTGAAAACAGCGATTATTGGAGGAGGAGCTGCAGGCTTCTTTTCAGCAATAGAACTGAAGAGTTCCGTGCCAGAAATGGAGGTCACAATCTTTGAGAGGGGTAAAAAAGTACTCGCCAAGGTTGAGATTTCCGGAGGTGGACGTTGCAACTGCACCAACTCCTTCCGCGACGTGACCGACCTCAAGCAGGTCTATCCTCGTGGGGCAGGTCTACTGAAGCGACTGTTCAAGCAGTTTGGCCCAAAGGATGCCTACAAGTGGTTTGAGGACCATGGTGTACCGCTCGTCACTCAGGATGACCAATGCGTGTTCCCAAAGGCGCAGGACAGCCACGCCATAATAGATTGCTTCATGCAGGAGGCAAGGCATCTGGGCATAGGCATTAAATATGACTATAAAATAGGTGTGGATGACCTTGAGTGCATTCGTAAGGAATACGACTACGTAATCATGACCACAGGCGGCATGGCATCAGGAATAGAGTCGTCGCCATTGGCATTTATGAAGGAAAAAATTATCCCACCAGTACCATCCCTCTTCACCTTTGCCATCAAGGACAAGGCTCTGCACGACCTCATGGGCGTAGTGGTAGAGAACGCCACGACTTGCGTTCCGGGAACAAAATTCCGCGCACAAGGTCCGCTTCTCATAACCCATTGGGGCATGAGCGGTCCTGCCATCCTCAAGCTCTCATCCCATGGAGCAAGATACATGAGCGAGAATGACTACAAGTTCCCTATCCTCGTAAACTGGACGGGTGAGCATGACATGGAGGCTGTTAAGGAATACATAGAGGAGATAATACAAGACAATAAACAGAAACAGATATCGTCATACCGTCCATACGGATTGCAACAAAGGCTCTGGGATTACCTCGTCTCTAAGCTTGGCAAACAATGCCGTTGGGGAGAACTGGGCAAGAAGGACATCAACCGACTGGTCGACATTCTCTTCAATGACAGATATGACGTAACAGGAAGATATGCCTTCAAGGACGAATTTGTCACCTGTGGTGGCATAAGCCTTGATGCCGTTGACAAGAACACGCTCGAAAGCAAGGACTACCCCAACCTATTCTTTGCAGGCGAGGTACTCGACATCGACGGAGTGACAGGAGGCTTCAACTTCCAGGCAGCATGGACCACCGGCTATGCTGTGGCGAAAGGAATAGCATCAAAATGAGGACTTACAAGTAACAACGTTTGAGACCGCCCTTGGCCTCAAACAAAAAACTCAAGAACTTAAGAACTTACAAACTCATAAACTCACACAACCTTGGACTTACTCATCGAACTTTTACACGTTGCGCTTGGCAACAAGGAGTGCTTGTCAGAGCCAGTATCTGACGAGGAATGGAACGAGCTTCTGGTAACCGCCAATAAGCAGACCATTACAGGTGTGCTCTTTGACGGAATAGAGAAACTGCCCATAGAGCAGCGACCAGAACGTATGACCCTACTCAAGTGGTACGCCAATGTGGAGCGCATAGAGAAGCGTAACGACCAGATGGACTACTACACGCGCAACGTGATGATGCGTTTCATGATGGATGGTTTCAAGGCTCTTATCCTCAAGGGACAAGGCAATGCGAGGATGTACCCTAACCCTTACCGCCGTCAGAGCGGAGACATCGACATCTGGCTCATCGTGGACGGAAAGACTCCAAGGGAAGGAAGAGACGACATCGTGCGATACGTACTGGGATATTTCCCTTATGCACAGGTACTCTACCATCATACAGTATTCTTTGCCCTTGAAAAGATAGGAATCGACATAGAGCCACACTATATGCCTTCATGGCTCAACAACCCATTCAAGAACGCACGTCTCCAACGCTGGTTCGAGGAACAAGTACCTATACAGTTCGGGGAACACAGGAACGTCATAACGCTCCCTAAGAACTATGGCGACATATACGTTCCTACACGAGAGTTTAACGTAGTATTCCAGCTACTCCACATCTACCGTCACCTATATAGCGACGGCATAGGTCTCCGCCAGATTATCGACTACTACTACCTTCTCGTGCAGGAAGAGCATACGGATATGCCCGAAATAGTCAAGGAACTGGGCTTGGATGACTTTGCTGCCGCTTTGATGTACGTACTCAAGAAGGTATGTGGAATGGAAGACCATTACATGATATGCGCGCCAGACGAGAAGCACGGAGAGTTCCTTCTCAACGAGATAATGATGTCAGGCAACTTCGGATTGTACGATGAGCGCAATCCATTCAACATAAAGGAAAGTATGATTCATCGTTTCTACCGCAGGCAGAAACGTAACCTCAACTTCATCCATTTCTACCCAAGCGAAATAATATGGGGACTCTACTTCACCATCTGGCAACGCTTCTGGAGAATTAAGAAAGGCTACACCACCTTCTTTAGCAAGAAGTAAGCCTTTAAGAGGAATGAGAAATTAGAAATTAGAAATGAGGAATAAAGAATGACAAATGAGTAATAGCGTTTGAGACCGTCTTTGGTCTCAAACCAAAAATACGCCTTTTAAAAAAGAAACACACGAACTCAAGCACTCGCGAACTCAAGAACCGCCAAGCGAAAAACACAACCCCAAGTACCCAAAAACTTAAGAACTCAAGAACTTAAAAACTTACAAATAAAAAAATGACTCCCGTCTTTCACAAGAAAGGAGCCATACATTTGTAAAAACAATAATCATATAAACTATTCAAATGATCTACTATGAAAACCTACCTAAACGATTTTAGGCTGTAAATATATCTTTACGTTGTCCTTGAATGAGTCTCCTATCGGCAATGTTGTACCATCAATCAATTTAACGCTATTCTTTGACACTTCTGTCACCTTGCCCATATTCACGATGAACGACCTGTGAATGCGTACGAAGCCGTGATTGTCAATCATCGTGATAATCTTGCTTATAGGCATGAGAGTCATCAGTTTCTCCCCACCCTCAAGGTATATGCGGAGATATTCCCTCATGGACTCTATGTACTTTATCTCTTCTATGTTGACACGTGCCACCTTATGGTCAGCCTTCAAGTACAGCACGTTATCATCCGATGCCTTTGCACTCTGTTCTGCCTGCAAGAGCTGGAACTGACGCTTTACCTTCTCGGCAGACTTCTGAAACTCAAGCATTCCGTATGGCTTGAGCAAATAGTCTATGGCATTTACCTTGTAACTGTCAAGTGCATACTCACTATATGCCGTTGTGAAAACCACAAGTGGCGGATTGGTGAGCGAAGCCACGAAGTCAAGACCGTTGAGTTCAGGCATGTTTATATCAACGAAGATGGCATCTACACTCTGTTTCTCCAATACCTGCTGTGCCATTATGGCATCGCTGCAAGCCTCAACGAGAGTGAGGTATGGTGTGCGCTCTATCATAGCCTTAAGCTGCAAGAGAGCCAAAGGCTCGTCGTCTATTGCAAGGCATCTTATGCCTGTTGTGATATCGGTATCTGTAGCCATACTTCAAATGTCTTCTCTTCGTTTTCCTTTATTCTTAACACATAGTCCTCACCATAGATGAGTTCAAGCCTCTTACGTGCATTCTCTATGCCTATGCCATGGTGGTTGTCCTTCTTCTCCTGTTCCAAGATACTATTGACGCACAGGAACGAGAGATTTTCCTTCTTATCATCAAAGGAGACATATATATTTATGAAACTCTGATGACGATTGCTCACTCCATGCTTGAAGGCATTCTCCACAAAGCAGATGAAGAGGAGCGGAGGAACCATCACGCCACCCATGTTGTCGGGCGTGCTCACCTGTATGTCCACCTTTGAGGAGTAGCGAATCCTCATAAGCGAGATGTACAGCTTGATGAACTGTATCTCCTTCTCCAGAGGGACAAACTCCTCGCCACTGTCATAGAGCACGTATCGCATCAGTCCCGACAGGTCTATTATGGTACGCTTTGCCGCCTCTTGGTCTATATCCACGAGAGCGTGAATATTGTTGAGGGTGTTCATGAAGAAGTGAGGATTTATCTGATACTTCAGATATTCCAGTTCCATTGCCAACTTCTCCTTCTGTAGCTGGAGGAGACGGCTTCTCGTCCTACCACTATTGATAAGCGAAACGACACCAAGGTCAACACCCATCATCAGGAGTGCTATCACTAACCGTCCCATGACTGGGGCACGAAGAAGCAGGTACTTAGGTCCTATCTTCTCGTTGTGGTGAGGCTGCGGATGCAACTGCTCGCCTTTCCTTTCCCTCCTGTCAAAGTCCTTTGGCATGTGCTGAGGTGGTAGTCCCTCACCCGGGAACGGAGGAGCGCCATCAAAATGGTTGTCATGCCTCCAATGGTCACGATTCTCAAAGACGGGACCACGCATCATGTCCTTCCTTGGGAAGTCAGGCTTGAAGATGAGCATGTACATCAGGTAGCACCCAAGTATAGCCACCATCGTGAAGGCATAGATGGCAAACTGCCTTTTGTTGTACAGCTGAATCAAGAGATAATGATGGACACAGAACATGACGGCAAACGGAATCAGTAGCTTCCATGTTTGCCATAGCTCATAACCATCGAACTCACTACCGTCCGTCACAGAGACGTAGTAAAGATAGAGTGCAGGCAGGACAAATATCACCACCCACACTCCAGCGATGATTAAGTTTTCTGTTTTTTTCTCTTGCGTCATTTAGCTGTTATAGTTGCTGTTGTCCCACTTGTTGTGACCGTAGGGTTAATCCAGAAGACGTCACCCACGCTATCACTACATTCCGTTGGTTTGCTTGTGCCATACTTTACGGTCACACTTCCCTTACCAAGGTTAGATGCCGTAAGTAATGACAACGAGTTGGAACAGTTAGTCTCAAACTTATATGTACATATTGCCGTTCCGTCAGTTGAGCAAAGCGTATAGTACCTGCTTGAGCTGTAGCTCGATGGAGAAGAGCCAAGGTAGTATCCCTGTGAAGATGAGCCGATGCTGCTTGATGAGCCGCCAAATCCGCCTCCTCCCTGTGAGCCTCCTGCACTTACCGCAATACCGCCCGTTACGACTATGTATGAGTTGTTGTCACAATCAAGTCCTTCCTCTGGTGAGCCTGCTGTAGAGTAGGCAAACACGTTGCCGCCTGCTATCGTTATCGCTCCCCTTGTTCCTGCATTAGAGTCAACCGCATCATTACCGTTTGAGTAACATACAGTAGTACCTCCGTTGAACATTATCTTACCGCCAGAGTTGATACAATCGTCATAGCACTTCATGTAGTGGTTGCCGCCATAGATGTTCACACCCTTCTTGCCTTCCACTCCCTCTGCACCATCGGTTGATGTCTTGACGGTAAGGTTACCGCCATAGATATTGATGAGGTTGAGAGCCTTCATAGCCTTGGAAGATGTTCCGCTGCTTTCGCCAAACATACCTCCGCCACCAGGACCGCCTCCTCCTGGGCCACCGCCACCAGGACCGCCCCAGTTGTTGCCGCCCCAAGGGTTGCTACTGCTACTACTGCTTGAAGAATCAGTATATGAAGCACCCGTAGTAGTCACAGCCAATGTTGGACCTGAGCCATCATCTGACGAGCCAATGTTTATGTTATTGTCAGCCTTAATGCCCTTGCTGCCCTTGCCACTCATGGTGATATTCAACGTACCGCCCACGATGTTCACGTCGCTGTCAGCCTTAAGACCTTTTATAGTATCTGAAGACGAAGTGATGGTAAACGTGCCTGCATTTATGTTAAGGCTTCCGTCCTCATATCCATCCTCGTTTGCCTCACCGTCGAGTTCCACGTCTATGCCGTCGCCACCAGCCTTGTTAATGTTCACCTTGAAGCCATTGGCAAGGAAATACTGCTTACAATGTATTCCATCCTTTACGGCACTAATGATATTGATAGTACCCTCAGACTTCTTGAGCTTGATGTACTCCTTGGCTGATATAGCGTGTGCTGTGTTGCCTGTCACGTTGAGCGTACCAGCCTTGTCTATCTCAAGGTGTCCCTTGCAATAGAGGGCAGCCTTCTGCTCGCCATTCTTACCGTCAATGAGAGTGTTGACCGTCTCTTTCTTTATGTCAAGTGCAATGCGCTTGCCACATTGTATATCTATGGCTGCTCCTCGTGTGTTGGTGAGCGAGAGTCCGTTGAGGACTATGGAAGTCTTGTATGTTCCGTTGTACTGGAACAATCCGTTGCTTGTCTCACCACTCAACACGGTCTTTATCTCAGCCGTTGTATTCTCATTATTCACCACAACGTCGGCACCGTTCACGCTTACGCTCACACCATCCATGAAGAATGGGTTTACGGCTCTTGCCTCCGTTCCGTTGTAGTTTATCGTCAACTCACTTCCTGTAGCTCCGTAAGTGAGTTCCGTTATTTCGTCAAGACTCACCTCCCATGTTCCGTTGACAATAAGCTTGTCGCCAGCCTCGTTGAAGGTTATCTCATTCACATTACCAAGAGGTATGGTGTTGGTGACGCCATTGTTCATCACAATGTAGAGAGCGTCATATTGATTATCCTGTGCAAATGAAGACAGCGAAACCGCCATCAACATCGTAGCCATTATCCTTTTCATTGTTTCCTGTTCTTTTACTATAGCTTGTAACCCTTAATTCCTCACAGAGGTTCATTTCACCACTACCTTCTTAGTTACGTTACCTACTTTGATTAGGTAAACCCCTCGAAGGTTTATTGGCAAGTCAAATTTTCCTTCATCATCCGTAACGCCACTTACTATCAGAGAGCCATTCTCGTCATATATGGTGAAAGGCTTAGCCTCACAATTAGTCATTGACTCTATGGCTGTTGCAACAGAAGCAAAGGTCATTGACTTGATGTCTGACACGCTAAACGTCTGTACGCTACCATTCTTTAGAGTAAGAAGCATTTTTCCATTCTCATACTTCACAGACGAGATATTGGAAACGGCATAACTCTGTGTTGTCTCGTTAGTTGATTTGAGCATCATCGCCTTGCCACCATCAGCATACGCATGTGATGAGGTAAGTAACAACGATGCCATGATTAAGTTCATTACAGTCATCTTTTACACTTGTCTTGTTGTTAGTACCCGATAGCATTTTTATTTCACGATGCAAAAGTATGAATTATATCTTATTCACACAATACCACCTCCCTCTCTTATCTACAAACGCCACAAAATTATCTACAATCACAAATTTATGCGTTCCGAATAATGGAATGTCAATAATTATTCCGAATTTTGCACATGATAATCAATCAGCGATAACTAAAAAACTCAAGAACTTATAAACTCATAAACTCACAAATATGAAACAGACATTTCGCAATCTATTAGTGCTTATGGTACTATGTGCCACTTCACTTGGCTTGAACGCACAAGTGAATGGAGAACTTTGGCAAGACACAAACGGCAAACACATCAACGCACACGGAGGTAACATCATCAAGTATAAGGGTACATTCTACTGGTACGGAGAGAACCGTCCTTACCGTGGCTTCACTACCGAGGCTGGTGTGGGCGTATATTCAAGCAAGGATTTGAAGGCTTGGAAGGATGAGGGCATAGCCCTTGCGGTAAGCGAGACGGCTGGCCACGACATAGAGCGTGGATGTATCATGGAACGTCCTAAGGTAGTTTACAACAAGAAGACCAAGAAGTTCGTGATGCTCTTCCACCTCGAACTGAAGGGCAAAGGCTACGAGGCTGCCCGTGTGGCTTTTGCCGAGAGTGACTCACCTGTAGGTCCTTTCCGCTATGTTCGTTCCACTCGCCTCCATGCCGGCAAGTGGCCTTTCGACATGACAGAGGAACAGATTGCCTACGCCAAGACTACAAAGGCTAACGACTGGAAGGACTGGTGGACACCAGAATGGAGAAAGGAGACGGAGAAGGGTATGTACTGTTGGCGTGACTTTGAGGGTGGACAGATGAGTCGTGACATGACCGTATATATAGATGATGACGGCAAGGCTTACCACATCACTTCGTCACAGGAGAACCTCACGCTTCTCATAAGCGAGTTGACGGACGACTTCATGGATTATACCGGCAAGTATGTCATGGTGGCTCCAGACGGTCAGAACGAGGCACCAACAATCTTCAAGAACAATGGCACATACTGGATGATATGCTCTGGTTGCACAGGTTGGGCACCTAACGAGGCTCGTATGTTCCACAGCAAGAGCATCTGGGGTCCTTGGACACAGGTGGAATCACCTTTCAAGGGTAATAATGCCTCATACAAGAACTTCCCTGCCAACAAGACATTTGGCGCACAAGGTACATACATACTTGACACCAAGGCTCTCGGCATCAAGGGAACAGAGTCACGCTTCATCTTCATGGCTGACATCTGGAACCCAGAGCATCTCAGCAACTCCCTCCACCTCTGGCTCCCTATCAAGTTTGACAAGGACGGCACACCAGAGATTAGATGGTGTAACGACTTCAGAATGTAAGCCCCTACCCTCCCCCAAGGGTGAGGGTGACTAATGCAACAAGTAGGAACAATTTAAACACAGAGGGCACGGATGACACAGAGTTTTTTTGATATACTCAATTTATTTTGACATATTCAGTTTTCTCTGTGCCCTCCGTGTTCTCTGTGTTTAAACTATAATCTACTAAATTATCGTTTTTAGAAACTCAACGAATATCATTCCTTTGCAAACTCACGATTTCACTTTGCCATGAAGAACAAACATTTTACTACCATGCAGAAACATTTATAGAAATTTTATCACATAAATTTTTGCTGTTAAAATAAAAAGTGTAATTTTGCCACCCGTCTGCAAGGACGAAACGAAGTTAAGTGTTTCTATAGTATAAATTAATCAACTAAATTATAAATTTAATAATCTAAAATCATGACATCTGTTAGAAAATTTTTGACAGGAGATTTCAACCAGAAGAGGGCTTTGATGTTCGGCATCACAGCCATATTAACGTTTATTGTGTGGAACCTGCCAACAGACTTCTTTGGCATCGAAGGGCTTACAGTAGTACAACAACGCACAATAGCCATCTTCGTAATGGCAGTTTTACTTTGGGTTACAGAGTCAATCCCTGCATGGGCAACTTCTGTAACCATTATTTTTGTCCTGCTGTTCTGTGTGAGCGACTCGGCGTTCAACTTCCTGCAAGGCTCTGAAGGCGAGGCAGGAAAGCTCTTGGATTACCAAGGTATCATGGCTTGTTTCGCCGACCCAACAATCATCCTCTTCCTCGGAGGTTTCGTCTTGGCTATTGCTGCCACGAAGTCGGGACTTGACGTGATTATGGCACGAACACTCATTATGCCTTTCGGACATAAGTCGGACAACGTGCTTCTCGGTTTCATCCTTATCACGGGTATCTTCTCCATGTTCATCTCCAACACGGCTACGGCAGCTATGATGCTCACGTTCCTCACGCCTGTGTTCAAGTCCTTGCCTGCCAACGGTAAGGGACGCATAGCCCTCACAATGGCTATTCCTATCGGAGCTAACTTCGGAGGTATGGGTACTCCTATCGGTACACCTCCTAACGCCTTTGCGTTCAAGACTCTCAACGAGCATGGCATGGGTATCGGCTTTGGTCAATGGATGCTTGTCATGATTCCTCTTGTAATAGTTATGTTGCTCATATCTTGGGTTATCCTCAAGCATCTGTTCCCATTCTCAAAGAGAACCATCGAGCTTGAGATTGAGGGTAACGTAGAGTGGAACTGGCGTACATACGTAGTTGCCATCACATTTATAGCCACAATCTTCCTCTGGGTATTCGGTAAGGACTTGTTCGGCATAAATGCCAATACAGTCGCCATGCTCCCTATAGCGGTATTTGCATTCACGCGAGTCATAACGGGTGAGGACCTCAAGGATATCGACTGGGAAGTAATATGGATGGTAGCCGGTGGTTTCGCCCTCGGTCTTGCCATGAACGGAACGGGACTTGCACAGGTAGCAGTCAAGAGTATTCCTTTCGCAGAGTGGAACCCAATCGTCATCTTGCTTATCTCAGGTATTCTTTGCTTTGCACTTAGTAACTTCATTTCCAATACAGCAACGGCAGCCTTGTTGATACCAATCCTTACCGTGGTATGTGAAGGAATGGGCGACTCCCTTGCTCCTATCGGAGGTACATCAACTATTATCATCGGTATTGCCGTAGCAGCAAGTTGTGCCATGTCTCTCCCTATCAGTACTCCTCCTAACGCCATCGCCTACTCTACTGGTCTTATCGAGCAGAAGGATATGGCAAAGGCAGGATTCATCTCAGGCTTCGTGAGCCTCGTGATTGGATATGTGGCACTTATCATCTTGTGCAAGTACGGAGTACTTTAGCCCCCTCCCAACCTCCCACGAGGGGAGGAGCTTTAGATACTCCATCGCTAAGTGATTTCTCACAAAGAAATACTAAATGAAACGAATAATGCGGATTATCGAGGTCGATAATCCGCATTATTGTTTTTATTCTTCTACAGAATGAAAGATGTTTTTAACATTATGAGGCAGAGCCAAGGACGGCTCTGAAACTAAAAAAATCTTTCATGATTATATAAGATTAGATAATTGTTATTGCATTAGTCACCCTCCCCATAGAGGGGGAGGGTTGGGGAGAGGGTCTTCTTATTAGTACCTGAACGAGCTTCCTCCTGCGAACTCTCGGATGAGGGATGTAGGTGGAATCTGGTCGAGTGGAACAGGAGTGAAGTATTTGAGGAACTTGCGGAGACGGCTTGCCTCGGCATAGCCTGTCTCACATTCGCTTACCTGTTCAAGGATTGGTAACACCTGATTGCGCATTACACCAAGCTCATAGAGGAGGGCACTATTGAATGTGGCATCCGCATTCTCCTGGTATGGAGTAATCCATTTCTCCTCACCTCGTGCCACACTTGGACCTCGGTTGATTGTCTCAAGGGCTGAGTAGCCACGGTAACGGTAGTCACGGATGATACGACGAAGGAGACGTATGTCAGATGTTGATACGAAGTTATGGTCATCAAGTGCTATGGTAGTCATGGTTGACACATAGACGCGGTATTTATCCTTCTCGTCTATGAGCTTTGACATGATAGGATTGAGTGCATGGTTACCCTCAAGGATGATGAGGTCGTTGTCCCCAAGCTTCAGCTTCTTACCCTCAAACACACGCATACCTGTAGGGAAGTCGTAGCGAGGAAGCTCTATCTCCTCGCCTCGGAGAATGGCTGCCATCTGCTGGTTGAAGAGTTCAACATCCACGGCTCCTATACACTCGAAGTCGTAGTTGCCGTTCTCGTCAAGAGGGGTGTCAACTCGGTTGACGAAGTAGTCGTCCGTAGATATGATGTGAGGACGAAGTCCACTTGCCATAAGGAGTATGGCGAGACGCTTACTCATGGTTGTCTTACCGCTACTGCTCGGACCTGCCACGAGGACAATCTTTGACTTGCGCTCCACAATCTCATCGACGATATGTGAGAGCTTGCGCTCCTGAAGTGCCTCACTCACGTTAATCATCTCGGCTGCATAACCTGCTGAGATGACCTTGTTGAACTCGCCCACGGTGCGCACACCAAGAATCTGCTGCCAACGCTGTTGCTCACGCACCACATCAAGCATCTTTGTCTGTGGCACAAGGTCGTTGAGCTTACCCGGGTTATTGATGGAAGGAATGCGAAGGAGGAGTCCGTCGAAGAACTTGATGAGGTCAAAGAGATGTATCTTGCCTGTGCTGTTGAGGAGGCAGCTGTAGAAATAGTCAACCGTATCCTCTATGCGGTAGTAGTAGGCATAGAGCTTTGACTGGCTCTCAAGGAGTTGTGCCTTACTCTCCATTCCCTTCTTGCGGAACATATCTATAGCCTCCTCGATAGGGCATTGTACCCTTCGGATAGGCATGTCGGCATCTATTATCTCCTGCATACGGTTCTTGATGGCAATCACATCCTCGGATGTGATGTCACGACCGAGCTTGAGTTCGCAATAGTAACCCTTGCTGATAGGTGTCTGTATGATGAGTTGTCCGTTAGGGAAGAGGTCTTCCACCGCCTTGGCGAGGATGAAGAAGAGTGTACGCGTATAGACGCGCATTCCCGAACGGCTATGAAGGTCGAGGAACTCCACGTCCTTACTGTTGTAGAAACGGTAGTTCAATCCCTGTACCTTATTGTTGATTCTTGCACTCACAGGACCGTATTCCATCTGTAGTCCTGACTTTGCGTATATTTCTTTGAGGCTGTCACCAAGCTCAGCCTCTATTATTGCATTATTGAGGTTCTTGCAACGAATTTGTATCTTGCTGGACATCGTAAAATTCCCCTTCGGGGGATTTTAAGTTAAAAATTAAAAGTTAAAAGTTAAAAGTGCAAGTCCGCTAATTGTTCTCAACACAGAGGACACGGAGCACACAGAGTTTTTTTTTCAATTAGAGGACTTGAATCCTAATTATGAATTTTGAATTATGAATTATGAATTTCTCTGAGTGTTCTCTGTGTTGAAAGCATTCAGCGAACAGAGTAAAATATATTTTTGACTCTTCACTCACAAAGTGTGTAGATACTCAACCAGCTTTGCAACGGCACGTGCGCGATGGCTGATGCCATTCTTCACCTCGTTGCCAAGCTCGGCAAATGTCTTGTCATAACCTTCTGGAATGAATACTGGGTCATAGCCGAAGCCTCCATTACCACGCTTCTCTGGGATGATGTGACCCTCTACCGTTCCGTCGAAGAAATGCTCCTCGCCATTCTGCACGAGAGCTACCGATGTACGGAAACATGCCTTTGGGCGGTTACCTCCGTCAAAGGCACCGAGAGCCGTAAGACGTGCGAGCAGGCAATTCATGTTGCGCTCATCCTTTGCCTCGCCAAGCGTGCTTGGGTCAATACCGAACTCCTCCGCATACTTCATGGCAAAGCGCGCTGAGAACACACCCGGAAGATTGTCAAGACATTCCACCTGCAGACCTGAGTCGTCGGCAAAACAATCAAAGCCATAATTATCCTTCACGTACTGAGCCTTCTGTAGGGCGTTACCTCTGAACGTGTCAGCCGTCTCAGGGATGTCAGCCTCGCAACCAATATCCTTCAGACTCATAATCTCGTATTTACTGCCAAGGATGGAACGTATCTCCTCCAGCTTATGAGCATTATTGCTCGCAAAAACAAGTTTCGTCATTATTGTTTGTTGATATTTTTCGCAAATATAAGCATTATATCTTTACTACGTAAACTATTAGCTGGCTTTATTTAGTCTTAACTCGTTTTGACTTTCTTTATATCACCAATTTTAATTTTTATCATTCATAATTATGTGGGATAACAGACTTACCACCCATTTTAACACATTCCAACAAACTTAACAAAAGATTATTAATATTTTAACACTTTAATCATCCACATAAGAGTATAAACAAGACAAAATGAAAACATGACGACGTCAAAATTCATTCGATCACGACACACAACCACTCCGTCATATCTCCGTTTTAAGTCCGTCGTTTCTCCAATGCTTGTCCGTCGATTCTCCGATGATTCTCCTATGTAACTCCGTAGAATGTCCATCGCATCTCCATCGCATCTCCACCGAATGTCCATCGATTCGGTGGACATTCGATGGACATCCGATGAGAATCCAATGGTGACAATACGGAGTATCTACGGAGGAAGATGGGAGGAGCAACGGAGAATCGACGGACAAGCATCGGACAAATAACGGTGGAAAGACAAAGATGGAAAATATGATTGTAAAATTATCAACTATAACATGGCGGCTTTCTTTTGCCACAAATTTGAAGATAAATGAGGAGGCATTGAGGAGGCATCCTGATAGCTTGTTATGGGATTTTATTGTGTGGGGAAAAAAACATGATATTTTGTTTTGTTACTTACGAAAAAAGAAATACATTTGCACCATAATAATCAAAACTCAAAAAAATACTAACATGAAAAAACTACTCTTAATTCTTGCAGCTATGACTATGTCTGCAAGCTGTCTCGTAAGTTGTGGAGACAATGATGAAAACGAAGAAGGTTCACAGATCGTTTTTCCGAATGATGGTAGTACCAAACTCCATCTGAATGACACCACCCGCATAAACTCCATATCACAAATAAGCGGAGTAAAAGGTCATGTTGTTGTCACAGCTAAAACAAGCAAAGTTCTTCTGCAAAAAGAAATTGAATCTATCTTAACATATATCGAGCCCATTGATATCGATTTAGCTTTTGGCTCACATTTTGAAATTCCATCACAGGAAGGTAGTGTCCTTTTTTCACGAATTATTATATATCCATATTCATTAGCTAATATTAACATTAAGGAAGAAGGTATTGACTCTTTGGATTTATATCTTGAAGGCGATGAAATAGATGGTCTTGACCTTACGTTCAAATACATAGGTGACGACAGAGACGATGCGATCGTAAAGGATTGTACCTATGAAGGTAAAGCTTTACATCTCAAGCTTGATAGATATGCGAAAATGTATGCTTATTTGAACGGAAAGTTTGAGGTTGTTTCAACTGAGACAGTTGCTATCGAGGCAAAACCTGAAGAAAACGGTACTCTCAAATGTAAATGGGGTATTGAAAAACCAACAGAATTATGTGATAATGGTCTTATTGCCAGCGCACTTGAAAACTATTTCGGCACAAGCGTAATGACTGAAGACGTAAAAGTGAGTGACGTAAATGCTTCTTACCAGCAGGAGGTTGTAACTCTGAAACTTATATCTGGTAGCAAGACATTCAACTTGAAGATTTACGGAAAGCCTTTTAAAATTGATAATTGATAATTGACAATTGATAATTAACAGTTGGAAATTAACAATTAATAATTAACATGCCATTCGGTTCAATAGTGAGCCGAATGGCATTTGTCTTTTATGCGTAACATGGATTTTTTAACACGAATTACACTAATTTTCACCAAGTTCGCAGTTCTTTGCTATTTTCTATTACACGAAGAATTGCTTGTGCAATTACGAATTACACGAATCATTTTAGCCCGTCAATCATCTGGACAGTATTGGCTTCGCCGAGCTAAAGGTTCGTGTCATTCGCTGACAACTCATGTTGTCTTAGTGTAATAAAACAAACAAGAGGACTTGAAAGTTCGTGTTTATTAGTGTAATTGGTGGTAAAAAAATAACCGAACTGTACGGTTGAATCACTCTTTATGTTGGGTTATCGTGAGCAGAATATCACCAGATTGCAATTCGACTTGTCCATTAGGAACAATGAAAGAGTTCCCTCGCTTAATCATCATAACAAGAGTGCCGTATGAAAAGTCAAGGTCACATAGACGATGACCTTTGACAAAATCGGCATCAGTCAAAGTTTGCTCCGCAAGTTGTGACTCCAATTCTTCAGGTAACTCTATACCAAAATCATTACCAGTCTTAGGTTCTTCTGTAGCAAGTCCAAGCCAATGGGCTACGATGGTAATGGTTGTTCCTTGTAACGATAGCGAAAGTAATGTTATTACAAAAACGACATTGAACAGAAAACCAGCATCCTCTATGCCTGCTATCACAGGGTATGTGGCGAAAATGATTGGCACAGCTCCACGCAGTCCTACCCATGACAGAAAGAGTTTTGCCTTTACAGGTACATGAAAAGGTTGAAGACAGAGGAACACAGCTAATGGCCTTGAGAAGAAAATCATAAAAAGACCTATGGCGATTGCAACTAACCATACGCTAAGCATATCGCTTGGATTGACCAGCAGGCCAAGCGTAAGGAACATGACAATTTGCAAAAGCCATGTTATACCCTGCATAAATGTATTAGTCTCACGTCGGTATGACATACGGCTATTGCCTGCTACCAATCCTGCTACATAGACAGCAAGATATCCATTACCATTCAGTAAATCTGTAAGTGTAAACATAATGAGAATCATACTCAGTACCAGTACGGGATAGAGTGCAGAATTTGGCAGGTTTATACGATTGACAATCCATACCAAAACACGACCGAGAAGATATCCGAGGAGACCACCAACAGCGAGTTGTCCTACAATCTTTGAAGCCAGTTCCATGCCAGAAAATCCACCTGATGTTACAATCATATCAACAAGGGCAATGGTCAGTACGTATGCCATCGGGTCATTTGAGCCACTCTCCAATTCGAGTGTCGGGCGCAAATTGTGCTTCAAACCGATGCCCTGTGAACGCAAGAGATTGAAAACCGATGCGGAATCCGTACTGGAGACCGTAGCTGCAAGCAACATGGAAAGAGGCAACGACAAACCGATGTCAAGCCGTGTCCACTCGGAAAGATAATAGATTAACAAGCCGGTAATACCAGTAGTCAGCATGACACCCACAGTCGAAAGTATCAGTCCTTGTGTCGCTATGGGCTGAATGTCACGCAACTTAGTGTCCATTCCTCCAGAGAAGAGGATAACACTAAGCGAAAGCATACCTATGAGTTGTGCATCCTCGTGACTATGGAACTCCAGCCCAAAGCCCTCGCTGCCAAATAACATACCTGTAAAAAGAAACAGTAACAAAGTAGGAACGCCAAAACGGTAGCCCCACTTACTGATAACGATGCTTGCAAAGATTAGCACCGAACCAAGGAAAAAGATGTTTTCTGTTGTGAATGTCATGCTTGTTTTGTTTTTAAGTTATACGAATGTCTTAATAAGCCAGTAGCATAAGATACCAGACAGATAGCCGATGAATGCAATCCAACTGATATGCATCATATACCAGCCGAAGGTTATTTTCTCAAGTCCCATCACAACGACACCTGCTGCCGAGCCTATGATGAGCATGGAACCGCCAACTCCTGCACAATAAGCCAGCAACTGCCAGAAGACACCATCTACTGCCATCTCACCAGCTTCTGCCACAGGGTACATTCCCATGCAGCCAGCTACAAGCGGAACATTATCGACGATACTGCTCAAGACTCCGATGATACCAGTCACGAGGTAATGATTGCCATTGAACGTACTGTCAAGCGTTTGGCCGAGAGTTGTCAGTACACCGATAGTCTCCAGACAGGCAACAGCCATCAGGATGCCAAGGAAGAAGAGTATGGTTGACATGTCGATGCGTGTAAGCATCTGTGACACACGTTTCTGCATAGCTCCATTCTCCTCTGCGCCTTTCAGATGGGCATAGAAAACCTCGGTCAGCGTCCATAGTACTCCGAGTACTAGCAGGATACCAACGAAAGGTGGCAGATTAGTTACGCTCTTGAAAACCGGTACGAAGATGAGACCGCCGACTCCAAGGAAGAATATCGTCTTACGCTGGAATGCTGTCAGTTCATTTGCTTTCTCACGTGTCATCTGCTGTTCTGACAACACGAGTTTGCCATGAAGCGACAAAGACAACAGCCATGCAGGAATTGCCATTGACATGATTGATGGCAGTATCAACTCACAGAGAACTCCAGCAGCTGTAATGACTCCCTTGTTCCACAGCATGATTGTCGTTACGTCACCAATCGGGGTAAAAGCGCCACCAGAGTTGGCTGCTATGACCACCATTGATGAGTATATGAGACGTTCGCTACGATTATCCACCAGTTTACGGAGAATCATAATCATGACTATCGAAGTGGTAAGATTGTCAAGTATGGCAGACAGGAAAAACGTCATGAAGGCAATGCGCCACAACAGTTTCTTCTTTGAACGAGTCTTCATAATGTCCCGCACAAAGTTGAAACCGCCATTCTGGTCTATCAATTCGACTATGGTCATTGCCCCCATCAGGAAGAACAACGTAGTCGATGTAGAGCCAAGATGCTTTTCAATAATGTCATTTACGGTAGAAACCATGTTGTCCCCGACTGCATTTGCGATATAATTGTCAGGTGCAATCATGAAGAGAGTCCATGTGACTACCATCAGCAGCAAGGCAATTGCAGCCTTGTTGATTCTTGTCACGCCCTCTATGGCTATCAGTACATAGCCGATGCAGAAGGACGTGACAATCATTAAAGTTAATGTTGACATATCATCATTTATGTTTATGTCGTCTGCTGCCGTATGGTTTAATATACGGCAACAGACGGAAATGCTTACTTGAACAGACGACTGATGATACGAGCCTCTTCACCCTCGAAGATAAGAGTCTCGGTGACAGGTTCATAGTTCAACCTGAGATATTGATGAAGCTGGAGTGCAACAAAATTCCAATCACGTGAGCAGCAGACCTCCATCATGTAGTTGCCGTTTACGGTAGGCTTTGGATGATAGTCTCCGATGACATCAGAAAGGATTGCTCGAGGAGAAAACATAATATGACGCAGACGTTCTCCATCTGTTGGTGTATATTCTATGGTATGAGCGTCGATAATGCTGTCTGTCGGTATGTATGTTGCCGTTGTATAGAAGCCGAAAAACGACTTTGAGATATGAACACGCACATCTCGGCAGATGTCATTCCACATCTGCAAGTTCTTTATATTTGCCATTTGATTTTCTTTTGTTAATGATACATGAATATGCGGTTACCCAGACACGAGCAACCTACATTATAAAAACACAAAAAGGGACATGTATCTAACAAAGAATGCGCCTCAACGCGATAACGTAATAATGGCGTGGAGACGCAACCACAATCCTGCTACCTGTATCAAGATGGTGCAAGAGAATGGTGAAGAAGCGGCTAAGGTGAATAGATATGTCTGATGACAAACGTCCCAACGTTCTGCCAGACTTGCCGCCATGCGTAGGAACATGCTTGACTGTACGTGAACATACGACATTCTGTACTCCAGAACTTATGAAAGATGCAAAAGAGTTGTCGTGTGACCTGCTTTCATCCTTTCTAGCAAAAACTTTATCGGCAGAAGCACATATCTGCTCCTTCCTGTCTGTTTTATGCAAAGAGTCACCCACTCTGACTCCTGAAACAGAGCCAGAGAAACCGCTCAACATAATGAGCAAGAAGCAGATTCTAAGCAATAATGTATTCACACTTGATTCTCTTTTTACAGGTGCAAAAGTAGAAATAATTATCAAGCATACCAAAGAAATCAGGAACAAAGTCAAGGTATGTTCTATTATTGCCCCAAATCAGCAAATTTATATGATTGGAGCATGATTCAGCCATTTTCTTTTATGAATAGCATATAAGAAATATTGTACAGGAATCACCTCGGTTAAAGTACGGTCAAAGTACTGATTAAGTATAGACGAAGTACTGACTAAGTACTGACTATGAACTTTAGGACAAATGGCGGAGGGGGATATGCAAATTCGGATGTTGCAAAAGATGCTTGAAAGCGGATAAAATGGTATTTTAGGAGTTGAGGCTATCTATTCTGTGTTGTTTTATTTTGTCAGGAGGTTTATTTGGAGTAACTTTGTAGCAAATTCATTCAATCGTAAGTTACGTTACATGGAAATAAATTCAGGGTACTTTGCAGATTGCCTCTCGTCTGATTCGGATGAGGTGATAAAGGGCAAAGGACTAAATATCATACCTCCACCAGAGAAGGAACCACTGTGGAAAGGATTCTTGGAGAAATTCAAGGACCCGCTCATCATTGTGCTTGGCGTCGTGTTCGTGTTCTCCGTAGGCGTGTCGCTGTATGAGATTCACTATGCTGGCAAGAGCTGGGAGGTTCTGCTCGAACCTATTGGCGTGTTCATAGCCATGATGCTCGCCACGGGTGTAGGCTTCATCTTTGAGGTGAAGGCTGACCAGGAGTTTGACGTGCTCAACAAGGTCAAGGACTCACGTCCTGTCAAGGTGTTGCGCATGATTGGCGACAAGCCCATGACAAGGGAGATACCTAAGTCGGACGTGGTGGTAGGCGACATAGTGCGCCTTGAGAGTGGCGACGAGGTACCAGCCGACGGCACGATACTTGATGCCATATCGCTCAAGGTGGATGAGTCAATATTCACGGGTGAGCCTTATGCCGACAAGAGCGTGGAGCGTAACGAGGCATCCGAGGCAGCCTATCCAGCGAACTTCCTCCTACGTGGCGCAACAGTCATAGAGGGAAATGCCGTGATGAAGGTCACAGCCATAGGCATGCAGACGGAGGAAGGCAAGGGAGTGGCTAAGGTGCAGGAAGGAAGCGACGTGAAGACTCCGCTCAACCTGCAGCTCGACAGGCTTGGCAAGATGATTTCGACAGCCAGCTTCGTGGTTGGCGTACTCATCATACTTGGCAAGTTGATTTACCTCTTTAGCGACGGCAACGACCTCAACAACGACGAACCGATAGAGGTGGTGGAGTACGTCCTCCACTCTCTCATGATAGCCGTGACGCTCATAGTAGTGGCTGTTCCTGAGGGACTTCCTATGAGCATCACCGTAAGCCTTGCCCTCAGTATGCGCAAGATGCTGAAGGAGAACAACCTCGTGCGCAAGCTCCATGCCTGCGAGACGATGGGTGCTGCCACGGTGATATGTACGGACAAGACGGGTACGCTCACCAAGAACAAGATGACCGTGATGGAGCACCAGTTCTTTGGCGAGGCAGACATGAGCATGATTGCCCGAAGCATAGCTGTCAACTCTACGGCTGAACTGACGGAGGAGGGTGGCGAGACTCGCCGAATAGGTAACCCTACGGAATGTGCCCTTATCATGTGGCTCATGGAAGAGGGTTACGACTACCGCCAGCTTCGTGCCGAGACACACGTCAAGGCTCAACAGCCTTTCAGCACCATGACCAAGTACATGATGACGGAGACGACGGACGGACACACATTCTACAAGGGAGCATCCGAGATTCTCCTTGAACGTTGCACAAAGATAGCAGGCGGCTGGACACGTGAACAGATATTCGACACGCTTCACCAGTATCAGGCAAAGGCCATGCGCACGCTCGGTTTTGCCATAGACGATACTTTCGTGGGCATAGTAGGCATAGCCGACCCTATACGTGACGACGTGGCTGAAGCCATACACACGTGTCGCGACAACGCAAAGGTGAGGGTGATAATAGTGACAGGCGACACTCCTGGTACGGCAAGGGAGATAGGCAGACAGATAGGACTCGTGGCAGATGGCGAGGAAGGTACGACCATAACAGGCAACGAGTTTGCAGCCATGAGTGACGAGGATGCTCGCAAGCTCCTTGCCATAAAGGGCGATGGAAGCCTCAAGATTATCTCACGAGCGCGCCCAGACGATAAGGCACGCCTCGTTTCCCTTCTCCAGCAGAACGGAGAGGTGGTTGCCGTGACAGGTGACGGAACAAATGATGCCCCAGCACTCAGCAAGGCTCAAGTGGGACTCTCGATGGGCGACGGTACGGCACGTGCCAAGGAGGCTTCGGACATAACAATAATAGACAACTCGTTCTCAAGCATCAACAAGGCAATACTATGGGGTCGCTCCCTGTACCAGAACATACGCAGGTTCATCATCTTCCAGTTGACCATCAACATGTGTGCCTGCGTGATGGTGATGTTTGGTGCATTCGTGGGCATAGAGTCGCCTCTCGGCGTAACACAGATGCTATGGGTGAACCTCATCATGGATACCTTTGCAGCCATGGCTCTCTCTTCCCTACCTGCCGACAAGAGGGTGCTTAATGATGCTCCACGCAACCCAAAGAGCAACATAATAGACAGAAGCATGGCATGGATGATACTCGGCACGGGAACGCTATTTTTCGTCATCCTCTCAGCTGCATGGGTATATTTGCCTCACGAGTATTTCTTCACGATATTCGTGGCAATACAGTTCTGGAACATCTTCAACGTAAGATACTACAATACGGACGGTAGCGCACTCCATTCAGCATACCTGTTCCTAACGGACAGGAGCAAGCTGAAGGAGAGTTTCAGCCTCACCTTCATCCTCATAGCCATGGTGATACTTGTAGGTCAGGTCTTCATCGTCACCTTTGGCGGCAAGATGTTTGAGGTGGAAAGGGCACTCACCTTGCAGGAATGGATGTGGATTCTCCTCTGCACATGTCCTATACTCGTGGTACCGGACGTGATTAGGACAATGAGAAATGAGTAATTAGTAATGAGTAATAACGTTTGAAACCGTCATTGGTTTTTAAACGAGAACTAAAAAACTTAAAAACTCAAGAAACTTAAAAAATCAAGAATAAGGTCTCTTGCATTAGTCACCCTCCCCTCGTGGGAGGGATGGGGAGGGGGCCAAAATTTACTAATGGGCATATATACAGAACTATTTACCACATTCTCCAAGATTGGGGGCTTCACGCTTGGTGGAGGTTACGCCATGGTTCCAATAATGGAAAAGGAGATTGTTGACAAGAAACAATGGCTCACGCACGAGGAGTTTATAGACATCCTTGTGGTGGCACAAAGTACGCCGGGTCTTTTCGCAATAGACATGGCGTCGCACATAGGCTATAAGTTCAAGGGCATAAAGGGAGGCATAGTGTCTGCTCTCGGAGTGGCAGGTCCTTCCATCATAGCCATCTTGCTTATCGCCATGTTCTTCCAGACATTCAAGGACAACATATACGTGGAGAAATTCTTCATGGGTGTCCGTCCTTGTGTGGTTGCGCTTATCCTTGCCCCTTGCTTCAACATGGCAAAGTCGGCAAAGATAAACTGGTACAACGCATGGATTCCAGTCGTATGCGCCCTACTCATCTGTGCCTTCGGCGTCTCACCTATATGGTGCATCGTAGCTGCCGGAGTTGGCGGGTACGCCTATGGGAAATTAAAAGTTAAAAATTAAAAGTTAAAAGTTACGGGTGGGTATGGTATTTCTAAAGTTATTCATAGTATTTTCAAAGATAGGTATCTTCAATTTTGGTGGAGGATATGCTATGCTTTCACTTATACAAAACGAGGTGGTGTATAAGAACCATTGGCTCACGGTAAGCGAGTTTACGGACATAGTGGCCGTAAGCCAGTCAACACCGGGACCTATAGGTATCAACTGTGCCACGTACGCAGGTTATACGGCTGTCATCAACGAGGGCTACCCTGAGTGGATGGCTGTACTTGGAGCTATAATAGCTTCGCTCAGTATCATCTGGCTTCCTTTCATCCTCATGATATTGGTGAGCAAAGCACTCTTGAAACATAGTAAGTCAAGAGGTGTACAATCCGTATTCAGCGCACTACGTCCTGCCATAGTAGGATTACTCGTGTCGGCAGCCATCATGCTCATGTCCGAGGAGAACTTCGGCAATCCAAAGGAATCTACGTTTGTGTTTATAGTAAGCATACTCATCTTCCTGTTCTCATTCTTCGGAACACGCAAATTCAAGATTCATCCAATACTGATGATTCTCCTTTGCGGACTTGCAGGATTGATAATTTATTAAGTTTGTAAGTTTTTGAGTTTTTAAGTTTTTTAGTTTTCACGGGAGTGAGTTTTTAAGTTTTTTAGTTTTCGCGGAAAATGCTATCCGCAAGAACATAAAAACTCAAAAACATAAAAACTTAAAAACTCAAAAACCTAAAAACTTAAAAACTCAAAGAAATGACAGAAACAAGCAATACATATACACTTGATAACGGGCTAAGGATAATCCACATATCATCACCAACCAATGTGGCGTATTGTGGAGTGTCCATAGATGCCGGTACACGTGACGAGCTTGAAACGGAACATGGAATGGCTCACTTCTGCGAACACATGATGTTCAAGGGAACGGAACGCCGTAAGGCTTGGCATATCATCAACCGTCTGGAGAGTGTGGGAGGCGACCTTAATGCCTATACCAACAAGGAAGAGACGGTTGTCTATTCTGCTTTTCTCAAGGAACATCTGCCACGTGCCATAGAGCTATTGGCGGATATCGTGTTCCACAGCACCTATCCACAGAGCGAGATAGACAAGGAGTCGGAGGTCATAGTGGACGAGATAGAGAGCTACAATGACTCACCTTCAGAGCTTATCTTCGACAAGTTCGAGGATATAATATACGAGAACTCTTCACTTGGACACGATATACTCGGCACACCGGAGAACGTGCGACGCTTCACGTCGGATGATGCCAAGACATTCGTCAACCGTCTCTATCGTCCGGACAAGATGGTACTCTTCGTCTTTGGTGCGGTTAAGTTTAACGATGTTGTCCGTCTTGCCAAGAAACACTTTGGCAACGAGGGAACAAAGATAACAAAAGACGGGAAGCCTGACGCCAATAGCGAGAAGGCTGATGCTCCGCCCCCGCCACCTCCGCCATTATGTGCTTCGGCAGGCAAGACCATAGTGGAGAACCGTGACACGCATCAGGCACACGTCATGATTGGTTGTCCTGCTTACTCTTCGGAGTCAAGCAACCGTATCGTGATGTACTTCCTCAACAACATACTCGGAGGACCTGGCATGAACTCACGTCTCAACATAGCACTTCGCGAGCACAAGGGACTTGTATATACGGTAGAGAGTTCACTCACGAACTATACGGACACAAGTACCTTTGCCATCTACTTCGGATGTGACGAGGAGGATGTGAACAAGTGCATCAAGATTGTGCGCAAGGAGCTTGACAAGCTTATGGCTGCCCCACTATCCGAACGACAGTTCGCAGCCTACATGAAGCAGATAGAAGGTCAGATAGGCGTGGCTTGTGACAACTTCGAGAACTATGCCCTCGACATGGCTAAGTGCTTCCTCCACTACAACAAGTTTGAGGGAATGGAAGATACATACACCCAGCTGCACAAGGTCACTCCAGAGAGACTGCACGAAGTGGCAAAGGAGATACTGGCAGAGGAAAGACTCGTAACACTCGTGTTTAAGTAAGAGCCCCACCCCAGCCCTCCCCAAGGGGAGGGAGACTGGACGAGTGAGTGACTAATGGCACATGGTTAACGCTCTGGCACTTTATTATTAGATGAATAATTAAACATATAAACAATCCTTCGCCTGATTCCGGATGGCATCCCTCCCCTCGGGGAGGTTAGGTGGGGGCCTAATTTTTTAGGACTATGCATTACAGCATTTCAGATATAGCCAAGATAATCGGTGCAAAACGAATTGGCAAGAACGAAAATACAATCAACTGGCTGCTTATAGACAGCCGTTCACTTTGTTTCCCTGAAGAGACATTATTCTTCGCAATGAAAACGCAGAAGAATGATGGACATAAATACATAGCAGAACTATATAAGCGTGGCGTGAAGAACTACGTGGTGGAAAGCAAGAGCAGCTTCGTGACTCACAAGGAGTATGACACGATGAAAGATGCCAATTTCCTCGTGGTCGATTCTTCACTCAAGTCTATACAACAGTTGGCTGCATACCATCGCAACCAGCTTGACACACCTATCATAGCCATAACAGGCTCTAACGGTAAGACTACGGTCAAGGAATGGCTCTACCAGCTCCTCTCTACCGACTATAACGTGTGCCGCTCTCCTCGTAGCTTCAACTCACAGGTGGGCGTGCCTCTCAGCCTCTGGCTCATCAACAAGCATAATGACTTTGCCATCATAGAGGCAGGTATAAGCGAGGTGGGCGAGATGGAAAAGATAGAGTCCATCGTGAAGCCAACCATTGGTGTCATAACAAACGTGGGTGAGGCTCACCAGAAGAACTTCCTCTCATACGACATCAAGTGTACGGAGAAGATGAAGCTCTTCCAGAACTGTAAGAACGTTGTGCTCAACTATTCGGACACAACCATCAAGCGTTGCTCTGCCATGATTCCTACTAACGTGGAGCGTTTCACATGGAATAATGCAGACAACGACTGCAACCTCACCATACGTAGCGTGGAGAAGGAGGACAATAGGACAACCGTCAAGTTTGAGTATCGTGGAGAGATAGGTCAATACACCATCAACTTCATAGATAACGCAGCCATAGAGAACTCCATCACTTGCTTTGCCGTCATCCTCGCCTTCCGCGAGTACGTGGAGCAGAACAACGGTAGTCCTCGTTCCATTCACTCGCTCAGCATAGACGACCTTTGCGAGAGAATGTCACACCTCGAGCCTGTTGCCATGCGTATGGAGGTAAAGGACGGTATTAACAACTGTACACTCATTAACGATACATACAACAGCGACGTACAGAGTCTTGACATAGCTCTCGACTTCATGTACCGTCGTCCTGACAAGAAGGAACAGACACGCACGCTCATACTCTCCGACATCCTCCAGAGTGGAGAGTCGCCAAAGAGCCTCTATGGACGTGTGGCTCAGATGGCTAAGAGCCGCGGCATACAGAAGGTAATAGGCGTGGGCGAGGAGATAAGCATGTGCGGTGGTTACTTCCCTATGGAGTTCCACGGATTCAAGAATACGGACGAGCTTCTCGTGAGCGACGTGTTCACCAACCTTCGCAACGAGTTCATCCTTATCAAGGGTGCGCGTAAGTTCTCCTTCGACAAGGTTTCCGACTATCTCACACTCAAGGTTCACCAGACCATCCTTGAGGTCAACCTCTCCGCACTCAAGGAGAACGTGAACTACTACCGTCAGTTCATGAAGCCAGAGACTAAGCTTGTGTGCATGGTAAAGGCAAGTGCTTACGGAGTAGGCTCGCTTGAGACAAGCAAGACCCTTCAGGATGCTGGTGTTGACTACCTTGCCGTGGCTGTGGCAGACGAGGGTGCCGACCTCCGCAAGGCAGGTATCACGAGCAACATCATGATTATGAACCCAGAGATGACATCGTTCAAGATGCTCTTTGACTATCGTCTCGAACCTGAGGTGTTCAGCTTTGAGCTTCTCGATGCCCTTATACATGCAGCAGAGAAGGAAGGTATAACAAACTTCCCTGTCCACATCAAGCTCGACACAGGTATGCACCGTCTCGGATTCAACCCAGAGAAGGATATGCCTCGCCTCATAGAGCGACTGAAGCGTCAGACGGCACTCGTGCCTTGCTCCGTATTCAGCCATTTCGTGGGAAGCGACGGAGACGAGTTTGACGAGTTCTCTCACCATCAGTTTGAGTTGTTCGACAAGGGTAGCAAGGAATTACAGGCTGCTTATTCACATAAGATTATACGTCATATCTGCAACTCTGCAGGTATCGAACATTTCCCACAGTATCATCTTGACATGTGCCGTCTTGGACTTGGTCTCTATGGTATCAACCCACGAAACAACGAGGTCATCCACAACGTGGCTACTCTCAAGACAACCATCCTACAGATACGTGACGTGCCTGCTGGCGACTCCATAGGCTACAGCCGTCGCACCGTGCTTGAGCGCGACAGTCGTATTGCTGCCATCCCTGTAGGATATGCAGACGGACTTGACCGTCACCTTGGCAACAGACATTGTTACTGTCTCGTGAACGGCAAGAAGGCTGAGTACGTGGGCAACATCTGCATGGACGTATGTATGATTGACGTTACGGACATCGACTGCAAGGTAGGCGACTATGCCATCATCTTCGGCGACGAGCTTCCTGTTACAACTCTTAGTGACGTGATAGGCACCATACCTTACGAGGTACTCACAGGTGTCTCAACCCGCGTTCAGCATGTGTTTGTACAGGAGTAATACATGGGCAAAAAAGCCGTAACAAATAGGGTCTCTCAAACTATCAATAGTCTGTAATGCAAACTATCGATAGTCCGTTTGCAGACTATTGATAGTTTGAGAGACTACCTTTGATAATTCATAATTCACAATTCTGAATTCATAATTAACGTCATCGTAACATTCTGAATTCACAATAATTAATCAACCAAAATCTTAATTACTTCCCTGCGGTCAGTGAGACCGCTTCGCTTAGTTCTTAATTCTTAAATCTTAATTAAAAAGAATGCGCATAATACTATCATTACTTCTCACGTTCATTTCCATCTGCACTTATGCACAAGGCAAGGTGACGGATTACGTTGACCCTCGCATAGGAAGTGAGGGATTAGGTCGTGTGTTCATAGGTCCAAGCTGTCCATACGGAATGGTAAAGCCAGGACCTGACTGCGGAGTGGACAATAACGCTGGATGGGAAGCCATGCCTGCCATGGTGAGCGGCTTCTCCCAGACACACGTGAGTGGTACTGGTGGTGGACCTAAATATGGCAACATCCTGCTTGACGTGTTCGGCACTCCACAACATCGCACGTCGGAGGACATACGACTTGGATACTATGCTTGCAACCTTCAGGAGAGCAAGGCAAAGGTGGAGATAACAACGGCTGAACGTGCATCATACTATCGCATAACCATTCCACACGCTTCGCTCGTCAAGCTTAACTTTGACCTCCAGCATTTCCTCGGAAAGAATCCCGTACCAAAAGCACGTGAGGCACAGCAATATGAGGATAGCAAGAGCTGGAGTCCAAAAGCCAATACAGTATGCGGATGGCAATGCATAAGCGGAGGCTGGAACAATGGTGCACCATACAAGGTGTTCTTCTACGCACAGATGAAGAAGACCGAAGGCACGACAAATGACGTGGCAGAAATAAAGGTTGGTATAAGTTTCGTTTCGGAAGAAAAGGCAAGGAAGAACCTCGAAGAGGACATTCCTCATTGGGACTTCCAAAGGACATACGACGAGTGCATAGCAAAATGGGAAAGGGTGCTTGGCAAGGTACAACTTGCAGAAAGTACACCTGAACGTGAGAAAAGGATGTTCTACACAGCCTTGTACCACACCATGCTCATGCCTGTTGACCGTACAAAGGACAACGGTCTCTACGACGACTATTACGCCATCTGGGACACGTACCGAACAAGCACTCCCTTGCTATCGCTTATTGACCCAGAGAGAGCTACAGCCATAGCAAGCTCCTTGCTCGACATATACAAGCAGACAGGCTACATGCCGGATGCACGTAGCGGAAACTCAAACGGAAGGACACAAGGCGGAAGTAATGCCGAGATAGTCATAGCCGACGCACTTGCCAAGGGATTGAAGCTTGACTATAAGCTCGCACTTGAGGCAATGATAAAGGATGCTACAGTAGCCCCAAAGGATGACGAGGCTGAAGGACGCGGAGGCTTGAAGGAATACAACACCCTCGGCTATGTTCCATACGGAGTGGCAAGAGGAGGAAACCGTACCGTGGAGTACGCTTTCTGCGACTGGTCTATTGCACAAGTGGCAAAGCACCTTGGCAAGCAGAAGGAATACGACAAATACATGGCACAGAGCGAGCGTTGGAAGAATCTATGGCGCAAGGACTATGAACATAATGGTGCCAAGGGATTCATCATGCCACGCAACGAGAAAGGCGAGTGGCTTGACTCCGTACCTTTCGGACACAGCAAACTGAATTCACAGAAGTTTCACTACACACCAGACGTAAGCTATGAAGGTCCATGGTATTGCGCTTGGTGGGACTGTTTCTTCTATGAGGCAAGCAGTTGGGAATACTCATTCAACATACCTCACGACATAACAGGACTCATAGATGCTTGTGGCGGCAAGGAAGCATTTGAGCGAAGACTTGATATGTTCTTTGCAAACGGATATTATAACGTGGCAAACGAGCCTTCATTCCTCACGCCTTGCCTCTACCATTGGGTAGGACGTCCAGACAAGACTACATATCGTGTGAAGTCAATAATAAAGAACCACTATAGCGACAAAGTGGATGGCATTCCGGGAAATGATGACGGAGGAGCCATGTCCAGTTGGCTTGCCTTCCACATGATGGGACTTTATCCTAATGCAGGACATGACTATTACGTCATACATGAGCCTCTTTTCGACAGCCTCACCATAACCTTGGACAATGGCAAGAACGTTAAGATAAAGACCATAAAGGGCAATAAGAGTCAGGCTTTCTTTAACGGAGAACCACTACAAGACAATAGGATTACCCACTCTCAATTACTCAAGGGTGGCGAACTATGCATACAAAAGCCACAGGCATACCGCTTTGTCTATAAGCTACACGGACAAACACGCCGTTTTGATGTCACGTTTAACGAGACAGCAGACGGACAACTCGTCCTCAGATGGGGCATAAAGCGTAATCTCAAGTATTGGGAAGGCGACTATACCATGTCTGCCTCTGCACGTGCCCACGCAACGAACATCAGTTATATCCAGCCCCTTGACGGACAACACATAGGCCTGCCAGCCACAGACCTATTCGGTATCATATCAAGGGATGCATATAATGACATTGTCAATAATGGCAAATGCCGTATCAACAATACCGACTTTGTCCTCATAGATTCCGACGATTCCCTTCTCCATATCAAGGACAACGTAGAAGGTGCGGAGATGTGGATAAGGAAGGACATCAACCTTCCTCTCATCATGCGCATGACGAACAATCCTGCAGAAATAAACTATGATGTTCAGCTCGTGAAATGATGATAGTTAAGACACATATACATGTGTGTTTACACCAAGTAACTTATATGGTTAGAAGTGGGAAATAACATATTATTGTGTAAAGAGTAAAACAAAAAGCGATGGAGAGCGTTTTTGCTCTCCATCGCTTTTTATTTTTATCATCAAGAATAACCACATCTGAGCATGTCGTTATTCTTCTTCGTGATTCTGGTTGATAAGTCTGCTCTTCGTTCTTGACTTGATAGAACGGATGGCAGAACCACTAATACCAAATATATTCTTTATTTCGTCCTCTGTCTTGCCAAGGTTACAAAGGATGAGGTAAACCATTGAACGAGTTGACAAGTTATCGTAATCCTTCTCCATGTGAACCATAAACGGCATGTCGAGAAGAGTGTAGTAATCGAGGAAATTATTGTAGTCCTGCTTTGTCCATGAAACGATATTTCCACCATTAAGAATAAGCTCGTACAACTTCTTACCCTCTGAAAGTCGCTCACCTTGCTTCTGGCGCAACTGAGTAACCTTTTCCCTAAGGTTCTGAACCTGCAATGAAGTAGCCGATTCTGTTGTCTCAAGGTCTTTTATCTTACCATTATAAACCTCAAGCAAGAGCTGGTCTTTCAACTGGCGTTCCTTCATCTTCATCATCTTGATGTGATTATAGAACAAGAGAATTATAATCACAACAACAACTATCACGATAACAAGAGTTACCCTCTGCATAGTTGTCTGGAACTCCCTTTCCTTTGCAAGAACATTATACTGAGCCTGAACCCTAACAATATTCTTTTCACGCTCGGAACTGTTGACACGTGCCTCAAGCTCAGCAAGCTTTTCATACAAGTCGCATGCTTCCTTGTACTCACCAGATTCTTTCTTAATCTCAAGTAATTTTTCCGTTACCCATAAAGAATCTCTTGCATCCTTGGCATACTTATAACTTTCAGCAATATACTCCTGCGCTTTTTCTATATCATTCTTAATAGAATAGCTAATAACTGCCAAACTAATATATGCTTGGGAATTTGGCTTTATTGCAATAGATTGCTTAAGATAGTCTTCCGCCAAATCATAATTTTGTTCTGCAACACAACCTCCTAAAATAAGCAAAGCCGCACTTTTTTCTTCTGCCGTCTTTATTGTATTTACATAAGGCTTCATACTATCAAAGTAGTATTGCGCACTATCCTTAGCCCCAACCTTTTTATAGTAAGAACCTATTTGATACGCAGCAAAAAGATACCAATTATAGTTTTTAGCCTTCTTGGAAAGTTCAAGATTCTTATGGGTATATTCCCTCGTAAGATGATTTGCATCCGTTTCAAGGAACAAAGAGCAAAGCATTTCATAAATCTTATGTGTAAGGGTAACATCTTCTATACTGGTTGCAATGATTTCAGCTTCTTTCAGATAAACAACAGCTTCGTCTGGATGTCCCAACAAATCCCTTATCACACCCTTATAGTAATATGCCTCTGCCAAGAATTGTTTATCCTTATCAGAGTTCTTATAATATTCAATGGAAAAGTTTATAAGAGAATCACTCTTAATCTCTTTATCTTGAAGATAAAGAAGTCTTGTCTTTGCAAGATTATACAAAGCCCTACACTCATCACTCATCTTGGTGTCAGAGTATAAGGTAATAATCATCTCGGCATCATCAACTGAGTCATTGTCCATCATATAAAACGCTGACTTCAATTGTTGAACATCCGACTTCTCGCTACAACTTACAAATGTAAATACAGTTAATGCGATTAGTATATATCCTGTTAACTTCATCCCCCCGGTTTAATTTACTTTAAGTACAGCAAATTTACTCTATCTTTTCTATACTACAATAAAATTCTACAAAAAATCCCCAATTAAATGTTTTTTTCACGAAAACCGCATCAAATACGAAATACTTTTATGTAAAAAAGATAAGGGCTGTTAGTTTATCCCCTAACAGCCCTTAACGTATCTTGGAAGAAAACAACTTACCAAAAGTTGCATTCTCTATATGTAATCTTTGCTTAAAGCTCTGTTGAGAATACTATATCTTCACCTGAGAAAACTGTCAAATCTGTTGCACCATCTTCTTCTGTTGTAACAACAACTGTATCGTTTGTTGTAACGTAATCAGCTTCTACGCAACCGATAAGATAACCCTCAACGTCATACACCTCGATAACAACGTCATTGTAATTCTGTCCGAAGACAACAGCATACTCATTCTCGCTATACTGAAGAACATGAGTTTCAACTCTTGCCTCGTTTCTACGTATCTTAATGTGACCAGTAGGCAATGTTATAGTTGTATTTGAAGTATTATCTGCTAAAGCATCGCTAAATGGAAATGCAACACAGAGAGCAAAAAGGAAAAGTTTTATTAGTTTCATAATGCTATAGTTTTTGTTAATAGAAATGTTTATACTTTCTCTATAAAAAATTATGGTTACTTTATATATTATGTCTCAGTCATCTCTTTCCAACGGAAGCCATTGAAAAGAAAATCAAATGTGTAAACAAATGTATAAAAGAACTGTTTATTTGTACAAGGAAAATGCACGTTCAAAAAAAAATCCGTATTCCCTACGTTGCAAAGATATGCATTACAATAATATACAACAAGCAAAAAATGTTTTTTTTTATCTACAAATAGCATTTACTGATAAATGTCAAGAAAAACACATAAAAAAAGTGAAGAATGAGAACCCCATCCTTCACTTTGACATTACTGTCAATCAACTAAGTTATCCCGATAGAATCTTTTAATAAAAATTGAACTACATTATTTTTAACTGATATATTTTCGATTTTATTACAATACAATTTACTTTTTAGAAGTAAAGAGAAGTATAAAGTATTAAAGTGGAGTAAAGAGACGAATGCAAAAGACTCAAATCTATAATGTCAAATCTTGCCCGAAGGCATAAATTAAAGATTTGAAACTTGAAATAAACAAAAACTGACAATCGTCTTTTTACTACTTTTTACTTCTTCTAACTCCTTTTAACTCCCAAAAACTACTTCACTCCCCACTCAAACACTCCACAGGAGAATTCCTTTGGTTGCTGAATCTCAAGCTTGACAGCAGTAGTCTTTACTGGGTCGAAGTTTACTGTATTGGCAGCACCCTTAACCACGCCATATTCTGACGGATTCTTTACAGGTACCCACTCGCCAGAGTCGTTGCGGTAGTAGAGCTTCCATGAAGCAGGAACACGACAACCACCCCAAGGGCCATCATCAAACCAATAGACAGTAGATGTGCTTATCGTCTCTGCTTGCTTGAAGTTGTACTGAAGCCACTCTGTAGTGTTCTTAGCTGGCCACCAATGAGTGTAAGGAACGCTACGGTCGTTCTCGTCACTTGGTACAAGGCGGTCATTTATTGCTGAGAGTGCTGGAAGATTCTTCTTTGAAGCACTCACCTTACTCTCAGATGCTATGGATGCTGGAAGAGCAGGAGTAGTGGCACTCAAATCCTGTGGAATCCATACTGTCATCTTACCATTTCCACGATGTGCCCAGGCATAATATGGGATAAGTACCAATCTCTCGTCCTTCGCCTCAAGCTTGCCTGCCTTGTTGAAGTTGAGCGTCTGAGCATCCGTTGTGAGAGTGACAACCTTAGTATTCTGAATATCCTTTGAGCCAAGAGTAAACTTAGGCTCTTGATTGATAAGTGCACTAAGCACGTCACAAGTATTGTCTGGCCACTCTGCACAATATACGATAGGTCCTCTTTCAACGCTTACCCTACCCTTGTCTGCACTCACCTTGCCATTGGCACGAACGGTACGAGCCTCCATGTCAAAGTGAACGCTAATCTTATCGCCAGCCTTCCACTTACGGTTGATGACGAAGTAGCCATTCTCCATCTTACCTTCCACAGCCTTGCCGTTCACCATAACTGAATAGCCAAGTCGCTTAGTGTCAGAGTAAGTATAAAGGTTTGAAGGAACAACCTCACCCTTCACCCATCCCGGAATACGGATGTTGATGGCATAGTTGCCGTTACCCTTCTTTATGTTCATAGTGATGTCACCATCCCAAGGATAGTTAGTCACCTGTTCAAGTGTCACGTTCTTGCCACCCACCTTCACGTTGGTCGTGTTACCATTGAAGAGGTTCACGTAAAGGCTATTACCCTTCACAGCATATATATACTGTGGGAGCGAAGGAATGAATCGTGCGGCATTTGAAGGACAACAAGCACAACCGAACCAAGCCTGACGCTGGTGCTGTCCCATTGACTGCAATGGGTTAGGATAGAAGAACTTGCCACCATCTATTGAGATACCGCTTATCACTCCATTATAGAGCGAACGCTCAAGGGCGTCATAATATTTTGACTCTCCATGAAGGAGGAAGAGACGATAGTTGAGATACACCTGAGCTATGGCTGCACATGTCTCGCAATATGCACTCATGTTTGGAAGCTCGTAGTTCGCACCAAAAGCCTCGCCACTTGACGTGGCACCCACACCACCAGTGATGTAGAACTTCTTGCCCACGATGTTCTCCCATATCCTGTCAATAGCCTTGATGTAGCCTTCATCACCCGTAAGGGCAGCTATGTCAGCCATACCGGCATACATATATCCGGCACGAACGGCATGACCTACAGCCTCATCCTGTTCAAGCACAGGCTTGTGGCTCTGGCTATACTCATTAAGGCTATGATAGTAGCCATCCTTATCGTATATGCCATTCTCCGTATATTTCCAGTCCTTGTTCTTCTTGCCACGCTGGTCAAGGAAGAACTTAGCCTGCTCAAGATACTTTTTGTCATTTGTAGCAATATAAAGCTTAGCAAGACCCATCTCCGCAATCTGATGACCAGGAACGACACAAGCCTGACCCGGCTTGTTTCCCACCTCCTTACAGATACAATCCGCATACTTAATTGCTATGTCAAGAAGACTTCTCTTGCCTGTAGCATAGTAATGTGCAACGGCAGCCTCACACAGATGACCGAGATTATAGAACTCATGCGAAAGGTCCTCCACACGTTCCCATCTCTTGCTTCCCGACCAATTGTGCGGATGCTCAGGATTCATCGTGCGGAACGTGTTCAGGTAACCGTCAGGCTCCTGACCACTTGCTATCACGGCAATAACGCTATCGCAATACTTATCAAGCTTCTTGCCCTTGAAAGTGGCATTAGGATAAGACTGCATCAGATAACTTGCACCCTCAAGCGTCTTGTAAGGGTCTGTGTCATCAAACGTGTAAGCGTTCTGGTCAATCTTAAAGACCGCCGAAGGGTCCATGATATGTTTATGCGCACGAGAGAAATTCTCATAGCGATTCGTTTCCTCACACTTACTGAAAGCAAGAGGAATGGTGACCTCACGACTTGCCTGAAGTCGCTGTCCCCAGAATGTACCCTGCGTGACCTTGACACTCGTGAAAGGTACCTGAGTAATAGGATAGCCCGACTTGTCCTGTGCATATACGGCAGAGACAACGGACGTGATGATTGCAAAAGATAAAATCTTTTTCATTGGTTAGATTACAGTATTATTTTGTTTGGTCTCGCAAAGATAATGACAATATTCATAACTTAAAACATCAAAAACAAAAATCTTTCAAAAAAGTAAAAAGAAATATAAATGTATAAGTACAAAAAACTTGATTTTATTGACAAATATCATTAAATTACAACTTGTAGTTTAATTTCTCCTCAAAACATTTGGATATAATTACAACTTGTAGTTATCTTTGCAGCGTCAAATAACTAATACTTGTAGTTTTATGAAAGAACTTACTGAAAAAGAGATGGAACTAATGGGTATCCTATGGGATGAACCCGAAGGTCTTACCATGAGAGAGCTTTATGACAAGATGCCAGAGCCTCGCACCCACTTCAATACAGTCAGCACATTCATTCGCCGACTTGAAGAAGATGGATTCGTATCACACCATGCAATAGCAGGACGCTTGTTCCGCTACTTTGCAAAGATTACTCGTCTTGAGTATGAGAAGAAAGAGCAGAAGAGCTTCATCAACCGCTTCTTCAATGGCTCAAGCTTCGACTTTGTAAAGCATCTTGTGAAGGAAGAAGAGATAAACAAGGAAGAACTTGAAGAACTATTAAATCTTATTAAGAAATGATAACCCAAATACTACTCTATTCGCTAAAGTCAGCATTTACGCTCACTTTGCTTTATGTACCATATCTCTTGATACTGCAGAAAGAGAAATTCTTTCTCGTCAATCGATTCGTACTTTTAATCATTATTTCATTAAGCCTTCTACTACCATTCTGCGACATAAGCTGGTTGAGTCTCGACACCTCACCCGTCATTATTGCCACACACCAGCAGATGATAGACATCGGCATGCCTGTCAACTTAATAGGTCATTTCGAGGGAAAAGCCAGCAACGCAGAAAACCTTCCTTCCGTATCATGGTTCGACGTGGTAGCCGTAATCTACTTCATAGGAATGGTGGGAGCTATCATCATCAGATGCACACAGATGGGAATACTCACACTCGGCTTGCGTAGCCGTAACATTTGGGTGAAGTACGAGGACGGAATAAGAATCTGTTGCCGTCACGGTCACTTCTCTCCTTATTGCTGGATGAAAACAATAGTAATAAGCGAAGAAGATTGGAACGAAGCACATGACGAGATTCTTCTACATGAGAAAGGACACATCAAGGCAGGGCACTCCATTGATATGCTTGCACTTATGTTCTGCCAAGCAATACAATGGTACAATCCGTTTGCATGGCTTATCATCAACTCACTTGCAGACATTCATGAGTATGAGGCTGACGATTATGTACTTCGTCAAGGAGTGTCTCTACCCGAATACCAGAGCTTACTCATCAAGAAAGCCGTAGGTTCAAGTGCGTATGTATTTGCCAACAAATTCAAACATCGCTTGATAAAGAAACGCATACTCATGATGAACAACGAGAAAAATAATCCTTGGAGAACCGCTAAGGTACTTTACATCGTACCATTGATATGTATAGCATTATCAGCATTTTCCAATCCAACGTTTATCGATGCATATGATGCACTTCCTGAATCATACAATACACTAACGGCGGAAGACAGCCTTCGTATGAATGAAATGAAAAAGATTTATAATAATTGTGAGGCTTTATACTTCATCAAAACAGAAGACGGTCTTTCTGACTCAATCACAAGTAATCGCAACGTAAAGAATCCAAGCCTTTCATTTCCTGAAGGAAGCATATATATTGACGGCAAACTCGCGACAGCAGAACAGATAAGAAACTTCAGAATGGAAGATTACAAGTCGTTCTCATACCATTTCAATCCCGAAAAGGAAATCAAAATTTACACTAAAGAACAAGACAATGAAAAAGATTAGTTCAATAATTATAGTATCACTAACTTTCATCATGTTAGTAATATGCGTTACCTATAACGCCACAAACAAAAAAGTAGAAAAACCAAAAATCGTGTATTCAGAAAAAGACTCCTGTTTCATATTAGAGTACGACAAAGAATCATGTGACTCCTCATTTTACCACATGGAGAGGATTGAAGATTCGATTATGGGTGATGGAGCCTCTAGCATGATTGGAACCTATTACAATGGAGAGAAATATTGCTGTACAGATTTATGGGGAGGAATATACTCACATGAATACTGCCTACAAAATGACAAAGGCGAAAAAAGTGACACATTGTACGTATGGGAAATATCAAGGTTCGTTGACGGCTCAGAACAGATTTTGCTTACGTATGATGATGGAAAAGTCAATATCTATGGCAAGAACTATGGAGATTCTATTTCATTCTATGATGATGTCATTTATTTCGGTAAGATACCTCATAACGGAAAAGAATTACCTTTCAACGAAAAAAAACTGATAGGAAAAACAAAAGTGGAATTTCCAGTTACTGAATACCCTATTTCAGACACACTAAAAAGTGTTGTTATATCTATCAAACGAGGCGAAAACGGATACCTTTATTTCAATTTCCCAATAAAATGTCACTTATGACAAGCAAACGGTAATCTCATGCAGATTACCGTTTTTGTTTTTCCACAAACAAAAATCCGTTCTCCATACTCCATTCGTACCTCCTCAATGACTCCTCATAAGCTCCTCAACAGCTCTTTATTTTTTCCGCACATCATCTGCATGCTATCTATACATCATCTGCACATCCGTCATTTCTCCTATGCTTTTCCGTTCGTTCTCCGTTCTTCCTCCGTTGATTCTCCGTTACAAGTCCTAAGTAATACTCATTAAATACCCTTTCAAATACCATTAATGTCCCATTTAGAATGGGAGGTTAATGGGACTTTAATGGGAGGTTAATGGGAGGTTAATGGGAGGTTAATGGGACTTACTACGGAGTATCGACGGAGAAACAACGGAGAATCGACGGAGAAACAACGGAGGAAGAACGGAGAACGAACGGAGAAACTTTGGAGAAAAAAAGGGCTTGAAAGTTCATGTGTTTTCGAGGAATTCGTTGCCTAAAACAAAAAGCAATCTTCCAAAAAGGACATGTATTGAATAAAAAAAGGCACATAATTCCACAAAAAGAGGGATAAAGTGTTGGAGTTAATTAACTTTTTTATACATTTGCATCTGAAAACAAAACATACCATTAACAATTTTAATAATCCAAATTAATCCAATCTTTTTATTACAAATAAATCTAAAAAACAAACAAGATGAGTAAAAAGCATTTTTCACAGTTGTGGAAAGAGCGTGCACTTACCGTTGCTGTTCTTTTCGTGCTGAGTACTATCACTATGTTTGCCCAAAAGGTAACAGGTGTGGTTAGGGACGCTTCTGGCGAACCGCTCGTTGGTGTTAATGTCGTAGAGAAGGGTGCAACTTCCAACGGCGCAGTCACAAACATCAATGGTGAATACCAGATAAACGTGGCTACTGGCAAGACTCTCGTGTTCTCATACATCGGTTTTGAGAGCAAGGAGGCTACAGTAAAAGGCAACAAACTTAACGTCTATCTCAAGGAAGACTCCAAGCTTATCAGCGACGTAGTAGTCGTTGGTTATGGTTCTATGCAACGCAAGGACGTAACATCTTCCATTACTACCGTCAAGGCTGAAGACCTTAACAAGGGTGTGTTCACCGACCCTGCACAGATGCTTCAGGGCAAGGTGCCAGGACTTGTAGTAACTTCTACAGGTGACCCTAACGGAAGCACTACAATCACTCTCCGTGGAGCTTCAACCCTCCGTGCAGACGCTATGTCTCCTTACTATGTAGTGGATGGCATCCCTGGTGTTGACATCTCAATGGTAGCACCTGATGATATCGAGAGCATCGATGTTCTCCGTGATGCTTCTGCTGCAGCTATCTATGATAACAAGGCTGCAAATGGTGTGATTATCATCACTACAAAGAAGGGTAAGGATGGCAAGACTAATGTGACTTACAATGGATATGTAGCATTTGACAATATTCTCAAGACTCTTGACATGGCAACAGCTGATGACCTTAGAGCTTATGGAGAAAAGAATGGCATATCTTTTGCAGATGATAGAGGTGCTGCCTATGGTAGCACAGATTGGCAGGACGAGGTTCTTCGTACCGGAATCACTCACAATCACAACCTTTCTATAAATGGAGGTGCCAAGAAGACTAAGTACATGGCAAGTGTAAACTTCCAGAATCGTGAGGGTGTAATCAAGAAGTCTGGCATGAATCGTGTTAATGCACGTTCTTTGATTACAACATCATTGCTCAAGGATCACCTCGACATCTCTGTAGGTGCTAACGCTATGTTTGGAAAGCACACAGGTGTGGCAATGAATAACGAGGGTGGTTCTGTACTTGATGCCATGAACTACTTCTCTCCATTCGTTTCTCCAACTGACGAGAATGGCAATTGGTCAGTTTCAAAGGCTTCTGGTTCCAAGAACTACAATCCATTGTCTCTCTTGAACGAAGATACTTCTGAGTTTAGCTGGCGTCGCGTTCAATTCATCACAAAGGCAACACTTCGCATTATTGATGGATTGACTTGGAGTGCTAATTATTCATACAATAACAGACAGCACCTTGGCAGCGAATACCATACTCGTAATTCACAGCTTGAATTGCCTGTAGTAATGTCAACACGAAATGGTCAGGCTACTCGTAACACAAGCACTGGAAGTGACAATACTTTTGAAACTTACGGAAACTTTGACAAGACATTCAATGAGATTCACAAGTTAGGTCTCATGCTCGGTTATTCATGGGAGGAGCGTACATCAAACGATGGATTTGGTGTTACTGTATATAACTTCCCTAATGATAAACTCAAGTGGAACAACCTTACATACGCAAACTGTATTGACGGTATGAATGGTGTGACAAGCGGAAACATCAGCACTACTAAGATGATTTCTTTCTATGGTCGTGTAAACTATTCTTACAACAGCCGTTACATGCTTCAGGCAACAGTTCGTCGTGATGGTGCTTCTGTGTTTGGTTCAAACAATAGATGGGGTACATTCCCTTCTGTATCTGGAGCATGGAATATCACAGAGGAGAACTTCATGAAGAGCCAGAATGTCCTCACAAACCTCAAGCTTCGTGTTGGATATGGTGTAAGCGGTAACTCTGAGGGCTTCAACTATGATGCTGCCCTTTCAACTTACGGTGTGGTTAACCACACAGGTTCAAACGACAAGTATGCTGACTTTGATGCCACTAAGAACCCTAACAAGGACCTTAAGTGGGAAACTACTGGAATGTTCAATGTTGGTATTGATTTCGCATTCCTTGGTGGCCGCATCAATGGTACTATTGAATGGTACAACAAAAAGACAAAGGACCTTTTGTGGAACTATCCTGTATCTCCACTCCAGTATCCTTATGGCTACATTTGGGCAAATGTGGGAGATATGACTAACCGTGGTATCGAGTTTTCTATCAATGCTGATATCATCCAGTCAAAGGGATTCCGCTGGAACACAGGATTCAACATCTCTCATAACTCAAACTGTGTTGACAGAGTATCAAACGACAAGTATTTCACAGACGAGTTCAACCAGGGTGACCCAATGGTAGCAGGTATGTCTGCTAATGGTTACACTCAGCGTATTATCGAAGGCGAGGCTCTCGGTACATTCTACACATACGAATATGCAGGTCTTAATGAGGACGGAAAGTCTTGTTTCTATGTTCATGATGCAGAGACAGGAGAGCGTACAGGAGAGACAACAATCGAGCCACAGACAAAGGATCGTACTGTGACTGGTAGTGCACAGCCAAAGGTAACAATCGGATGGAACAATACATTTACATACAAGAACTGGAATGCGACAATGTTCTTCACAGGCGTATTTGGCAATAAGGTATATAACGGTATGCGTGCTAACTATGCTAACGGCGCTCAGTTGAACAATGGTAAGAATGTTCTTAAGGAATACCTTGAGACACCTGCTACTGATAACATTTCAAACTATCCATCTGACAGGTTTATTGAGAACGGTAGCTATCTCCGTCTTTCTACTATTACTCTTGGTTATACATTCAACAACTTCAATGGTTGGATAAACAACCTTCAGCTCTATGCTACTTGTAACAATGTATTCACTATTACAAGCTACAAGGGACTTGACCCAGAAGTTAGACTTGGTGGCATTGACCCAGGTATTGACTATCGTTGGAGTGTATATCCTCATACTCGCTCTATCTTGGTTGGAGCAAAAATTAATTTCTAATCTCCGCACATTATGAAAAATAAGATAAAAATATTTATGGCCTCAAGTATGGCTTTATTGGCTACAGGCTGTACTGACCTTGATGTGAATACAGAATCTATGTATCAGCAGCATCCTAATCCTTCTCTCAATTCACTTTATATCACTATGAGAGATTGCTATGGTCGTAGATACATGGAGGCAAACGCATTTTCAAGCGATGAATTTACCGCTGTTTCTTTTGGAAACAACTGGTATGATTCTGGTGTGTATGCTCGCGCCTCATTACATAACTACATGCCAGATGACGCTACTATCGACTGGTATGGTGTCGTTTCTCCTGGAATCGTAAAGGCTAATGAGATTCTTGCCAATCCTGACTTTGCTGAGATGTATCCTTATGCAAGGGTAATGCGTGCATTCTTCACATTCATCCTTATGGAGCACTGGGGCGACACTCCAATTCTTGACCCAGTAGTTAATACAGGTAACTACATTGAACGTAAGCCTCGTGCTGAGGTTGCCAGATACATAGAAAGCGAGTTGTTGGATGTTATCCCACAGCTTACAGAAGAAGTAAGTGAAGAGACTTATGGTACAGCTACTAAATGGATGGCTGAGGCTCTTCTTGCCAAGATTTATATCAACTGGGCAGTATATACTTCAACTAATGTAGAGGACTATGATGCAGCAACTGCCAAGAATGAAAAGCTTGATGCTTGTATCGCAATCTGTGATTCTATCATTAAGTCAGGCAAGTTCAACCTTGGTTCTATGCCATACATGAAGAAATTCTCTTATGACAATGGCCCACATGTTGAAGACTTCATTTATGCAATTCCTTATGACAATATTCTTGCACAAGGAATGCAGTACGGTCGTTCACATGTTTATAAGGATATTAAGAAACTGGATCCAAACTATTTTGGAATTAAGGTTTCAAACTCAGGTGGTGGCTATGCCGTTGTTACACCAGAATGTGTTAGTCGTTTCTGCCTTGAGGGTGATGAGCGTAATTATTGCATCGTAGGAGATACAGTTCACATCTATGACCCAGAGACACTCACTCCTACAACTGAAGTATGTTTGGATAGTAAGGGAAATCCACTTGTTTTCACTAAGAACATTAAACTTGTTCAAGACAATGACCAAACTCTTAATGTTGGTGATGACATAGAAGGCTATCGTCAGGGTTATCACTCTGTTAAGTGGTTCATTCAGGCAAGCGACTATAATAACGGACGTAATCAGTCTAACGACCTCCCTATCTTCCGTTATGCAGATATTCTCCTTATGAAGGCTGAGGCTCTTGTTCGTTCAGGAAAGGCAAGTGATGCTAAACCTTTATTCAACGAGATTCGTGCATACGCAAAGGCACCACTTCTTGAGACAGACCCAACTCTTGATGACTTGTATGACGAGCGTGGTCGTGAGTTCTTCGATGAGAACTGGCGTCGTAACGATATGATTCGTTTCGGTCACTTCGAGGATGAATTCTTCCCACACATGAAGAGCTTCAGTTCTGCACGATTTGACAAGACTTGTCGTATCTTCCCTATTTCAACATCAATGTTGAATATTCACAAGAACGACTGGAAACAGAACAATGGTTACTAATCTATAAAAAACTCACAGCCACTCGTTGGCTGTGAGTTTTTGAATATAATGAGTAATTAGCAATGAGAAAATGAGTAATAGCCATTCGGAATAAAAACAATTGACTGTGCCATGCATTACTAATTACTAATTGCTCATTACTAATCAAACTACAATGAAACATCTTCTTGCAACACTTATAATGCTCATGTGCGTTTCTACTGCACACGCTCAAAGGGAACGATGGACGTATGACTTCGTCGTGCCTGACAGCGGTAGTTTCTCCGATGCCATCCACAAGGCTAATGCAAGGAAGGACTTAAAGACGCGTTATCGCATATTCATCAAGTCCAACTATTACCTCGTGAAGGGTGACGGAGATACCATAAGTGTCGTGGAGAATGGCGATACGGTTCGCTTCCCAAGCCCTATGACGGTTCTGAAAGCGCCTAACACGTCCATTATAGGCGAGAACTGGAAGGACACCAAGATAGTCAACATACCACGTCATGAGGGCATAGGAATAACTGCCACGCTTTATCTCAACCATGCTGATAGCACATACATTCAAGACTTGGAGCTATGGTGCAACTACAAGAACGACCCTAAGGCGTTTGCCAATCGTTCGGTAGCTCTCAACGAGAAGCGTTGCAAGGGCAATATCATCAAGAATGTGATGCTCACGAGTACTCAGGATACTTACTGGACAAACGATAACGGTACGACATATCTTGAGGACTGCATGATAAACGGTACGGTCGATTTCGTATGTGGTGGCGGCACTATCTATTTCAACCATTGCAACCTTAACATGAGGTCAAGGGGAAAGGCCGGAAGCAAGGACATCATTACGGCTGCATCCACGGAGAAGAAGTTGAAGTATGGCTATGTGTTCAACGAATGTAACGTGACAGGTCCTGAGGAGCAAGACAACAAGTATTTCCTCGGTCGTCCTTGGAAGAATGCGCCACAGGTGGTATGGATTAACACTAAGATGTCCATCTCGCCTTGCGAACAAGGATGGAGGGATATGCACGGTACATTACCACGCCTCTTTGCTGAGTACAATAGTCACAAGCCTGATGGCTCTGTCATCGACGCAAGCAAGAGGAAGACCGTTTACAAGGATGGCAACGGCAAGGAGGTGACTGTTAAGTTTAACGGTACGTTGACGGAGGAGGAAGCCTGCAACTACACGATAGACAAGGTATTTGGCAAGTGGAACCCACAGGACAAGTGCAAGTTTGTTTCCCCACCAACACTAAAGATGAAGGGACGCAAGACACTTGTATGGGATGACATTCCCGATGCCTATTGCTATGCCATACTCATAGACGGCGACGTGGTAACCTTCACCACCACTAACGAGTACGTCGTACCTGCTGAGACAGAAGAAGGCTCTTGCTTCTCCATCCGCTGTGCCAACTGGTACGGAGGACTTGGCAAGGCATCGAATGAGGTTGTTTATCCGAACAGATAAGATACTAAGAAAGAATCCAGAGCGTCAAGAATACTGACGTTCTGGATTCTTCGTTTTATCAATTAGATGTTCCCGGAATTGCTTACTTGTTCTCAGACTCGCTTTCCTGCCTAATCTGTGCACGGCGTATCTTACCGCTTATGGTCTTAGGCAGTTCCTTGACGAACTCCACGACACGAGGATATTTGTATGGTGCCGTCTCGTGCTTAACGTGATTCTGCAGTTCCTTGATAAGGAGCTTGCGCTCTTCGTCTGAGTTTGTAACCTTATCCATGTACTTAGGTGCAAGGACTACTGTTGCCTTGACTATCTGTCCACGTATCGGGTCTGGCACGGCTGTGATGGCACATTCCACTACAGCTGGATGGGTCATGAGGGCTGACTCCACCTCGAATGGTCCTACACGATAGCCAGAGGTCTTGATGACATCGTCTGAACGGCTGACATACCAGAAATATCCATCCTCATCGTAATACACGATATCGCCTGTATAGTACAAGCCATTGCGGATACACTTCTCTGTCATCTCCTCGTTACGGTAGTAACACTTGAAGAGTCCCAATGGTCTCTTGCCGTCAACGACCTTGATGACGAGTTCTCCATGTACCATAGGTCCTACGTGCTTGCCATCGTCATCCACCACGTCGATGTCGAACTGTGCGTTTCGCCTACCCATTGAGCCAGCCTTTGGCTTAACCCAAGGATAAGTGCCTACCACGAGAGTTGTCTCTGTCTGTCCGAATGACTCGTATATCATTATGCCTGTCTTCGCTTCCCACTCTTCAAACACGCTTGGACTGAGTGCCTCACCTGCCGTTGTACACCACTTCAAGGCTGAAAGGTCGTACTTGGAGAGGTCTTCAAGTACAAACATACGGTATATGGTAGGAGGAGCACAGAACGAAGTGATATGGTACTTCTGTATCACGTCCAACAGTTCCGATGGTTCAAACTTGCCCTCATAGTCATATACAAATACGGTTGCACCGCTCATCATCTGTCCGTAGAACTTGCCCCATACAGCTTTTCCCCATCCTGTGTCAGCAAGGGTAAGATGTATGTCGCCATCGTGCAGGTTGTGCCAATAGCGTGCCGTGATGATGTGGGCAAGAGGATAAGAATAGTCGTGCATAACCATCTTAGGCTCACCCGTCGTACCACTTGTGAAGTAAAGAAGGAAGTTGTCCGTCACCTTATTGCGCTGAGGAGTGACGAAAGGCTCAGCCTCGGACATTCCACGATAGTAGTCGAACCATCCGTTAGGTACGATAGGGCCTACGGATATGCAGTTGCGCAACATAGGTGAGAAACGTCGTGCCCTCTCCACGTGCTTGAGTACCATTGTATCGCCACAAGCCACAATGCTGCTTATTCCTGCCATGTGGCAGCGATAGATAATGTCCTTGTCCGTGAGCATGTGTGTGGCTGGGATAGCCACAGCACCTATCTTGTGGAGGGCTACCATGGTAATCCACCACTCCACCCTACGTTTGAGTATGAGCATGACCCTGTCGCCCTTATCCACTCCTATTCCCATGAGGAACGAAGCGCACTGGTCGCTCAGGCTCTTAAATTCTTTGTATGTGATTCGTCTTTCCTCTCCCTTGTCATTTGTCCAAAGTATAGCTTCCTTTTCGGGCTGTTCCAAGGCATACCTGTCCACTACATCATATCCGAAATTAAAATCGTCGGGGATACGAACTTTATAGTTAGCGAGAAAATCCTCATAAGAGTCGAAGTCTGCTTTCTCAAGAAATCTTTCAATCATATTACCTTATTCCATTATTTGTGTGGACAAAATTATTATGAGATAAAGAGTTACTTATAATAATGACTTTCTTATAATACCGAAACGTCAATATGAAGAGTTGAAACGTAAATCGCAATGCACAGAGAATTATTAATTAAGAATTAAGATTTAGTAGTAGTGCTCCATTTCGTGTATTCAATATTGCATTACCAAATCTTAATTCTTAACTCTCCTCTAGCTTTCCAGCACCCACTCGTGGACGAGCTTACGTTTGTCTCGGCTTATGATTATCTCTGGAGCGTCCTCACCTTTGAGTATGAGTTTCTCCTTACCATTAACGTCGCGTTCAAATCCAGCTACTTCCGTGGCAGGTATGATGAACTGGCGATTGACACGCATGAAGCGTGACGGGTCAAGCTGCTCGGCAATGTCGGCAAGGCACATGTCAGTATTGTACATGACACCATTGTGAAGAACAACAAACGAACTCTTGTTCACGGTCATGATGTAGCGTACCTGCGTGAGCGACACTACCATCTCGCCCGTTGGAGTGTTGAGTAGGAAACGTTCCCTGTACTCCGAATGACGAGACATGAGTCGGAACAGTTCCTTGCGCTCCTCATCGGTAATGAGGCGTGACCTTGCCTTGTCGATGGCAGCCCGTAGGCTTTCAATATCCACAGGCTTGAGGAGATAACTGAGACTGTTGAAGTCAAAGGCACGTAATGCATATTCGTCGTATGCCGTGGTGAAGATGATTGGCACGTCAACAGGTGCTTCCGTAAGCACCGAGAAGCTCAGTCCGTCATTCAACTGAATGTCGGCTATTATTAGGTCTGGGCGCACCTTGTTCTCAGCAAAGAACTTGTGTCCCTCAGCTATAGTCGTCATAGGTCCTATGACGTTACAGCTTGGCTGTATCTTCTGAAGCATATCACACAACAGATGATAGTTGAATATCTCGTCTTCGAATATTAGTATTGTCATTGGTAAGTGAAAAGTGAAGAGTGAAAAACGAAAAGTGAACCTTTATCTCGACGGAGTCAAAAATATATTTTACTCTGTTCGCTAAGTATTAAGTATAAAGAACGAAGATTTAGAACTTTTCTCACCGTAAGCTAATACTAAAAGAATTTTCAGTTTCTCTCACTTGCTAAATCTTAATTCTTAACTCTTAATTCTTAATTAACTACGTGTTGAGCCATTCAAGGTTCTTAAATCTTAATTACTTCCCTATGGTCAGTGAGACCGCTTCGCTTAGTTCTTAACTCTTAATTCTTAATTTATAAGCGGTACCATCACCGTGAATGTCTTGCCGTCATTCACAGTCCTTATCTCCTTGCCGAAGAGCAGTTGCATCGTCTCGTTCATATAGGCAAGTCCCATCCTTGTGGTACTTGCTTCAGAAGCAAGGGGAACGATGTTGTTGCGCACGCACAGGCAGTTGTCCTCTATGCTGAGACTTATCTCAAGTGGTTGCTCCTGCGTGTGGGCATTATGCTTGATTGCATTCTCCACCAGTCCCTGAAGGGCAAGCGGAGGCAACGGATAATGCTTACATGCCTTCACCTCCGGAGATATGGCAAGGTGTACCGTTCCCACGTGGCGCAGACTCATCAGCTCGTAGTATTGTTGCATCATGACAAGCTCCTGCTCAATAGGCACGTGAAAGTTGTTGCCATACTGGAGCAAATACCTATACATACTTGCCAAGTGATGCAGGAACGTGATGGCAGTCTGCGGTTGCTGTAGCACAAGGCTCATGGCAACGCTGATACTGTTGAAGAGGAAGTGAGGCGTCACCTGACGACGTAGCAACGTCAGGCGTACCTGACGCTCCATTGCCTCCGCCTCTTGCTTTGTCTTCACGAGTTCCTCAATGAGTTGCTCGCGCGACATATTATCATATTGAGTCTTCATCATTAATAAAGCGAATGGGGTTCCTTCTACTTGACAAATCGAGACAGATACTTAGCCAAACACTTTATTTCTGTCATATCTTTGTCTTTTATTCGGGTGGCTAAGGTACAACAAATAAACCGAACAAGCAAATAATGGCGTAATGATGTGGCAGATAATTCAACTTTACACCCATATCTCCCAACTGAGAGATATGGGTGTAAAACATTTTATTGCATTAAAACAGAATTTGTTATAGTTTGCTAATGACAAATGTAGTATGGTAACCGCTTACGGGATTGTCGGCAAGTGTGAGGGACATGCCTTGTCGCATCATTATCTGGCGTGAGAGGGCGAGTCCTATGCCTGAGCCAGAACTCTTGGTAGTGAAGAATGGGATGAATATCTCCCTACGTGCATTGGCAGGGATGGGTGCACCATCGTTACTTATGCAGAGCTTGTCCATCCATCTGATGTCGAGTCTCTTTGCTCCTGCTTCAATGGCGTTCTTGATTATATTGATAAGAACTTGGCGCACGAGATTCTCGTCTGCGTTGATAATCACGGATTGTGGGATGGATATGTTCCATTCTATCGTGGTGTAGAGTGGTTTGAGCGAATTGGCAAAATCAAGGAGGTTGATGTCTGTTGGTACAGGTTCTTGCAACTGCGTGAACTTGCGGTAACTGTCCACGAAGGTTGACAGTCCCCTTGTGGTGTCGTATATTGTGCGTATGCCTTCTTCGTATGGCGTGCCCTTAATCTGTGGATTGTTGAGGTATGCCTGACTGATGCTGCATATAGGTGCCGTGGCATTCATTATCTCGTGCGTAAGCACTCGTGTCAGTTTCTGCCATGATTCCACTTCGTTCTGTGCCACAAGGCTGCTGATGTCCTTGCCGAGGTCGTTGAGCGTTTCCTGCAAGGCACGTTCGCCAAAGAACAAGCCCTTGACGGGAAGATGGAAAGTGAAGTCGTGGTTGCGTATGGCTTCACGCATGAGGTATGCCCTATCCTTCAGTACCATCTGATGGTGATAGAAGAATATGGCAAGAATGATGATGACTATGGAGATAATGATGTATAGCATGGGAGAGATGTGTGGGTTAGTAAGTTTTTAAGTTTGTGAGTTTTTATGTTCTCACCAAGATGGGATAAAGTGCCGAACTCGGCACTTTAGGTGGTTATTTCTTCATCTTGGCATAGAGCGTCTGACGGGTGATGCCGAGAAGTTCGGCTGCCTTGCTCACATTGCCATGACACTTATCCAGCACTCGGTGTACGTGGTCGGACTCCATTTGGTTGAGTGGCACTACTTCCTTGCTCTTGTCTATTGCGTCCTTGAGTACGCGGATTAGGTCGTCATTGTCCCAAGGCTTGGCAATGAAATCGATGGCACCTATTTTCATTCCCTTCACGGCAAGCTTAACGTCGGCATAGGCTGTGACGAGTACCACGGGTATGTCTGGATGGTGGCGCAGTATGTTCTGAAGCCAGAACAAGCCGTCCTGACCTGTGTTGACTCCAAGGGAGAAATTCATGTCGAGCATTATCACATCTACCGTCTCCTGCTGGAGCGTAGGTATGATATTGTCTGGTGACGAGAGTGTAAGGATTCGTTCAAACACTCCGTTGAGGCATATTTTGACTGCTGTTAGTATGGCAGGATTATCGTCCACCACAAGTATTGTTCCGTATTTATTCATGGTTGCAAAGATAGTTATTGTTTGTTGATAAACGTGCCTTATGGCACATAAATTCTCGTTGGCTACCTGTGTAGTGTATGATTTTCATACAATGTTATGTATGATATTCATACAAACGACCTGTACGTGGAGTGGATGATGCAAGAGTCATACGGTTCTTGTCGTACATTTGCATTGGCAAAACAAAACAAGACTCGGAATGATAGTAAGACTAATTATAATAACGATGCTTCTGTTGGATGGCAACGTGTCATTTGGTCAGGACAGGTGGACGCTGGAGCAATGCATTCGGTATGCCGTGGAGCATAATCATGATGTGCGCAACTCTGCCTTTACGCTTGACAACTACAAGAGCGAAAGGCTGGGTGCCGTTGGTGCACTTCTTCCTTCGGTGGATGCCAGCGTTGGTGCTCGCTTCAACTATGGACGTTCCACTGACCCTGAGACAAACATAACCACTGACATCAATACCTTTAATAATAGCTATGAACTAAGCGCTTCTTTGCCCGTGTTCGACGGATTGCAGCGTTACAACGACCTGCGTGCGGCAAGGGCATGCGTGCTGATGGGACGTCACGGATTGCAGGCTCAGCAGGATGCGGTGGCTCAACGAGTGTTCAAGGCATATATTGACGTACTTTACTGTCGTGGCACGCTTGCCTATCTGCAGGAGAAGCGTGAGGAAAGCCGTTCGCTCCTCAAGCGTACCAAGGTGATGGAAGAGGTCGGAACGAAGGGTGAGGCTGATGTGGCACAGATGGATGCCGTGCTTGCCTCGGACGACTACGAGGTGACTCGTCAGCAAGGTGTGCTTTCCACGGCTATTCATCAGTTGAAGCAACAGATGAACTACCCAATAGAGGAGGTGCTTGACATCGACACCATAGCCATTGGCGAGTCGTTGCCTTCGCTTGATGATGCAAGCAACATATATGCTGCGGCACGTGAGACTAATCCTGGCGTGAAGGCCACGGAGATATCGCTTAGGGTTGCCAAGTATCAGTACCGCTCAAGTGTCGGTTCGCTCATGCCTTCCATAAGTTTGGGTGCAGGCATCTATACAAACTATTCAAGCCAGATGGGGCAAAAGGCAGAGGCGTTCAGCACACAGTTTCGCAATCATGTGGGTAAGTACATTTACGCCTCGCTTTACGTTCCGATATTCGACTGCGTAAATGGAATGAGTCGTGTGCGTCGAAGCCGTAATAATCTTCGCAAGGCTCGGGAGGAACTTGACTACCAAAACATGGAACTGCGTAGGTTGATAGAGGAAACGCTCGTTGATTGTAACAATAGCTACATGGAGGTGCAGAAGATGATGCGTAAGGTAGCAGCCGACAGCCTTGCCACCCACCTTACGATAAGGAAGTATGAGGAAGGGCTTGCCACGTCAATCGACGTGCAGACATCCCGCATCACTCTCCTGCAGAGCAAGGCTCTGTTACTTCAGACACAGCTCACGAATATTTACAAGAAACGTATATTGGAATACTATAAGGGCGGCAGCCTTTGGGAGAAATAAACATTAAGACACAAAAAACATTCAGAGTGCCACATTCGGCACTATTCCCACTATGGACAGAGTAATCGAAAAGAAACGCGGATTTCAGCGCAAACACATACCATACATCATCGGTGGAACGATATTCCTCAGCCTTGCGCTTTGGGTCATCTTTGGCAATCATGCCAGCACCGTCAGGGTAAACCGTGATATGGTGACGATAGGTGACGTGACACGTGGTGAGTTCAAGGACTATGTACGAATCAATGGTCAGGTAGTGCCTATTCAGGTGGTAAGGATATCACCGGAGGAAGGCGGCGTGGTCATGGAGAAGGTGGCGGAAGAGGGACAGTCGCTCAAGAAGGGTGATGTCATCGTGCGACTTTCCAACAGCAACCTTGACCTTCAGATTCTCAATGCTGAGGCTGAACTGGCAGAGAAGCAAAACATGCTTCGCAATACACAGGTCGCCATGCAGCAGGATAGGTTGAGCAACGAGACGGAAAATGCCTCTCTTGATGTTGATGTAAAGCGCAAGCAACGCGCCTACCAGCAGAACGAACGCCTGTATGCAGAGAAACTCATCTCTCGTGAGACCTATCTGCAAAGCAAGGAAGACTATGAGCTTGCCAAGAAGAAACAAGGACTCGTCTCTGAGCGACTGAAACAGGATGCTCTCTATCGCAAGGTTCAGATGGAACAGATGGAGGACAACCTCGACAACATGCGTAAAAACGTCATCCTTGTTCGTGAGCGCAAGGGCAAGCTTGAGGTGCGTTCCAACATCGACGGTGAACTTGGACTGCTTGACGTGGAACTTGGACAGAGCATATCGGCAGGTCAGACCATAGGTCAGATTAACGACCTCAGTAACTTTAAGATTAACGCCTTGGTGGATGAGATTTACATTGACCGTGTGAGGGTTGGGCTTACAGCCACTGCAACCATTCGTCAGCCACATGGCGGTGAGAAGGAATGTACGTTTACCGTTCGTAAGGTCTATCCAGAGGTTCGCAATGGCAAGTTCAAGGTCGATTTGGTTCTTCGTCGCACAGCATCAGAGCATAACGAGTGGGACGATGCAAGAGTGGGAGCAACGGTCTATCTCAACCTTGAACTTGGCGAGCCAGAGCAAGCAGTTCTCATTCCGCGCGGCTCATTCTTCCAGACAACAGGTGGCAACTGGGTATATGTGCTTGACAAGGATGGCAGCAAGGCATACCGTCGCAACATTCGCATCGGACGTCAGAACCCACAGTACTATGAGGTGTGCGACGGACTTGAACCGGGTGAGCGTATCATCACCAGTAGCTATGACTCCTTCAAGGACAATGAAGTGGTGAAGTTCAAGTAAACGAACAATTACTCAAACCCAAAATAAAAGACAATAAACCACACTCCCCTTGTATGATAATCATACAAAATGCTGTATGAATTTCATACAATCAGCATCCGAGGAAGCTGAAACACTTTTATATTATGTAGCGATGACATAACTTTGCAGAACAAAACAGAAATAACACAATAGAAATAACTCAAACTAAAGAAGCAAAACTATGATAAGGATAGACAATCTAACAAAAATCTTCCGTACGGAGGAGATTGAGACAACTGCGCTTAACGGTGTTAGTCTTGAAGTGAACGATGGCGAGTTCGTAGCCATCATGGGACCTTCTGGTTGTGGTAAATCAACACTCCTGAGCATCCTCGGACTACTTGACAACCCTTCGGATGGAGACATCTTCTTCGACGGCGTGGAAGTGGGACACCTCAAGGAAAGGGAGCGCAACAGCTACCGCAAGGGACGCATCGGTTTCGTGTTCCAGAGCTTCAACCTCATTGACGAGCTTACCGTGGAAGAGAATGTTGACCTTCAGCTCAAGTACCTTGGAGTGCCAAAGGCTGAAAGAAAGGAAAGGGTGCAGAACATCCTGCGCAAGGTAAGCCTCAGTCAGCGCGCCAAGCACTACCCACAGCAGTTGTCTGGTGGTCAGCAACAACGTGTAGCCATTGCCCGTGCCGTTGTAGGCAAGCCAAGCATCATACTTGCCGACGAGCCTACTGGTAACCTTGATTCAAAGAACGGACTCGAAGTGATGGAACTCCTCAGCCAGCTTAATGCCGAGGGAACAACCATCATCATGGTCACTCACTCTCATCGTGATGCTCGCTATGCCAGCCGCATCATCAACCTCTTTGACGGTCAGATAGTGGAAAATGACGAACTGATTTAAATGAATAATGCAAAATGCAAAATGGTTTCCCTCGTCACAAGCTATTTTAAGCGAACTAACAATCCATTTCTAATTTCACATTTAGTACTGGTGCAATAAATTCGCACTGCTTTATAAGTTATCAAACAAAGTACGCTCTTTGACATTTTGATTGAGATTGACAGAAGCACGTGAAATCGTAATCAGGTCTCTAAGCGAGGTTTTCTCCAAAGCTGCTATCCT